>JALZUG010000001.1 GCA_023301685.1 Rickettsiaceae bacterium
AGCCACCCTAGGGTGGCTTTTTTTATCCGTAAATGATTTTATATTTAAAACATCTCACGTCCTGAAAAATGAAAAGCTCCTTCTATTCCCGCATTCTCATCACTATCACTACCGTGCACTGCATTCTCTCCCATTGAAGTTGCATAAAGAGCTCTAATAGTACCTTCTGCAGCTTCTTCTGGATTAGTAGCTCCTATAAGAGTTCTAAAGTCTGCTACTGCATTATCCTTTTCTAAAATTGCAGCTACTATAGGCCCTCTTGTCATAAACTCTACAAGTTCTCCAAAAAATGGACGCTCATTATGCACTGCATAAAAAGTTTCTGCATCTGCTTTAGTCATTTGAGTAAGCTTCATCGCTACAATGCGAAAACCACTTGCTGTAATTTTTTCTAAAATTGCTCCGATGTGTCCATTCTCAACACCATCTGGCTTAATCATTGTAAATGTTCTATTTGTTGCCATGCCTTGTAAATTAGTTCTGTAAAAGGGTTTATTTTAAATTACCGTTTATCTCAGTAATTTGGGCGCAAAAATAATACTTTTATTGCAAACAAAATGTTATGCCGGCAGACTCATTACAAACATCTTTCTTATTTATAAAAAAACAAGACTCTAGCACAACTCTCGAATTACTAAGTCGTATCTTGTGAGCTATGAATATAAGTGACGTTACTAAGCTCAATAAACTACTTACTGTAGCAAAATCTATTGTAATAATTCCTCATAAAAATCCAGATGGAGATGCTATGGGAAGTACACTAGCGCTACATAAATATTTTATAAAAAAGGGACATGACTCTACTGTGATCGCTCCTAATGAATATCCGCATTTTTTAAAATGGATGCCTGGTCAAGAAGATGTTTTAATCTATAATGCTTTCGCGAAAGCAGCCGAAAAAAAAATACAGCAGGCAGATCTCATCTTTACATTAGACTTTAATCACTTCTCCAGAACGGGAGAAATGGAAGATGTTTTGTCACAAGCCAAAGCATCGTTTGTTATGATTGACCACCATCAATCTCCAGATGATTATGCGACCATTACGTACAGTGATACTTCAATGAGTAGCACTTGCGAAATGGTATATCATTTTCTAGACAAACTAAATGCCTTGCAAGATATAGACTCAGCTATAGCAACATGCCTGTATACGGGTATTATGACCGACACAGGGTCCTTTAGATTCCCTTCTACCACACAAACTACACATAAAGTTATTGCGTCTCTTATAGAAAAAGGAGCTGATAACACAAAAATACACCGCTCGATTTACGACACTAATAATTACTCCAAACTACAACTGTTAGGTGTTGCTCTCAAAAATCTTAAAATTGTACCAGAATATAAAGCGGCATATATTACTCTAACTCAAGAGGAGCTAGATGATCATAATTTTCAAAAAGGAGACACTGAAGGCTTTGTTAATTATGGATTATCTTTAGATGGAATAATTTTTGCAGTAATTTTTATAGAGAATAAAGCCGATCGTATTATAAAAATGTCGCTACGCTCCAAAGGAGACTTCTCTGTTAATGAATTTGCAAGGAATCATTATGACGGAGGTGGTCATACTAATGCCGCAGGAGGGAGAAGCTTGTTATCTATGAAAGAAACAATAGAACAATTTATTAATATTTTACCTCTTTATAATAAAACACTCAGCTCATGAATCGATTTTTAATATTACTAATAGCCTTAATATCTTTTAATTCTTGTAAAGAATTAGAAGCAAGAAGACCTATTACTAAAAGTTCTGGAAGCTATACCAACCAGTCTATTGAACGTAATAAAGATTTGATATCGGCAGAAGAAAAAAAGATTAAAGAATATATCCAAAGAGACTCTCTTAACACTTACCTATCTTCTAATGATGGCTTCTGGTATACTTATACCAATAAAGATAGTTTGAACTCAACAATTACTCCACTAGTGGGGGATCTAGCTCAGTTTACTTATCATTTAAAAAACCTACAAGGACACACTCTAGTTAGCAAAGAAGAAGTAGGAATAGTAATTACTAAAATAGACCAGAGCAATCAAGAATTAATTTCTGGAATAAGAGATGGCCTTAAAATTATGAAAGAAGGAGAGTCCATTGTATTTTTGTTTCCATCGCACAAAGGATATGGATATTACGGTTTTGAAGAAAAAATAAATAGCAATACAATTCTTGCCTGTGAACTAACGCTATTAAATATAAAAAAACAATAGATAAATTTAACTAAAAATGAAAAAGACAACTATGTTATTAATTACAATTTTATGTACTCTTTTATCATGTAATGATAAATATCCAGATTTAAAAAATGGATTATATGCCGAATTTAAAACAGACAAAGGAATTATGGTTACCGAATTATACTACGAAGATGCCCCTGCTACGGTAGCAAACTTTGTAGCATTGGCAGAAGGGACTCACCCTATGGTAGATAGTAATTATGCTAATAAACCTTTTTACAATGGTCTGAAATTTCATCGTATTATTAAAAATTTCATGATTCAAGGAGGAGACCCATTAGGTACAGGAAGTGGGAATCCTGGATATAAATTTCACGATGAACTTACTCCTAAGCGACGTCACGACACCATTGGAGTTCTCTCCATGGCTAATTCGGGTTATGCTACAAATGGAAGTCAGTTCTTTATCACACATAAAGCAACACCACACTTAGATGGATATGATTCTTCAGGTAATTTAAAAAACTGTGCGAGCAGACGAGTAAGCTGCCATACAGTGTGGGGACAGTTAGTTATAGGGTTTGATGTATTAGATGGAATTGCTGGAGTAGCAATGGATAACTCAGGAGGTGGAAAACCTAAAAAAGATGTAATAATCCAAGAAGTTACTATCATCAGAAAAGGATCTGAAGCTCGGAATTTTGATGCACCTACAGTCTTTGCTAATGAACTTAAAAAATTAGAAAAGAAAAATGCAGAATCAGAAGCGCTAAGTGCGAAGGCATTTCTACCATTTAAAAAACGACTAGAAAGCAAAAGACCAAAAGCAGAGAAATTAGCTAGTGGATTATCAATATATTGGGACAAAAAAGGAAATGGCGCAAAACCGAATACAGGGGATCAGTTTAAATTAAACTACACAGGTTATTTTACAAGCGGAGAATTGTTTGACACTAGTATTGCAGATGTAGCAGAAAGCCAAGGAAAGCTTGATGAACGAAGAAAAGCTGCTGGAGCATATGCTCCTATGGAAGCAAAATATGATCCAAATATGTCACTTATTCCAGGGTTTAAAGAAGCTATATCTCAAATGAAAGCAGGAGATCAAATAACTGTTTTTATCCCATCACATCTAGCGTATGGTAAAAAAGGACATCCAGCAGGAATTGCTCCTAATACTGATCTTATTTTTGAACTAGATCTCATAGAGGTTAAATAAGTAGTGAGCAAAGTAAGCTTTAAAAATATTTTTATATAAATAAGCTTTTGGAACACAAAAATAATTCAGCTTTACAAAGCACATAAAGTATTTCTTTATGTGCTTTTTTTTGGAGTGATTTGTCGAAACAGGGATATGAAATATCATTAACAAAAGTTAGGTTAGAGTTATATGTATAGCTTTGATAAGTGGCAAAAAAAAACATCACGGACTCACATATAGTATATATTAAGATACTGTTACCTAAATTATTAGGCGCGCATTTTGATATTAAAGACACGATTAAACAAAATAAGTTCTCCGTCTTTATATTAAAAGGAAAAGAGATATTCTAAAAGAGTTTTCTGCTGCAATAATAATTGCTCACGGTTTTGATAAAGAAACCAATATTTAATATTTTCCAGTTCGACATAGAAATGTATAGTTGCATATTAAACGTGGTAGTTGGTTAAATAATAATATTAAGTAAACAGTGAAAAGAGGATGGAATCTAATAATATAGGAAAATGAATAAATATGGATTTTTATGCTTTTATTAAATACTTAATAAATCCAAGACTAATGACTGTAATACAATAGCAGGTTTGATGGAATTAATGGATTAAGATTGCAACGCAAGTTTCGTGATAATTAACATGAAGTGAAACAATCAAAAGATAAGCCCAACGCATAAAAGTGTCAACGTATTCTCGAATCTTAAAGGAAAGCGTTTAACTATAGATAAGACTTCTTTAACTTTAGGAAAACTCTATATTTTTATCACTTAAAAAATGCTAAATGTAAGAAAGGCACTATTATTGGAATACCAGCTTAAACTAATGTAGAGCCTATCTTATAAGGATTGATTAAAATCTCAAAATTAATTAAAAATAAACTACAGAATAGCACCTGGAAAAGTATACTCTATGAAGATAATTGTTAATAAATGTTTCAAAAAATCGCATAAATTAGAAAACGTTTTGACGCATAAAAGTCACTCGAGAATCCCTAAAAGATACTAAAATAGAACATCATTGGAAAGCTGGGATATCAACTCTAGGAAAAAATAATGAATCAAACAAACTAAGAGTAAAAGGCAATATCCCAAGATAAAATATTAAAAAATGTAGATACTAAAAAGCAACCCCCGGTAAGAAGAAGATATGTGATTTATATAAAATAGCTCAGTTCAAGTTATAAGTCTTAGAGGAGTATTTAAAATAGATGCGGTTAGCCCATCTATTTTAAATATTATATTCATTTTGGCTGAAACAATACAAAGAATTTACCTTGGAGCAAAGGCGTCAAATCTCTGCCTTATTAGAGGGAGGTAAAGTGTAGCTCGAATAAACAAAATAATAGATTTTATAAAAGTATTGTATATAAATAATTAAAGCAAAATATCGCTAATAGAGGACGGAGAGCTAGCGAATATTTTTCGGAACACGCTCATTAAAAGCTAATCAATACAAATTGTCAACAGAAATAAAAATATAGAATTGACTAATCTCCTTGAAACGCATATTGCTGGATTAATGAAATATTAGAAATGGAGTCCAAAACTCTTATCCAAAAGATTAGCTAAATAAATAAAACCTGCGTGAACCAAAAACTATTTATAAACGGATATGAACTAAAAAGCATAGTAGCCGTAGAGAACACACGCGCTATAAAAATCTGTATAAGCATCTACATCATACAAGGCGAAGGCAAAAGTGCAATAATATAAAGGATAAGCGAGGAGTAATAAAAGACACAGTAGGCATAGAAATGCGTCCAGAGGAGGTAAACCATCATTCTCGCTCTGAAATTATAGAGGTAGATTTGATGATGGGCAGTAATTATAAATCAGTATTATTAGTAATGACAAACGGAGCAACAATACTAACAATAATTGAAAAAACAAATAAAAGTAAAAACACAGATAAAATGAATAAGAGACTAACTAATTTTAGCTCTTGCTGTGTAAAAACGATACCATTTGCAATGGTAAAGAGTTGCTTTTCATCATAAAATAGCTGAAGATTTAATCTGAAAAAACATATGTCATAAGACCATATATCTCTAATAACAAAGGAACTGTAGAAAAAAGAATAGGGGTTATGAAAAGGTTTTATTCAAAGAAAACGAACCTTAAACATATTACTGATAACGAAATGGTTAAGACGAGAAGCGTTAACACGCAGTGTTATAAGTTACAGTAGTTCGTAGTTATTCGTTTTAACCGATATAGTAGGCAGTATGCCTCAACGAGGTTTAAACTAATATGCGTATGCATTTGCGTTGATAGGCACTGAAACAAACACATTGGATGCAAAGCATCGTGGTTGTGTTCTGTAGGCATATTGCCTATGAACAGAATAAAAGAAATAGAAAAATTACCAAATTATAGCCCTATTAGAAAGTTTAATTACAATAATCCCATTGAAGTCCTAAATAATAAGAAAAAAGCACTTATGGCTTGAACTCTGTCATCAGTTTATAGGGGCAAGAAATGTAGAGTCATTCCTATTTAGAGTGACTAAATATTTATTTTAAATAGAAAAATTGATTGTT
>JALZUG010000002.1 GCA_023301685.1 Rickettsiaceae bacterium
GCTTTATAAACCAGAGATTTTGATGTTAGACGAAGCAACAAGCGCGCTTGACAATGATAGTGAAAAGAAGATTTTGAAGAATATCGGGTCAGCGCTGAAGGGAAAAACAATAATATCAATTGCTCATAGAGTTTCTTCAATTGAGAATGCTGATGAGATTTTTGTTATTAATCAAGGTACTCTTGCCAGTCGCGGCAAACATAGCGGATTACTCAGAAGTTCTAAAATCTATAGCTTGCTATATAAAGAGCAAGGCAAGGAGTAGAGTTTGATATATAAAAAAAACCCCAAGACTGGAGAGCAAGGGGTTGTTTGTTTACGTCTTATTCAAGATGTAATTTATTATATAGATTCAGGTAAATCTCCTGTAATATCTACACCATCTTCTTCAAAAGATACTGATAAACCATCAATCACTACCTTTCCAACAGTAGAGCGAAGTAGTTCGTGTGGTCCAGGTTGATCACTTAAATCACCTAGTAATTTTACAATATAGTTTGCATTAGTCATTATCAGACAATTTACTTCAGCACTAGTTGCTGAATCTGTTTTGAAGTAATCAACTAATTCATCAAAGCTCGTACTGGCAACTTTTACATTTTTTGAATATACGCCACCAATAAGGTCCATTAATTGTTTTGAAAAAGGGTTATAATTATAAATTTTTGTTTTAGCCATAGTAAAAATATTTTAATTTAAATTGAGTTTGTAGTATTAAAATAATTTCATTTAATTGTCAATCTAGATTCGGTAAATTTATGAATATATTTTATGGTTTTTGTTAAGAAATTGAATAAGATATAATTTGTTCAACTATTGATGGAGTTGTTGTAGTGATCTATGGTCCTATGATTTAAATAATTACTTCAATAAATATTGCGTCTATTTGGTTTTTATTTGAATAGCATATTTATTTGTGCAAGAATCTATAAATGTTTAATTTTTGGAGAAATATACATGCTTAAGAATATTATTTTTATTATTAGTTTAGCGTTCTTTGCTTTTGTTAATGTTGCAATAGCAGGGACTCAAACAAGTACACCAAGTGCAACAAGCACGCAGAATGCTGATACTGGTGCAACATCAGAGAGTGAGGATTCTGATTCAGAAGATAGTGATGAAGAAATGGATGCAGAGGATGAGGGTGAGGATACTTTAGAAGTATCAGCAGCTTGGGCTCGTGCATCATTATCATCAAATAATAATTCAGCTGCTTATATGTCAATTAATAACCCAACAGATAAGCAAATTACAATCTTGGGTGCATCAGCTGCAACTGTTGCAAATAATGTAGAGTTGCATAAGAGTTTTGTTGATGAAAAAGGTGTAAGCAGAATGACATCAGTTGACAAAATAGTTGTGCCTGCTAATAGTACGATTTCTTTGGCTCCAGGTGGTATTCATATTATGCTTTTTGACTTAAAAAGAAAACTAAATCCTGGCGAAAGTTTTAAAATTGTTCTTGCTATAGAAGGTATGGATGCAATTATTGTAGATTCTGAAGTAAAATAGTTTTATAAATTAAAAAAACTTATTTAAAAAGAGCGAGGCATGTTAAAAGCCTCGCTCTTTTTTTATTAAAATCCTAAGTTTAAGAACTGAGTAAATTTAAATACATTTACTGCAGCATTCTTTTTAACTAATTGTAGTTTGTGATTTGGATTTGCATAATTATATCTTGAATCCATTTCTGCAGCTACATCTGTCAAAATAGTTTTATAATGAACCGGTAAATCTACTTGATCATCATGTGCTGGAGTAGAGAAAGTAACAGATCTATCACCATTAAATGTAGTAGTTACTTCAGCATCTGCTAGATTGTCCCGCCAGTTGCCAATACTATCTTGTTGTTGAGGGTTTAGTAGATCAGTTTTTTGCTTAACAGCATTCGAAAACTCGTTGGAAAAACTTGCAGGTGAAGCATCACTTAGATTTACAAAACTATGGTGCTGCATGCTGTCTACGATTCTTACGCAATATCCGTGTGCACATGATATATTATCAGCAAGTGGGCGGTTGCCTTGATGGCCGTCTTCTCCCATTGGTGGATATAGACCTCCTATACCTCCAATGTCAATAGTACCATAATTATGATCCATATTATAGGCTCTCTGACCCCTTCCTAATTGTACAATCAATCCTTGAATGTTTTCTTGCTGACTTGCCCAGATATTCGAAGGAGTTAAAGGCTTTCCAGCTATTTGTAAATTTTTCTGAATTTCTTTAACATCAAGATTTGCTAAAATAGCATATGCAAGCATTTCTTTATCGTTATATCTTCCTAGCACTTCTTCTGTGAACACTTGACCAACAGCAGTTTCAGCGCGATACAAAGCTCTATAGGCTGCCATATTATTGTTAACAGCAGTCAACGAAGATTTTATTTCCTTTTTAATAGTTGCTATTGCTGTATTTTTACGTCCTTCTCTAGTTGCTTTTTCTTGAGGATTTTCGCCTCCTTCAGGTGGCCTTACGTTATCAAGATAAAGTTTGGCAGCTGCTTTATATTCAGCAGTGGCTGCTGTATCTCTGTGACCAAGTGAAATTCCAGCTACATTAAGGCCAATTGCTGGAATATTATCTTTAACTACTCTGATAACAATATTTTGAGCTAATTCTAATGCTTTATCTCCATCAAGAATTCCATACGTAGCTCTTAGTTTTTCCAATGATGCGGCGCTTGTAATATCTTTAGGTCCTGTATGACCTGCTCCAATACCTTGCTGTCCTCCAAGACCATCTACATTTGCTCCTACATTACCATCAAATTTCATGATTTTTTCAGCTAAATCTTTGTGAATATCCTTGTCTACGATGGTAATATCATTCTGGATTAGGATCTTGATATCGTTTAAAGCGGTTCCTGGGTTAACTTGAATAATACCAGCTACTTTATCGTATTGAGCTTGTCTGATAACATAGTTGTTGGCTATGTCATCAGTTTTTAGTGTTACTGCGCAGTTTGTTATAAGGTCATAAAGCGCTTTTTGTGCTGGTGAAAGTGTATTTCTGTCGACTCCAGATTTGAACGTACCTTGTGGTTGAAGAGCTAATTCTTCTTCGTGCGGTTCTTCATCAAGTATTTGGTTTACCACTTCTTCAGCAATATTCCTGACAGTTTGATTTAGAATTTCTCTATCAGCTACTGGCATTTCTTCTTGAATTTCAGCTATTTCTGTTTGAGCAGTATTGATAATTAATTCTTGCAAGTCGCTTGCTGCCTGATATTCTACTCTTGCAGTTTCAATCTGAGTTTCAACTGTTTGTGTAGTTTCTGGCTCTAGTAGCTGAATAGTTGAAGCTTTCCCACTACTCTTAGGTCCTATCTTAGATATTTGATTATTTTCAACAATAATTTTTGTATTTTGTTTGTCAGCGGCTGTAATTGATATTCCATTCTCACCATTGACAGCTATAGATACTTTATCGGCTCCAGTTGTTGACAATACAACATTTTCTTTACCGTTTAGAACTTGAGGCATTTCTTTGATTTTTGCATAATCATGGCGAGAAATTGCTGTTCCGCCTTTGCCAGGATCAATCGACGTTACAACGATAACTGCATTATCGCAATTCACAGAGTTCATTTGCTCAAGTGACATAGGGTTCTCTTTTGTTCCATCTCCAGAATATCCACCGCTTGCACTTCCAACATAGTAAATCTTTTTGATTTCTTTGCCTCCCATATAGAAATTATGGGCAGTAGGGGCTTCAGTAACGCTCTCAGTCACGATATCAACATCTCGAATAACTGTTTCCATCATTCTGTGTCTTAATCCTGATTGTTTCTTTTTATATGAGTTTTTCTTATCGTTAAATGCAACTTTTACACCAAGGCCAATAAAATTTTGACGCTTCCTTACCTTATCAAATTGTGTTTCTGCACTGACATGAAATTTATAGCTATTGTCACCAGCCCATATTTTTCCAAGATCTTGTTCAATTCTGAATCTTGTTCCAACTATTGGCTTAACATTTTTTGCAGTAAAGCTATATCTAGCTGCATAGACTTTTGTTCCAAATGTTTCATTTAGTGAGTCTGAGAAAGCAAATAGAGGTGTACCAACTTCTATATCATAACCTCTTAGGGCTGATTCATATTTGTGACCACCTGAGATTGCAAATATTGATGTTCCTTTTATTTCAACGCTCTTTTTGCTGTTGTGAGCTAGTTTTTTTCTTTTATTCTGCGGTATATAGATATTTGCCCTAGCATCAATATACTTACTCAAGACTTCAATACCAGCAGTTAAACCATTTATAGAAAAGTTTGATCCAGTGCGTCTGTGGTCGAAATATGCATATGTTCCGAGTATTGCCTTATCATCATAATTATATCTATATACTAGACCTAAGTTTATTTCCTTACTCTTTTGGTTATCCAATTTGAGTTTTAAATCAAGGATTGGCAGATGGTTGTCATTTGCCAAAAAAGGTTGCATATAGTTTAATTCACCAATATTTCTTCCTTTACTAAACTTTGTAGTTAATTCAGCAGATGGATGATATTCGTAAATAGATTCTCCCGCTCTTGCTACGGGTGAAAGAGTAAGAGTTGCAGTCAGTATAGTAGTTGTTAATGCGCTGGATGCTTTTGGTAAAAAAGATTTCATGCTTTCCTCAGAATATTTGACTAAAGCCAAAATATTAACAAATATATACTTTTATGTCAAGAAGATTTGTATAAAGTAAGATGATTATCTGCCTATTGCTTGAACCTCAAGGTTAAAAATATTTATAGTTGTTAAGGAATATGTAAAAACCCTTCCGGAAACATTTATTCTCGAAAGGGTTTTTTAGAATACGATTTATGTGCACACAAATTTAATTAAAATATTTGCGCTCAGTTACTTCGTTAGAATTTGACTTTTTGTCTGAAGAATCACTTTTATTGTTTTTCCATTTTTTTGAGCTTTCTCGCTTTTCTTTGCCTTCATTGCTTTCTTTGTTTGAATCATCTTTTCTTGATGATTTTTCTTTAGATTTTTGATGAGTTTTTTCAGGTAGACCTTCAACATCAGCATTCTTGATTGTAAGTTTAGCTTTGCCTCGATCGAAGCCGATTAGCTTTACTTTTACTTTTTGCCCTTCGCTTAGAGCGCTTGCAACCGTTTCAATTCTTTCATTAGCAATTTCACTGATGTGAACAAAGCCATCACGGCTACCTGAGTAGTTCACAAATGCTCCAGCATCCAAGATTTTGACAACTGTGCCTTCAAATACATCACCAACTTCAGGATCAATTGCTATTTCTTTTACTCTAGCAATTGCAGCATCCAGCTTGTCTTTTCCAACAGCAGACACTGATACTTGACCTTCGTCTGTGATATCAATTTTAGCACCCGTTGTATCGCAAATTTCACGAATAACCTTGCCTCCAGGGCCTATAATTTCACGGATTTTATCCTTATTAACCATAAAGGATTCAATCATTGGAGCATTACCACTCATTTCGGATGCAGTTTCAATAGCTTCAGCCATTTTGCCAAGAATATGAATACGCCCACCTTTTGCTTGATCTAAAGCTTTTTCCATAATCTCGAAAGTAATACCTGCAACTTTGATGTCCATCTGTAGAGCAGTTACGCCATCGCTACTTCCAGCTACTTTAAAATCCATATCTCCAAGGTGATCTTCATCGGCAATAATATCAGAAAGGACCATAAATTCGTCACCTTCCTTAATTAAGCCCATTGCAATACCTGAGATAGGAGCTTTTAGCGGAATACCAGCATCCATCATAGACATTGATCCACCGCAAACGGTAGCCATAGAAGATGAACCATTTGATTCAGTTATTTCTGAAACAACTCTAATTGTATATGGGAAGTCTGCTTTTGATGGTAGAGTACGCTTAAGAGCTATCCAAGCTAATTTACCATGGCCAATTTCACGTCGACTTGGAGCACGCATTGGGCCAACTTCACCGACTGAATATTGTGGAAAAATATAGTTAAGTAAGAAATTTTCTTTATATTCGCCTTCAATATTATCAATGATCTGCTCATCTTGACCAGTTCCAAGTGTTGTTGATACTAAACCTTGTGTTTCACCTCTAGTAAACAGTGATGAACCGTGTGTGCTCTTAAACAGAGATACTTCACATTTTATATCTCTAACTTCATCAGGATTTCTTCCGTCTATTCTTGTTTGTTTTGCAAGTGTATCAGCACGCAGGACTTCTGCTTTTACATCTGATAAAGCAAAGTCAACTTGCATTTCAGTATATTGTTCATCTGCAGTAAAGCGTTCTCTCATTGCAGTTGTTATTGCATCAATTGCGCCATACCTGTCTTTTTTTGCTTTCATTGCAAATGCAGCAGTAATATCGTTTTTTGTTAAATCTCTTATTTCATCTTTAAGAATTTCTGGGAATATGTCAGTTGTTTCCCAAGCAGGTTTTCCAGCATCAGCTTTGAGCTCTTCAATCAATTTTATTACAGGTTGGAAGCCTTCATGACCGAATTTTACAGCTTCAAGCATTTGGCTTTCTGTAAGAAAATCTGCTTCAGACTCAACCATCATCACTGAATCTTTTGTTCCGGCGACTACTAAGTCTAGTTGACTCTCTGCAAGCTGCTCGGGGGTTGGATTTAAGATAAGTTGACCGTCTACCATTCCAACACGGCTTGCAGCAACAATTTCCATAAATGGTACGCCAGAGATTGCAAGCGCTGCTGATGCACCAATTAGTGCTAAAATGTCTGTATTTCCTCTTGCATCTAGTGAGTGCACGTTACATAACACTTGCGTTTCATTGAAGAATCCCGAGTGAAATAGTGGTCTAATCGGTCTATCAATTAGCCTTGAAACAAGAGTTTCCTTCTCGCTTCTTCCAGTTTCTCTCTTAAAGAAACCTCCTGGAATTTTTCCAGCGGCATATGCCTTTTCTTGATAATTTACCGTTAGTGGGAAGAAATTCATTCCTTCTTTAGCTTCTTTTGCACTTACTGAAGTACAAAGAACTGCAGAGTCACCCATTCTTATCATTACGGCTCCATCTGCTTGTCTTGCAAATTTACCAGTTGAAAGTTCAAGTGTCTCGCTGTTCCATTCTGTATTTTTTATTATTTCATTAAACATCAAATTTTTACCTAAATTTTATTATATTTTTAATTAATTTCTTTTTCTAATTTATATCGATATAGAGCTTAGCATGAAAATTGAAAAAAGAAATTATAAAGCGAGGAGATATTGGTTAGTATATATAAAAGCAAAAAGGCGGACTCATTGTGAAGTCCGCCATCTTGTTTATGCTACTTTCTAAGACCTAATTTATTGATTAAGGTGACATATCTGTCTAGACTCTGCTTTTTTAAGTATGCAAGGAGTCTACGTCTGCGTCCTACAAGCATTAATAGGCCTCGTCTAGAGGAGTAATCTTTATGATTATCTTTTAGATGGTCTGTTAAATTTTTGATTCTTTCAGTAAGAACCGCGCATTGTACTTCTACAGATCCAGTATCATTTTTCGCTGTTGCGTATTCTTCAATTAGCGCTGTTTTACGCTCTTGTGTTATCGACATCATCATTCTCCATAATTATATGTTAAAAACTCTTGATGATTTGAAGTTATTTTGCTGCAAGCTTCCGATCGCTACGATTTTACTATCGCATCTAATCCAAATTAATTCACAATTTTGATCTTTATCAAAGTGACATTTCTGTCCAAAGCGAATTTTCTGAACTTGTTCGTTCGTTGCATCTAGTACCGGGATGTCGTCTAGCACTGCTTCAATCTTCAAGCATTGACTATGAAGAGTATTTTTTACCTCTTCAAAATCTTTATCTTCCAGGCTAGTAATATCTAAAGCATTATCACTTGTAAACATTCCTACCTTTAAGCGCCGTAATTCTACCACAAATCCTAAACTTTGCAAGGATAAAGAAATATCTTCTGCTAGCGTGCGTATATAGGTGCCTTTAGAACAGTCACATATATAGCTCGCAGTCTTGTTTTTAGCATCGTAATCTATGCATTCTAAATTGAAAATATTAACTCTTCTTTTAGCTAATTTTACTTCATTACCTTCTCTTGCAAGTTTGTAAGCACGTTTCCCATTAATCTTTAATGCACTATATGCGGGTGGAGTTTGTTCTATTTCGCCGATAAAGGAATTGCACACTGCATTACATTCATTTTTGTTTGGTATGTATTCTGAAGTGTCTATTATTTTTCCTGCGCTATCTGCTGTATTAGTTTTTGCACCAAATTGTACGGTAAAAGCATATTGTTTTTTAGCGTCAATTAGGATATTAACAAGTTTTGTTGCTTCGCCAATGGCAAGTGGTAGTACGCCTTCCGCTTCTAAGTCGAGAGTACCCGTGTGTCCAACTTTGCTTGGTTTGAATGAGCGCTTAACTATAGCAACTGCTTTTGCAGAGCTAATACCTCTTGGTTTATATATGTTTAGCCAACCGTTTATAACACTATACTCCTAACTAATTTAGGATAATTTTATAGTGATTAACAATGGCAAATACAATGAAAAAGTGCAATACTATTAGTTAGGGTTTTGTAGAAGTTGATATATAGCATTAATTTAAGTTGTAAAGAAAAGCTATTCTGGGGGCAATTATGAAATATAAAAAAAAGATCGAAACTATTGATTTTCCAACACCTGCAGGTACAGCAAAAATTAAAATAGATGCTGATTCTGGAGAACTCATAGATGCTAATGAGCAAGAGGGAATTAATTTACATAAATTTGAATTACCTAAAGAAGAAATGATAATATTTCCTACTCCAGCTGGGAATGCAGAACTTCCTATTACTTGTTTAGAGAGATTAATTGCAGGAGAAGTGCATGATGAAGTAGATGCCAATTAAGATATTTTGTATATAGTTTATTGGGAGGGGGGGATGAAAAGATCAGTACATGATGATTTAAGCGAAAGAAAGCATGAAGATGACTATAAGGAAAAAGAGGTTTCTAAGAGTGATGAGGAATCTGAAAGTGATGAGGAGTCTGAAGACCCTGGGTTTTGGTCTAGGATTTATGGAAAAGAAGCATATTTTTTGCCAAGAGATGGTGGAGCTATAGTTCTATCTTCTAGTGATTATACTACATACCAGTCAGGTACTTCATTGTATGATTTAAGGTTAGTAAGCAAGCTTATAATAGCTGCGTCTGGTGAAGTTAATTTAGAAATTTCCGAGGAGTTGATTGAGCTTTCGGGGAGTGCAAGTGAGTCTAGTGGAGATTAGCAACAATTATTCTTTATTAGTTAGTTTCATTGGATTTTATTACTATAAAACTCTTCGCCAATAGCGATTTCTTCGCGGTTGTTTTGCTTACGCCAGTTATTAGTATCTCTGAGGGAGTATATGCAGCCACAATATTCTTGTTTATAGAATTCTTCTTCTTTTGCTAGTTCATACATACGAGCTCCACCACCATCTTTTCGCCAGTTATATGTCCAGTATTTTACACCATCATAATGTGAAGCAGCTTTTATACCGCAATCATTAATTTGTTGCATATTTTTCCAGCGAGAAATACCAAGAGAACTAGTTATGACCTTAAAATCATTTTCATAAGCATAAAGAGCTGTGCGTTCAAAACGCATATCAAAGCACATAGTACAACGAGTGCCGCGTTCTGGTTCATTTTCCATGCCTTTTGCACGAGTAAACCAATTTTGAACGTCGTAATCTGCATCGACGAAGTCTAGTCCAAGTTTTTCAGCATAGCGGATATTTTCCTTTTTACGCAGCACGTATTCCTTTTTTGGATGAATATTTGGATTATAGAAAAAAATGGTTAAATCGATTCCTGATTCTGCCATTTTTTCTATTAAGGGGCCAGAACATGGTGCACAGCATGAATGCATTAAAACCTTGTTCTCTTCTCCTGGAACTTCAAATATTTCTTTACTCATGGACTATATCATCCGATAAATTGTTTCTATAAGTTTCTTTATAGAAATACAGTGTTCCTAGGCAAAACACAGCAAGGCTTGTGAGATAATATGCTAGCGAAATTTGCTCTCCTGTTATTTTATATAATGCTGCGCCTACCATTGGGGCAGTACCACCAAAAACAGCTGCACTTAAATTATATGAGATTGCAACACCTGTAAATCTAACTCTAGTAGGGAATAGCTCAACAAGTAACGTTGGAACTGGTCCCATATAGATGCCCACTATAGCAGAGAAAACAATCTGTGACAATATAGCTAGCGTATAGTTCATTGTGTGCAAAGCTAAGAAAATAGGATAGATAGAAACTACTAGCGCAATGCTAGACCATACTATTAGGGGTTTTCTGCCAATTTTATCCGAGACATATGCAGAGATTGGAAACATAATGGACATAGTTACTAGTATAATACTACAAGTTAGGGCTCCTTGAGTTTGCTCATACCCAAGATTCGTCATATATCTCTTGATGAACACTGTAGCAGTATAAAATGGTGCTGTAACATTTATATAAACAGCAATTGCTATTAGTATTTCACGCCAATATTTTGTAATAGTTTCACGCAAAGGTGTTCGTGACAGAGAGCCTTGAGCTTTTGCGGCAAGATAAATTGGGCTTTCAGCTAGGTGAGAGCGTATATATAAACCAACTAGACCAATAAATAATCCAAATATAAATGGTATCCTCCATCCCCAAGACATTAAATCTTCTTCTGAAAGAAAATAAGTGAAGGCTTGTGCAACTATAAGACCCATAAGCATTCCAAGACACATACTAACAAATGATGCACTGCCAGCTAAGCCTCTTTTGTCTTCAGGAGCGTGTTCAACTATATATGCTATACAACCACTAAATTCTCCTCCAAGTGATAGCCCTTGGACCAATCTAATAAATGTAAGAATGAGTGGGGCTGCAATTCCAATTGCTTCGTATGAAGGTAGCAAGCCAATGCCAGCGGTAGGAACTGCCATTAGTATAATTCCAAGTACTAATGCTAATCTGCGTCCCATACGATCACCAATATAACCAAATATAATACCACCAATTGGTCGGATAACAAAACCAGCTGCAAATACTGCAAATGTTAAGATTTCAACGAATTCGGTTTCAGGAAAAAACTTTAAACCAATAATATAAGCGAACTGAGCATATAGTGCGTAGTCGTACCATTCTAATGCATTACCTATCATTCCAGATATAATGATTTTTCTCATAGACTTACCCTTCTTAAATTTACCAGAAATTAGAGCCTAAATAATAAGAGGATAAGAAATTCATGCAAGATCTATATGTACTTTAACTCAAAAAATCTCTAATTATCGATATTTATAGCTTGAGTCATACCATCAATATTTTTTACAAAAAGATAGTAGTCAAGCCAAGTCCACATAGTATTATTGCGGTTGTGATATGAATTATTCTGGAACTAGAGAATCTTTTAACCCAAATGCTGATTTTAGCTGCTGCAAAATCATAAATAACTGCTCCAATTGCGCCAAGAGCAATAAAAATTGTTCCCATTATAAGCATTTGCTTAGTAGTGTTTAGTGTTGGGTCTATAAATAGTGGAAAAAATGCTAAAAAGAAAATGATTGTTTTCGGGTTGAAAGCCGTAACTAGAAATACATGCATGAAAACAGTTCTTCCTGGTGGTTTTGCATCAGATGTATTTTCTTGTGCTATTGTCGTATTGCTGCGAAGTCCAATTAAACCAAGAATAATCATATAAATTCCTCCAGCTGTTTTTAATACAAAAAACCATTCTGGAAATAAGTTTAAAATTGCTCCAAGTCCAGCAAAAGCTAAAGCTAGTGCAGTCACATCACCAAGTATTGTAGCGGGTATAGAATATCTTCCAGACCACCGACCATATTGTAGTGCATAATGTACAATTAGCAATACAGTAGGGCCCGGCAGGAAAGTAATAAAACTGCTGGCTGAAAAAAAGGCAATAAATAATTCATAGCTCATGAACTTATCTTTTTTAAAATTACTATAATCTACACTTTAATCACTATAATTATAGACTAGTTAACCTTTTATCAGAAGCTTTTTATGCTTTTGTTTGGTTGTTTTTTATGCAAATTATACCAGAAAGAAGTAGGCTAATCCCAAAAAGCTGAAAAATCCTATTGCATCAGTGCAAGCGGTTAAGAATACTCCAGATGCAGCTGCTGGATCAATATCAAAATGATTTAATAAAATTGGAATACTAGAGCCAAGAAGTCCAGCTATTACAAAATTGATCAGTACAGCGCATGCAAAAATTATGCTTAGATTAACGTCTGCAAATAAAAGATATGTAAGAATAATTCCAATTATAGCTAGTAATGCTCCGTTTAGCATACAAAGAGAAATTTCTTTGGAAATTACCCGTCTAGTGTTTGAATTCGTTATTTCACGATTTGCAAGGGCACGTACGGTCACAGTCATAGTTTGTGTGCCAGCATTACCTCCCATTGAGGCTACAATAGGCATGATTGTCGCAAGTGTAACTAATTTTGCAATTGTGTCGCTAAACTGATTAATTACAAGTGAAGTAAGACATGCTGTAACCAGATTAACAAATAACCACGGGAACCGGTGTTTTGCTGCCGCAAATAGGTTGGAGAAAATATCACTATTATTAATGCCACCAAGATGCATGAACTCAGTTTCTGTCTGTTCTTCAATAATGTAGATCATATTATCAATTGATATACTTCCAACAAGTTTGCCCTGCTTGTTAGTTACAGGAACTATTGTTAAAGCATATTGTTTAAATATAAAAGCAAGTTCATCAATCTCTGTCTGTGTTTCAGCGATTTTAAACTCTTTATTCATTAAGTCTTCAATAAGAGTGTTTCTTGGGCTCTTAAGAAGGGTGCTAAGAAGCAGCGTGCCAACAGGGCGAAACCGTGTGTTTACAATAATTGCGGCATGAAAATCAGCTTCTATATTACTTCTTCTAATGTAGTCAATTGCCTGGCCAGCTGTCCAATGTTGCTTGAATGATACGAAGTCTTTTTCTAATATACGACCTGCGGTATTTTCGGGGTATTTGAAACCTTCGAGTATTTGTTTGCGTTTTACGGCCTTAAGCTTACCAATTATTGCTTTTTTTAGATCTAAGTCTAAATCGTCAATAACTTCGACCCCGTCTTCAATATCAAGCTTATTTATTAATTTTGCACTTTTAGTAATCCCTAATGCTTCAATAGCTCTCTGCTTATTACCATCACCTAAGCAGGCTAAGAACTCTGGATTAATTTTGTCGGCTATATTTGGTAGAATGACGTGATAATGTTTCTTGCTTGCATTATCAATAAAATCAGCAAGATCTGCATAGTGAAGATCAAGCAGTAGTTCAAGTGCATTATCAGTCTTATCATTATTAAGAAGGTAGGTTATATGCTCAAACTGTTCTTCAAGCATATCCTGGCGATCAGGTTGTATAGTATTCTGCTTGTCTAACATCAGAGCTCCTTCAATTAATTATAAAGCAAACTTAGTTGCATGTTCTGGTTTAGCTATTATAAGGCTTAATACCAATCGAGCCTAGATTTTATAGTAAAATAGTAATTATTATTTTGTTTCTGCGTAAACTCTCTCACTATTTAATTAGCTCTAACTTGAGTTATAGGCAATTGCTGCAAAGATAGAAAAGTTGCTATTTTAACGCTTTTGACTGTAAATAAACTTATATTTTGCTGAGATAAATGAATCATTCAAACAAAATATAAATTCATTTTCTTTCTATTTTTGCCAGCTAGTGCCAGATAGTCATTTAGTGGTGCGGCCGAGAAGATTTGAACTTCCACTCCCAAAATAGGGAACAACGACCTCAACGTTGCGCGTCTACCAATTCCGCCACGGCCGCATAAAAAATCTATTTTGTACATTAGCTCTATTCCTAAAACTAGATAACAAAATTTAGAACGACTATAAAACAAATAACTGTATATCAAATTTGCCTTGAAAAAGCAATGATTAGCAAATGTCTATTAATAAAAAAATAATTTAATCTGGAAAGTAATATTTATTTGCAATGAACGTAAAAACCAACGCTATTTAGCATGTTTATAGTTTCAAATAAAGGGAGACCTACTATGTTTGAGAATGATCCTGATAGAAATGAAATATACGATTCTGCATAACCCTGCACTGTGTAGCCTCCTGCATTACCAATTCCTTCTTCCAAGGTGCAATAATAATCAATTTCAGTTTTTGACAGTTTTTTAAATTTAAGTGTTGATTTGACTACTCTATTTAATACTTTATATTCCGAGGTATCCTTTTTAATGACACATACGCCAGTATAGATACGATGCCTTCTATTTGAAAGTAGCTCCATACTTTTTCTAATATCATCTTGTGTTGCTGCTTTCCTCATTATGGATCTTCCAGCAACTGGTACAGTATCTGCGCCAATTATAATTCCTTTGTCGATAGTGTTTGCAATTGCTGTTGCCTTGCCAAGTGCTAATCTTTCAGCAAGTTTTCTTGGAGATTCTTGAGGTTGTTCTGTCTCGTCTATATCAGAAGGAAGGACTTGGTCGGGAGTGATGCCAATTTGCCTTAAAAGCCTTAGTCTTGCAGGTGATGCGGATGCTAAAATAATAGGAAGTTTCATAGATCCTAATGACGTAATATAACACGGCCTTTTGATAAATCATAAGGCGTCATTTCTACCCTAACTTTATCTCCTGCTAGGATGCGGATACGATTTTTGCGCATTCTGCCTGATGTATGAGCTATGATCTCGTGATCATTCTCAAGTTTTACTCTAAAATGTGCATTTGGAAGTAGTTCAAGCACTTCACCATCAAATTCAATTAGTTCTTCTTTTGCCATGTAACTTATGTAATATAAAAAATTATACCGGCGATTATATCAAAAATCCCTACTAAATCAAGGTTTAATACAGAGTATAATTTATTAAGCTTTTAATTTCTTATCTTTTAGCTAGTAATATTCTAGAAATTTTATTCACTATACTCCACGTCCAGTTCCTTTGTTTGCTGGAGGTTTTCCAGGGGGGGATGAGCTGGCCTTAGTCACAGAAGTGCTTAGTTTATTTTTTCTCATGCTCGCAGCTATTCTTGCTGCTTTAGATTTTGGTCCAACTGCATTTGCTCTTGGGCGCTGTGTAGGAGTATCTGTTGTATGCTCTGACGTGATTGCATTCGACCTAGGGCGAGTTTTACTAGTAGTCGTGTGGTATCTAGGGGCGGTTTTACAGGATTGTTCGAATCTTTCGACTATGGCTGTTGCCTTTTTTTCCTTTTTAACGGTTTTAATTTTACTGTTAAAGTGTGATGATTTTTGGTTTACTATTTTGTTTGCAATTTTATCTTCCTTATTTAGTCCAAATTCGGGGTTGGTTTTGATTGAGTGGCAACCAGTTGTTCCTCCTTGAATTCCTGCCATTTCCTGGGTGTGTCCGCCAGCTACTTGTTTTGAGAAGTTTTGTTGCCCACGCTTTGATTGAGGATCTATACCTAAATGATTTGCAACTACCCTTTGTGAATTTTTCATTTGTACGTAACCCGTTCTATCTTTACCACTTTTACAGAAGTTTACGTCATTTGGATATTCTTTAACAGTTTCTGGCTTTAAGGCGCTAGTTAGAGGGCCATGTTTGACAGAATTTCTTACAATATTCATTTTTGATGTAAGTTCAAGATTCACATTTTGTGAATTTGCAAATAAAGTGGATGAATCTGCGAGATTTCGAGATTCTACTGCAACACCAAGATCACGTGCTAAATCTGGATTGCTTTTGCTTAGCGCTTCAAGCTCTTTTTTTGCTTTTGTCTCTGTGCTTTTATAGGCCCCAAATGTTATGCGCTCTGCCAATTTTGCAAAAATAGAGGTTCCTTTTTTAAGGTGTTTTGCAACATTTTCAAGTTCTGGTTTATCTTGTAAATCTCCACCAATTTTACTTAAATTATCTTTAAACTGGCTAGTATCTCGACCACCCCCTAGTAAGCGCCATCTGTTTATTGGTGATGCAGATACAGATGTACCAACATTTTTTCCTCCTTTTTTAACCTGATCAAAAATGAAGTTTTCACCCCGCGCATTACGTGGTGTCTTACTATTAAGAATATTTAGGTTTAATTTTTCACCTGGAGGAGCAAAACTTTGTAGTTGTTTGATGTTTTCATCAACGATTTGCTGCCTTGCTTCTTTATTAACGACTTTAATTTTTGTTGCTGGTGCTCCGCAATGAAGAGTCTCCGACAAAATTTTAGATTTGACTTGGTCAGGGCCTTTTATTGCAGTAACTTTTTGATAGGCATTTCTCAGGCCAACGGCATCTCCTAGTAATTGAGTAGGGATTATTTTTTTACCAGAAGCAATACCTGGAGCTGCGTCACGCAGTAGGTTTTGTTTATGTTGTGGCATTTTGTCAAACCATTCAACACCAGAAGGAGAACCAGGTTTTGAAGCAGCGATTACTTCATATTGCTCTTTTTGAGTTTCAGTTAGGCCATTCAGCATTATTTCTGCTTCCATAACTGTGTGCTTCTGGCCAAGGTTGTCTTCTGCCGAGGTAAGCGTGACAACATGTCTATGATCATCATGTAAATTCGCGGTTTCTTTCGCAAAATTTAGTTGATCGGCCACCGAGATATCTGTTCCAATTCCGGTTTGTTCAAGGGTGTGTATTATTTGAGTATTAAATGTCTTTACTCTATCGCTATTAAGCTCTGATGGGTTCGCTACAGCTCTAGTTGCTACATGCATTAATTTTTGTTTTGCAGCTTCCAGTTGTTCTGGTTCTAAACCGGCTTGATCAAGGAGTTGCATGCCAGAGCGTACTCCATTTAAAATTTGCATTCCATATTTTTCGCCTGCATCATTTTTTAGAGTATCAAGATTATCTGTAGCACCTCTTGCATCTCGGACCAATGCTTTTGTTCCATTGCCAAGATCATTGCTTTCATGCCAGACAATTCCGATCTTGTTATCCTTTATTTCATCCAATTTTTTGATAGCAGTGCTAAGATCACCGTTTGCAACCATGGTTTGTACATCTGCATATTTTGCAGCTAACGCCCTTTGACCTGGTGCGGGTTTGAATTTTATGCCATCAGCAAATTGAACAACACTAGCTTTGTTTTCTTCTAACACTTCATAGTTTGTTTTTGACATTACTTGATTTTCCCTTAGTTATTTAGGTTAATAGTACCTGAGTTAATTAAGGTTAGCACTAAACGTATGAGTTTCAAGAAAATTTAATCTCTGCATTAGCTTATTTTTTTGATGTGAAGAAATCAAGAAGCTCTATAGTTTTATTTGTCTTCAATCCATTGATATGCATAGGGGTCTTCAAATATCTTATGTAGAAATTTGTTGTTTAATGCATGGCTTGTTTTATGACCGTTTACTTTTCCAACAAAGCTACCACCAGCATTGAAAAGATCGCCAATTAGGTCAAGCATCTTATGGCGCACAAATTCGTTGTCGTGCCTTAGACCGTCGTGATTTAGAATAATATCTTTGTCAATCCCAATGGCATTATCAAGTGATGCACCTTTAGCAAGCCCTTTGCTTTGTAAATAGTCTAACTCATGTAAGAAACCGAAAGTTCTTGAATCGGCTATTTCATCTCGAAAATTTTGTGTCTCATTAAGGCTATGTTGTTGCTTTCCTATTACTGGGCATGCAAAATCAATTGATAAGTCTATCTGTAATTCTTCATTAGGATGCGCAAAAAGGTCGCAACCATTATCTGTAACATGGATTTCTTTAAGAAGTTTTAAGTGCTTTTTGAGTGCGTTTTGTACCTTTATACCTGCGTATTCTATCATAAAAACAAATGGCTTGCTGCTGCCATCCATTATTGGTACTTCAGGCCCGTCTATTTCTACAATAATGTTATCAACGCCGCATCCCCAAATGGCTGCCATTAGATGTTCAATAGTTGAGATTTGTGTACCAGCAATATTTTTGATAGATGTTGATAATGTCGTATCGCATACATTATCATACTGAGCAAATACTCTGTTATCGATTTGAGAAATGTCTGTGCGTATAAATACTACACCAGTATTAGCAGGTGCTGGTTTTAAAGTCACCTGTGTTTTTTTCCCTGAGTGCATCCCAATTCCGTAGCAGCTAATAGGGTTTTGAAGGGTTTGTTGCATAACTAATTCAGGCCACTTAAATATTAAATATACATATTTCTCATAACAGCATTCTAAATATATGCGGAGTTAGAGGGCAACGAAAATTTTGTTACTAAATGTTTCATATGCATTTTTTTAAAAAAACTCTAGACCAGTAAAAAAACTTTTGCTATAAGTGTGCCTAGCTATTTTCGCCAGTCATTATTTTGACAAATTTTTGATATAGCTATTTAAATTGTTCCTCGGTAGCTCAGTGGTAGAGCAAACGGCTGTTAACCGTTCGGTCGCTGGTTCGAATCCGGCCCGAGGAGCCATCTTCTCTATAAATCATTTTAAAGATGTTTATGTAATATTTGCACCCGTAGCTCAACTGGATAGAGTACTTGACTACGAATCAAGCGGTTAGAGGTTCGACTCCTCTCGGGTGCGCCATTTTTCTATATAAGATTTACTTAACATTACTATTTCGTACTCTATTAAAAAGGAAGCAAAATATATTATTGACAGCTTTGGCAAATATATATATATTGCTTGCAAATCGAACTCATAAATATAAAGGGTTAATATAATGTCTCGTAGATGCGAATTAACTGGTGTGGCAGTGCAGTATGGAAATAATGTATCACACTCTCAAAGGAAAACTAGAAGGCGTTTTGAGCCAAATGTGCGCAGTGTGATTTATACTAGCGAAGTTACTGGCGAAAAATATAAGCTGAAAGTTGTTGCAAAAACTATGCGTACCATAGAAAAGCTAGGTGGGCTTGATGCTTTTATGCTAAAAGCAAAAGCTTCTTCTATGTCTTTAAGAGCAAAAAAGCTAAAAAGAGAAATAACTAAAAAAGTTAGTGGAGCAGCGGCATGAAGAAAGATATACACCCAACATATCAAAAGCTAAAAATTAAGATTGGAAAAGACGAATTCGTTACTGCTTCAACTCTAAAGTCTGGTGAAATTCTTATGGATGTTGACTATAGAAAGCATCCGGCATGGAATAAAGATGCAGGTAATGTTGTGAATCAATCCAATAAGAATGTAAGTGACTTTAATAAAAAGTTTGGTGGTCTTTCTTTTGGAATGAAGAAATAGCAGCGAATAATAAAATAATTATCTTCCCCCCGAGCCTTCTTAAGTTTAAAGACTTAGAAGGCTTTTTTTATTTCTTATGCTACAAATCAAGAGCTATTCTTTATTTTCACAATAACTTTTAAGATTAGATTGCTTGATTAATAAATAATCATCAGGTAATCTTTTTTATGGTGATAAAATTTGTGCCTGACCAGTGTAAAATTTATCAACTAGTGATAGAACTAATTAAAGACATTATTAATTCTGGGATTTATGAAACAAGTGAGAAAATCTTGGCAAAATACTACGTATTTTGTATTAAGCGCAATTGGTGCTGCGGTTGGGCTAGGTAATATATGGAAGTTTCCATATGCAATTGGTGCAAACGGTGGAGGATATTTTTTACTAGCATATGTTGTTTGTGTTTTCTTCTGTGTTTTGCCTATCTTAATAGCCGAGCTTGCAATTGGAAAATATAGTAAGAAAAATACAATTGATGCTTTTAAAGATTTATCAAGAAAATACAATCTCTCAAAGTTTTGGAATTATGTTCCGATATTAGGTTTAGTAACAGCGTTGCTAATATTGTCGTTTTATACAGTGGTTTCTGGATGGTCGTTATATTATCTAGTAATCTCATTAACTGGTAAGCTTTCAAGTGTTACGACAGCTGAGAGTGTTGAGATTTGGATGAATTTCTCAGGTTCGGCGGAGCTTGTTATTTTATATCATACATTATTTACATTTTTGACCGCTTGGTTTGTTTCTAGGGGTATAAATAATGGCTTGGAGAAACTTAATATAATAACGATGCCAATATTGTTTATATTATTATTTATACTGATTTTTTATGTAGCATTTGAGAATTATGATAGCTTTATAAAGGCGATAAAATTTATTTTTTCATTTGATTCTAGCAATGTGGCGATAAGCGATGTATTGCTCAGCGCTTTGGGGCAGGCGTTCTTCTCGCTTGCTGTTGGGATTGGTGCAATGATTATGTATGGCTCGTATTTAAAGGAAGATACTCCGTTGCTTAGTTCTTCGTATATTATTGTTTTTGCGCAGCTAGTTGTTGGCTTGTTGTCAAGTGTTGCAATATTCTCTGTTGTTTTTACTACTAGCCTGTCGAAAATATCTGCGGGGCCAGAATTGATGTTTATTGTTATTCCTTCAATAGTATCCAATATGGCATATCCGCAGCTGATGAGTCTCAGTTTTTTTGTAGTGTTGTTTATTGCTGCTCTTACTTCGTCTGTGAATATTGCAGAGCTATTAATTGCTACATTGCACGAAAAAATGAATATATCTCGAAAGAAATCTTCAGTGATAATTGCAATAATAGTATGGCTTTTGGGCTTACTTTTATCTCTATCTTTTAATATTTGTAGTGAATTTTTGATTTTTGAAAAATTCAACATGTTTGAATTTACTATCCATATATCCACAAATTATATGCTAACTATTGGTGGTGCACTAATAGCGATATATAGCGGATGGGTTTTGCCCAAACATCTTAAAATGGAATCTTTT
The DNA here is from genome assembly GCA_023301685.1 of Rickettsiaceae bacterium. Taxonomy (GTDB): domain Bacteria; phylum Pseudomonadota; class Alphaproteobacteria; order Rickettsiales; family Rickettsiaceae; genus Megaera_A. The sequence continues at coordinate 20,639 of JALZUG010000002.1, forward strand.
ACTGATGATAATTCTTGTGTTGCAAAAATATGGGTGTTTTTGCTCAAGTTTATTTCGTCAGTAGTTCCAATAATAATTCTTATTTATCCGAATAACTAAAACGTAAAACAACCAGACTAAAGGAGCAGACTAAATGACCAATCTTCTACCGCCTTTTAAAATTAAAACAGTTGAACCAATATTTCTTTCTTCTATGGATGAGAGGAGGGAGTGGTTAAAACAAGCAAGCTATAATGTATTTAATTTAAGATCTGATCAAGTTATGGTGGATCTTCTTACGGACTCTGGAACAGGTGCGATGAGCGCTGAGCAGACTGCTCAGCTTATAACGGGAGATGAGTCATATGCAGGCGCAAGTTCTCATCGATATTTTTCTGATACTATTGGTGATATTACGGGTTTTAAGCATATTTATCCTGTGCACCAAGGCAGAGCTGCAGAGAGAATTTTATTCACTTTGCTTACAGATAAAACAAAAATAGTCCCTAATAATAATCATTTTGATACTACTCGTGCGAATATCGAATTCATGGGGGCTGAAGCTTTGGATCTAGTTGATGATTCGAATAAAGATTTCAAAGGTAATATGGATATAAAAAAGCTTGAGGCGCTGCTTGAGAAGAAGGCGGATATAATTCCTGTTATTATGATTACTATTACAAATAATACTGGTGGTGGACAGCCGGTTTCTATGCAGAATATTAAGGATGTAAGTCATCTTGCAAAACAATTTAACAAACCATTTTTTATTGATAGCTGTAGATTTGCAGAAAATGCCTATTTTGTCAAGACACGCGAGGAAGGTTATGCTGACACATCCATAGAAGATATTGCTCGAGAGATTTTTTCTTATGCAGATGGCATGACAATGAGCGCGAAAAAGGATGCTATAGTTCACATTGGTGGGTGGATTGCTGCAAATGATGATGAGCTTGCTGCAAAGATAGAAAATTTACTAATTTTGACAGAAGGGTTTAAGACTTATGGGGGGTTAGCTGGTCGTGATCTAGAAGCTATTGCAACTGGTATGCTTTCTGGTATGGAGTTTGAGTATTTGGATTATCGGATCGGTCAGGTGAAAAAGCTTGGCAAGATGTTGGAGGATGTTGGAGTTCCAATCATAGGTCCAACAGGTGGGCATGCGGTATATATTAACGCAAAAGAGTTTTTGCCACATATCCCTCGCGACCAATTCCCAGGAGTTGCTTTAGCTGTTGAGGCTTATATAGAAGGTGGAGTAAGAGGGGCTGAGATTGGTTCGCTGATGTTTGGTGAAAATGCATCAAAAGAGTTGCTGCGCTTGGCGATTCCAAGGCGAGTATATGGTAGCGAGCATATCGAACATGTTGCATCAACTTTTGCAAAAATCAAGAAGCGCAAAGATGGTATTAAGGGAATAAAAATTGTCAAAGAGCCACAGTGCTTAAGGCATTTTAGCGCGCTACTTGACTATGCTTAATCTCGTCATAGCGAGCGTAAGCATTTCAATCTGCGAGGTATCAATAGTTATTCTATCACCCGCGAGGTGATTTGCAGGATATCAACAATTATTCGTTACCCTCGAGGAGCGTAGTGACGCGGCAATCTAGGGTGTTGTGATGAGTGATGTGTTTATGTGTAGTAAGGTCTGGATAGCCACGCTCGCGCTCGCTATGACGGGTGTGTTTTTGCTAGCATGTGAGTAGTAAACTAACTATAAAATAATCCATCAAAGCAAAAAGAGTAAATATAATGAAAACTCCAGTCGTATATATCCTAACAAACAAACGAAACGGTACTTTATACACTGGAGTCACTTCGGGTATAGTAAAAAGAATTTACGAACATAAAAATTCAATAACAAAAGGGTTCTCTGCAAGATATGACTGCAAGTCTTTAGTGTTCTATGAATTGCACGATTCAATGGATTCGGCTATTACCAGAGAAAAACAAATCAAAGCCGGGTCACGCAAGAAAAAGTTGCAGCTTATCGAGTCAATGAATCCTGAATGGAAAGATTTGTACGACACGATAATTTAATTAGTCATATCCGTTGTTTGTGAGGAACAAAAAGACCGCGTTGCAATCTTTAGGTTTACATCGCTTACCCGTCGTTACGAGAAGATAAAGCGACGCGGCAATCCATTAGATTTTTCAACGAGAGGTATGTTTACATATGGTAAGGTCTGGATTGCCACGCTCCGCTCGCAATGACAAGGGCAATCTGTGAGGTGTCAATAGTTATCCCGTCACCTGCAAGGAGCTAAAAGTAATTCAGTAATCTGCGGTGTATCAATGGTTCCTCGTCACCCGCGAGGAGCGAAGTGACTGCGGCAATCCAGTATCTTTCAACGAATGATATTTTTATATGTTGTAAGGCCTATAGATTACCGTCTTTACTGTCATAGGTGAAGATGTAAGGGAAAGAGCATTGTCCTGCACCGTTTGCGGGTGACAAGTTGATTTCATTATTTAGTTTGTAATAAGCTTCGGTTATGACTATAATATAATTACTATTTTCAAACATCATCTAATAGCGCATATAATTGACAAAAATTTAACTCGCAAAACCCCAATAGATTTTCAATTATTAACCTATGTTGCAAAAATATCGTGCTCAATGAAAAGCGTGTGAAAACTATATTTAAACATTGCGGAAAGTCAGTCTTTGTGTATATAATTGCCCTGTAATTGATTATCTTTTTACTGCTCGGAGCGAGTGGTAAAAGGTCATTTAAGCTAGCTTTGCGCTGGTTTAGAAGGGGTTTAGAGCCGATAATCAAAATCAAATTTTCGAGTGAGTTTTGTTAAGATTTATCTATTTTCAATTTTCTCGAATTTTTAATTATTAACCATAAAAAGGAAATAAAAATTATGGAAAACAAGTTTAAACTTAAAAAGTTTTTAGCAACTGCTTCGGCATTTGCTATGATTACAGGTGCATCATCTGCTGCGATGGGTGATGTGATAGTCACTGGCGGTGCCGAAGACCTTACTAATGCTGGTACATGGGTTGGTGCTAATACTCCTCCTGTAAATAACGACTCTATCCAGCTAGGTGGAAATCACACTCTTGATGCAAACGCTGCGGATAGAATTATTTCTGCATATGATATTAATGGTAAAAACGCTGGTCTTATTACTATAAGCGAAAATCTATCTTTAGGTTCTGTGGGTAATGTAAACGGTGGTGCGGCAGCTGATATAAAATTTGGTGCTGCAAAAGTGCTTACTCTTTCAGGGACAGCTGGTGGTGCTATCGGAGCCGATGACTATAGTGGACTAGGTGATATTGATTTTAACAATACAGCTTCTACAATTAATGCAGTGGATGGTGTTGATTTTGGTGGTGCTATTGATTCTGCAGCTGGTGGTCCTAACGGTACTTTGAACTTTGCAGGTAATGGTAGTGTGAATGGTGCAATTGGTGCAAATAATGCTTTAGCTCTTGTTAGTTTTAACGGGGCGGGTACTGTGCAATTAAAAGCAGCATCAAAAGCTACAACATTTAAAGTAAATCATGCTGATGCTATCGCTCAGTTCGATCATAACATTACAGGTGATGTTAGCTATACAGCTGACGGTACTGTAAATGTTGCTGATAATAAAACAATTACAGGTAAACTTGATAATGCTGGTCCAAATACTGGTGTTTTAAATTTTGCTGGTAGAGGTGCTGTAACTGCTAAAGTTGGTCATACTAATGCACTTAAAGAAGTTAACATAAATGGTACTACTGCTGCTGGTGTTGTTGCTTTTGCTGATGAAGTAAAAGCACAAAAGATCACAGTGAATGATGCTGCTGCAAAAGTTACTTTTGCTAATAATGTTACTGCTGCAAATGGACTACAATTCAGTAAAGACGGTCAGGTAACTGTTGCCGCTGGTAACAAAGTAATTACTGGTGCTGTGAAAAACACTGTTGCAGCAGGGGTTGACGGTAAATTTGCTAATACTGGTAAATTGATATTTACTGCTGGTTCTGGTGCTGGTGTTGCTGATGGAACTGTAACTGGAGCAATTGGTGAAGATGGTAAAGCATTAAGCCTTGTACATATTGTTGGTGCAGGTGATGTTTCTTTAACTGCTGCTAACACTGCCCATCATGCAGCAACATTTAAATTTGATGATGCAGATTCACGTTTATTGGTTGCAGCTGGTGGTTCTCTAGTTGGTGATTTAGTTGCAGTTGCTAATAATGACGGTAAAATTAGATTCGCTGGTGCTGGTGAAATTACAGGTAAAATTGGTGATACAGGTGGTAATGGTGTAGGTCTAGTTGAAGCAAATGGCGCTGCTGTTGTGAAAATCGGTGCTGGTGATCATAAAGCTGCATTTGCTACTAAAGATGCCGGCGCAGGATTTACTTTTGCTGATGGTGCAAATGTAACTGGAGCAATTACCAATACATCACTTGCTGCACATACTGGTGCATTAACATTTGAAGGTAAATCAACTGTTAATGGCGTAGTTGGTGGTGGAGCTAATAAAATGAATGTAATCGATGTAACAGGTGGGGCTGATAAGAATGTTATCTTCAAGCTTGCTACAACAGCCACAACATTAAACATCGGTAAAAATGACCAAGAAGGTGCTGCAAAAGTAACAATTGGTAATGCCCTTACAGTGACAGACATATTATTCCTAGATAACAAGACACAGTCAGGTGAGCTGGAAATTTCAGGTGCTGGTGGTCATGTTATCACGGGTGGTATTAACAGCGCTGCAGGTGCTGCTGATGAGACTAGAGGTAAAATCACAATTGCAGCTAATGTTGGTGCTAATGCAGTGACTTTTGCTGGTAAAATTGGTGATACAGCTAATAAAAAAGGTATCAATCATCTACATATTCTAAATAATGATGCTGGTGGTTCAGTTATACTACAAGGTGGTACTGATGTACATATTGCTAAAGTCCAAGCTGCTGGAGCAGGTACATTAAAACTAAATGAAGCAGATGCTAAATTTAAGTTTGGCGAGATTGTACTAGATAATGATAATGTGTTCTCATTAGCAGTTAATGAAAATGCTGTATTAAAAGGACTTGCAGAAGGCTCTGTGAATTTTGGTACTGCAACTCATCGACTAAAATCACTTGAGTTTACTGATGATAAGACTTTAACTATCGAAAATGGTGTTAATATTTATGCTGGTGAATTAAATAACACTGTTGGTAACAATAATAAGGGTACACTGATTTTTAAAGGGGATAGTATTTTCTCTGCAAAATCTGATGGACAAAATATCAATGCAATTGAAGTGCAAGGTAATGGTAATACAGTAACTATACTGAAAGATATTCATACAGAAAATGATATTAAATTATCAAATAATGCAACTTTAGCTGTAGCCGGCAGCATAACAGCAGATACTGCTAACGGTAATGATAACGATGGTAATGGTGTAGTTGGTGTTGCTGATAATAACGGTAAGCTGAAATTTATTAATTCTGCTGCTGTTACTGTTGATGGTAGAGTTGGTGCTGCTGCAGCTAAACTTCAATCTATTGAGTTTAACGGTGGAGATGTAACATTTAATAATGTTGTAAGACATGATGGTAGAGATCTACTATTTACTGGTACAAATGCTTCAAAAGTAACATTTGATGCTGCTGGTATTGGTGCAGCTAACTTTGTAAATAACAGTGAAGCTAATGGAGTAGCTCACACAGTTGTATTAAATACTAATGAAGCTTTCACAGGGCAGATTGCCGTTGCTAATCCAGATACTAAGCAAATTAGACTAGATATTGGTACTAATAGTAAAACAGCTACACTAAATGGTGGAGTACAGGCGAATGGTGCACACTTTATCAATGGAAATGCAGCTGATGATAAAGGTACTCTTGATTTAGGTCAAGATGGTGTGACAGTTTATGGAGCTGGTACAGCTGAGAAAAAACTTCTTGCTGTAAATGTTAATGAGAATGCAACCATTACAGGCGGAACTCACGCTGCTACAACAACTATTGCTCAAGACAAAACAGCAACACTTGGAGGTGGAATTTCAGGTACTAACTTTGCTTTAGCAAATACTGGATCTACTGCTAAATTCTCAGATGGCGCTACTTTGAAAGTTGCTATTGCAGATACAGTAGGTGATAAAGGTATCGTTGAATTCCTAGGTGGTGGTACAGTTGAAGCTGGTAAAGACATTGGTACTCTTGCTCAGAGAGTAAAAATGGTTACTTTCTCAGATGTTGCTGGTAAAACTCTGACATTTGGTTCGAGTGTATTTGCAAATGAAAAGATTGATATCAGAAAAGGTACATTTAAGCCTGGAAATGATGATGTAGTTTTAAATGCACCAGATGTTAATGCACAAAATGCTTCATTTGACTTAGGTTCAACTGGTAAAGTTACAGTTAATAACGGTAACCTTACATTTAGTGGTACAGAAGGTAAAATTGCAGTTGCGATTGCTCAAGCTGGTAATAATGTTTCTGGTGGACAGATTGTTGCTGGAACAGGTGCTACGTTGAAATATGATGCAAATTCTATGGTAACAATAACTGCAGATGATGCAAATGGCAGCAGACCATCAGCAGGTGCAAGCCGTACATTTACTCTGATCAAGAATGATACAGGTAAAGCTGTAGTAGGTACACTTGGTGTCAATCCTGTAGCTAGCACGAATCCATTTACTAAATGGAGTAGTAGCTTTGATAATGGTAACTTAATTCTTACTCAGATTGATGGTGCAGCAGATAAGATTAAAGAAATCTTAGGAACTGACTTAGATGCTGTTGATAAAGCAAACGTTGACGTGCTAACACAAGCTGAAGCTGGAACTGATGCAGCTAAGTTTGTAACTGTGTTAGAAGGTCTCGTTAATAATAAAGCTAAGATGAATGAAGCTCTTGACCGTTTAACATCTGTGTCTACTGCGACAGACTCAATTGAAAATACTATGAACGATTTAGTTAATGGTATTGGAACACGTCTTAGCCTAGTTGGTAAGCAAACAGCTGGTACTCCTGTTCAGTCTAGAACAGTTGCAAGTGCAAACGTTACTGGTGTATCTGCAGGTGATGAGCATGCAAGATATGGCGCATGGTTCAGTCCTTTCTTTAGCAAAACGACTCAGAAAGCTAGAAAAGGTGCAGCTGGTTACAAAGATACTACATATGGTGGTAGCTTCGGTATGGATACAAGAGCTAATGATGATTTAATTCTTGGTGCTGCTGTAACTTTTGCTAATTCAGAAATGAAGCACAGAGACTTCAAGTCTGGAGATAAAACAAAAGTGAACTCACTAATGTTCTCTATCTATGCATTGCAGCAAATTACTGATACATGGTTTGCTCAAGGTTCTGCAACTATTGCTTCAAATGAAGTTAAGAATTCAGAAAAAAGAGTTCGTAACGCAACTGCATTTGATACTGTAAGTGGTAAGTATAACTCAATGTCATTTGTTGGTGATGTATTATTCGGTTACAATTATGCAACTGAAGATTTCACTCTAACTCCAATGGGTGGTGTAAGGTACGCTAGAGTAAACAGTGCAGGTTATAAAGAGAATGGTTCAACTACAGGCCAGAACTTAAATGTTTCACAAAAAGCATCTAATAAGTTTGAAGTTGTAGTTGGTGCTAGAGTATCTGGTGGTACATTCGATATGAATGGTATGTCAGTAACTCCTGAACTACATGGTTTCATTAATCATGACGTTATTGGTAAGAATCCTAAGCAAGATTTGAGAATTGGTGGTGCACCAACTTCTTTAACTGCTAAGTCTCGTAAGCCAATTAAGACAACATTTAACTTAGGTCTAGGCGTTAACGCTGATTATGGCATGATGGAATATGGTGTTGGTTATGATGTTCACCTAGCTGAGAAGCGTGTTGGACATGAAGGAAGCTTGAAAGTTCGTGTGAACTTCTAATTCCAAAGAATTTAGGAGGTTAAGCTATTTAACCTCCTAAACTATAATTATAGTTTTCTATAATTTCCTTTTTGCCCTCTGCAGGATTCCATTTTGCAGAGGGTTTTATTTTGATGCTATATATTTTGCAGCTTGTTTAAGTTTGCTGCATCTCATTTACTTTTAAATTTAGTACACTGCTTTTTTATTTTTTATCCTCTTATTTTATTAATATAGGCTGCGTATTCTCATGTAGTATCTAAAGCACTTCTATATTTTGCTATAGAAACTTTCGAGTTTGTTTAAGATATTGTTTGATGAATGAAATTATTCGCTCTTCTATATTGAGTTATTTAATATGAATTTGGGACATTGCTAATCCTAATTTTATTACTAGTTTCTACTCATTATTCCTAATCACAAATTCAAATTAAACAACTTTTGACTAACTTTTTGTTGAAATGGTGTTGGAATTTTTATTGGACTTTGCTAAAGTTATAAGCGTAAAACGTAATATTAGAATTTAGGAGGAAAAAATATGTCATTTAAACCAGAAAATATGCCGCAAATGAGTCCATATCTTGTCGTAAAGGATATAAAAAAGTCTATAAAATTTTACAATAAAGCTCTTGGGTTTGAAATTGATGAACAAGTAGATGATGAGAATGGAAACCCTCAGCATGTTAGTATGAAATTTGGTGAGTCAGTTATTATGTTTTGTCAGGAAGGTGCGTTTGGTACTCCTAAAAAGTCCCCTGCAACCCAAAATATTATGATGCCAATTAATATGTATCTTTACTGTGAGGATACAGATAGCGCGTATAAGCAAGCGATTGATAATGGTGCAAAGTCAGTGGTAGAACCAAATGATTCATTTTGGGGTGATCGATTTTGTAGTGTGCTTGATCCAGATCATTACGAATGGGCTTTTGCAACAAGCTTGAATCAGAAGTAGAAACATAATACCATTTTCTAGATCATAATAGTAAGTACAAAGTACAAATGTGGGAATAATCAATTATTATTTGATTATGATACTGGATGTTATCTAGAAAATAGTATTCATAATAAATTGTTTTTACTATTATGATGAATTGTATATGAAGCTGACTTGGTAGCTATTTGTTAATGAGTTTGGCAGAAGTGAACAAGAAATGCTGTTTAAATATTTTCTAAAAAATTATAGAGTCTTTGTATTTTCTACCTACTCGTCAAATATATCATCTTATATCTGTAAATCTATTACAGCTCCGCAAACATAGTACTCACCTACAATATCAACTAAAGGGGTTATATCTTCTAAGTAAGGTGATACCGTAAATGTTATTAATTTATCCCAATTATTAACATCTGTATTATGACTATCAACTACAGTTTTTATAGTTGCTTTACCAAGTTCTGTTAGTCTGTTTCCAATAAAGTTAAGGCTTTGAAGATGCCGCGGTATATTAGTTTTTAAAGCTGATGCAAAAGAGCTCGCTCCCGGATCTGTAATACTGTTATAAGAAACATTAATATACTTTATAGGTGAAAGATATCCATTTGCAAGAGCGTGGCCTAATATATCAGACCCTATATTTTGAATATTGTTAAAGGATAAGTTTAGATGTTCAATCTTAACGTTATGAAGAGAAAATAATCCTTGCATTATCAATGATAAATCAGTGCCTCCACTACTTAAGTACTTAATGCCCGTTGGTCCTTTTACTAAATTATCTAATCCAACAGCCGATAATCCGCAATGACTTAAATCAAAAGTTCCAACATGAAGATCATACTGAGAAAAATATCCGTTTAATTCTATAGCGTAATTATCATTAACAAGTCGATTACTATAATTTATTGTATCTACGTGCAATTTAGTAAGATGACTAGAAGCGGTATCGCTTCTAGTATCTGAAATATCTTCAGGTAGCTTTGTAGAGTTTTCAACTTTTAGCCGTTTTTTAAACTGCGTCTCTACCCTATGTTTTGTTCTTTTCATATTACCTTATTTTGGAAGTAGGTTACTGACATAGTAACACTTAGTTTAACTAACTATTATTATATAAACCTTACTGAATGTAAATACTTTTATTAAGAAATAAGAGCAAGATCTATAATCTAGACCTTTCAAAAGGTGATTTATTACCACTATTCCAGTTACTATTAGTTATTTGGTAAAATAACTGATTGGCATTTTGTTTTATAAGTTAGGAAAAAAGGAGACAAAAACTTCTTCTGAAAAAAAAGATATTGCACCTAGTAAACATTGGCGAATTTTTTTACTCAGGTGTAAATAGAATAGGGCTAATAAAAACCTTAGCAATTGGAGTTCCAGCAAAAGCTATATATTACTTCCTAAGACCTACGTTATTTTAATTAGGATTTTATTTATCAATAACTCAAAGGGCACGATCACATATTGCTTGCAGTTCAGCATATGCTGCGTCAAGCTCCAAGTAGTCTGACGAGCGTAGTACCAGAGATGTTCCATGTTGACCATCTTTTGTATAGGGATAGCTACCCATATCAATATTTGGATATTTCTTTTGTAGATCGGAGAATTGATCGGCTATTTTGCTTTCACCAAGCATAATATCAATAGTTTTAGATTTTACTACATTACCATTTTTAAGCTTAGGTAGAGTTGATTCAAGCATTGCTTTCATTATATCTGGAATTCCTGCCATAGTATAGACATTGCGAGTTATAAACCCTGGAATCATTGTAGCTTTATTGAATATTAGATCAGCACCTTCTGGAATATAGGCCATCTTTTCTCTAGCATGGTTAAGCTTTTCTCCTATACCATCATAATAGTTTTTTAGGATTTGATAGATTTCTTCATTTCTTGAATAAGGTAAGTCAAATGCAGCAGCAATTGATTCAGCTGTTATATCGTCATGAGTAGGGCCTATACCGCCTGTCGTGAATACATAGTCATATTTTTCACTTAGCTCTCTAACATGCGTAATAATCATTTCCTTGATATCAGGAATTGTCCTAGTTTCTACGATTATTATGCCTTTTTCCCCTAATGTTAGCGCGATTTCTTGAGTGTTTACATCAAGTGTACGACCAGATAAGATTTCATTGCCAATAATAATTATACTTGCTGTTGGATTGCTCATATTTATATACTATTTTTTATCACAAATTATGCTCGTTTATTATAATATATAATTTATAATGCATAGCTAGATGTATATAATACTAATTTACATTTTTTAGATATTCTGTGCCCTTCTTTGTTTATTTAGATTATATTTCAAGGTGATTCGCTATAAAAAAAGAGCCAACAAAATTTGCTGACTCTTTACTAATTATATTATTTTGCAGAATCTACCTTCTATCACCAAAGAATCTTAGTAGATATAGGAACAGATTGATAAAGTCTAGATATAGAGTAAATGCTCCCATAATAGACATTTTTTGTCCCATCTCGCCTCCACCTGAAGTGTAGTACATTGTTTTAAGCTTTTGTGTATCCCAAGCAGTCAGACCCATAAATATAGCAACGCCAATGAAAGATGTAGCAAATTGGATAGCTGGACTTTGTAGCCATATATTAATTATAGATACAACGATTAGACCAATCAGACCCATGATCAAAAACGAACCCATCGATGTTAAATCCCTTTTTGTTGTATAGCCATATAAGCTCATAGAGCCAAATACTGCAGAGCAGATTAGGAATGTACGAACTAATGATTGGCCAGTATACATAAGACCAAGGGATGATAGGGACATGCCCATAAGTGCTGCATAAACCCAGAATGTAACTTGCGCGGTTTGTACTGACATTCTTCCCATACCCATGAAAAAGAATAGAGCTATTCCAAGCGGTGCAAAGGTAATAATCATTCCTAACATAGTTTGCCCCAGAAGTTCACCACTTGGACCAACATTATACATAATATTCATTAATGGAGGGAAATTCAGGGTTCCATATGCCATAGCTCCTGTTAAAAGTAGTGCAAGAGTCATATAGTTGTATATTTTGAGCATATAGCTTCTTAGGCCTTCATCAAAACCCTTTTGGCTTTTGCTTTTGCTTGTGTAAGCCTTAGTATAATCCATCATATAAAATTACCTCAAATAATTTGTTTGCTTAATATATAATATAAGGGGTTTTTAGAGTTTTTCAAGTAGCAACCCTAAAAACAATATAAAACCAATATAATTATTTGCCTTAAAACGTGCAAGGCAGTTGCTTTCTTGTGTTATATCTAAAGTGTAGACAATCCAAATAGTACCTAGAATACTGAGTATAATGGCCATAGATAGGAATAAATTCATAGTATTCCAAGTTGCAAAGGCAAATAAAAATATAAATGCTAGGTATAATGCTAGAATAATAGTTTTATAGTTCATATTTTCAACAAAAATGGCCGTTGATTTGATTCCAACCTTTTTATCATCTTTGATATCCATAAAAGCATAAATGGTATCGTAGCCTACCGTCCAGAATCCACATGCAAAATATAGAATCATGGCATCCATCGAGATATTATCTGTAATTACGGCATAACCAATCAGGCACCCTAGATTGATTGTAATACCTAAAAACACTTGTGGAAAGTATGTTATACGCTTCATTAAAGGGTAGAGTGTAGTAAGGAAAACAGCTACAAAGCCTATTGCTATAGATGTTATATTTAAAGATACTAATATTAGTAGTCCAATAGATAGGAGAGTAAAAAGAAGTATAATAGCCTCTTTTACAGATATAGCTCCGCTTGCTATTGGACGGTTCTTAGTGCGGGCAACTTTTTTATCTAGGTTACGGTCAAATAAATCATTGATTATACAGCCCGCACCGCGTGTTATAATACTACCTATTATAAATACAAGCAGATATAGTAGGTCTGATGGATTATTTTTATAAGCTAGCATTAAGCCAAAAGCTGCTGGAAAAAAATAGCAGAAATAAACTACTGGTGAGTTTAAACGCGTTAGCAGCAGTAAGTTGGTGAATTTATTTGTCATTTTTTTCTATTTATACTATTATCCTCAATTCAGGTTTTCTAAATATATAAAATCAAAAGATAATAGCATGGCTGAGTTTCCAAAGAAATATAAGTTTAATGAAAGTGAAAAAAAATGGCAAAATTTTTGGCAAGAGCAGGGAGTATATGTCTGGGATAAAAAAGAGTCTCGTGAAAATACGTATGTAGTTGATACTCCTCCACCAACAGTTTCAGGGCATTTACACATTGGCCATGTATATAGCTATACACATACTGATTTTGTAGTTCGTTTTCAGAGAATGAAAGGGATGAATGTGTTCTACCCAATGGGCTTTGATGATAATGGGCTTCCAACAGAGAGGTTGGTTGAGAAAAAAAGAAAAGTAAAAGCTAGTAGCATGAATCGTGAGGAGTTTGTAGCGATATGTAAAGATGTTGTTGAATCAGAAGAAGAAAAGTTTCAAGATCTATTTAATAGTATAGCTTTATCAGTTGACTGGAATATTGAATATAGAACGATAAGCGATACTTCGTGCAAAATTTCACAAATGTCATTTCTTGATCTAATGCAGAAAGGCCAGATTTATCGCGATTCACAGCCAATGCTTTGGGATCCAGTTGACCAAACTGCTCTTGCTCAAGCTGATATTGAAGATAAAGAGCAAACGACCTTTATGAATGATCTTCAGTTTACAACCGAAGATGGAAAGCCAATAATAATTGCTACTACAAGGCCTGAATTGCTTCCAGCATGTGTATCAGTATTTTTTCATCCGGATGATGAAAGATATAAAGAGTTAGAAGGTAAATTTGCTATCTCACCATTATTTGGTGTAAAAGTGCCACTTCTATCTGATGACATGGTTGATCCTGAGAAAGGAACAGGCTTAGTTATGTGTTGTACTTTCGGCGATCAGACAGATATTCAATGGTGGAGAAAGCATAATTTGCAAACAAAGATTATATTTACTAAATGGGGAACTATTGATGAAATCGAATTTGATGAGAGTTGTCTAGATGTTGATAAAGCGCAAAAATTTGTATCCCAGATAACTGGGCTGAAAATTAAAGCTGCTAGAGAAAAAATGATCGAAATTTTAAAAGATGAAAGTCTCTTGTTAGGTCAAACAGAAAAAACACAAACTGTTAAATGCGCTGAAAGATCCGGAGCTCCACTCGAGATTTTAACTACTCCTCAATGGTTTATCAAATCAGTTGAGCACAAAGATGCTATGATGCAAAAATCGAATGAACTGAAATGGTATCCAGAATCTATGAAAATAAAATTAGATAGCTGGACTCATGGAGTCGCTTTAGATTGGTGTATTTCAAGACAGAGATATTTTGGTGTTCCATTTCCTGTTTGGTATTCAAAAAGACCAGGAGAAGAAGGGAAAGTGCTGTTAGCATCACCTGATCAGCTGCCAATTGATCCGCTGCGTGATGTACCGGCTGGCTATACTCCAGATGAGGTCGAGCCTGATAAAGATGTAATGGATACTTGGTCGACAAGTTCTGTTTCACCTCAGCTTAGCTCTCATGGAATTGCAGACGGTTTTATGATTAATGAAGAGCGTCACAATAAATTATTTCCAGCTGACCTTCGCCCGCAAGCACATGAGATTCTAAGAACTTGGGCTTATTATACAATGCTGAAAAGTTATTTGCACCAAGATACATTGCCATGGAAGAATATTATGATTAGTGGTTGGTGTTTGGCTGTTGATAAAAGCAAAATGTCGAAGTCTAAAGGTAACATTGTTGTGCCTGAGACAATTTTAGAGCAGCATGGAGCTGATGTAGTACGTTATTGGTCATCGAGTTCAAAACTTGGCAGTGATACAGCTTATTCTGAAGATGTTGTAAAGAATGGTAAGCGTTTAGTGAATAAGCTTTGGAACGCAGCAAAATTTGTTTCTCAGCATTTTGATAAAATACCAGATAGTGATAAAAAATTAAGCTTAGAAGAAGTAAAGGAAAAAATCACTTCCGATTTTGATAGATATTTTATTTCCAAATTATCTGAATTAGTAGTTTATGCAACGGGTGAGTATGAGAAATATGAATACGCTACTGCAATGCATAAGACAGAAAATTTTTTCTGGTCTCTATTCTGTGACAATTATTTAGAGATAACAAAGACAAGGGCATATGATGAAGAGAATAAAGACCCTGATGGAGCATTGAGCGCAAGGCTTACATTATATCATGCGCTTAAAACACTGCTGCAGCTATTTGCTCCGGTAATGCCGCATATTACTGAAGAAATATATCAGATTCTGTATTCCAATAAATCTATTCATGCTCGTGGTAATTGGCCAAAATTAGATGTTAAGTTTGGTGAAGTAAAAACTAAAGAATCAGAAAATCTTTTATCTGTCCTTGAACTGGTTCGTAAAATTAAAGCACAGGATAACTTATCTATTAAGGCTCCAATTGAATATATTGAAGTTCAAAACGGTCAATTATCACAGAAGCTTATTTCGGATTTAAAGCAAGTAACTTCATCTGCAGATGTTCGAATAGTTGATAAATTATCGTCTGATTCCCAAGGTTTATCCGAAAATGATGTCCACATTCATGTGGTATATAATTAATCTCAATATTTATCATTAATCATTTCTTCATAAATATATAGCATAATTTATTATGTAATTAATTTTTGGAGGAGGTCTTATGGGTTGTGATGAATTAGCAGAAGAAAAAGCTGCTGCACAAGCCTTAATAAATAATGTTATTTCAACAAAAGAGCATGAGCAACTTGTAGATACTATAACTATTTTAGCTGGTTTAGATGCACAAGACTTTGAATTTGTTGGTTTGTCATACGATAAGCAAAATGATTTAGTTGTGTTATCTGGTGATATTGAAGGTTATTCAGTATCAGTTTCTACAGATGGATAAAATTAAAATCTATGATTAACCTTTAAACGTGAGTTTAGGATTGGTAAGGTCTGAGTTGTCTTTAATACCTTTAATACATTCATGTCATTCCTGTGTAGGTGAAAATTCTGTGAGTATATAGTATGGCTCAATCGAAAATATCTCTTAATGGGTGTCCACTTTGTGCAAATGGCATCTGGAGAAGCGGAGAAAAAGTAATTAATATCACTCTTGTACCTATGGAATTAGCAGCTTGCTTAAGCTAAATTTATGTTTTAAAGCAGGGTTAATATTGATTACAAACCCTACCTCAAATATCTATTTTTTTTATACTACAAGCATAAACGCTATAACTGCATAGAAGCTGATCATTTTTAGAGATTGGTGCTTTTTTGTGCAGATTGACATTATAGTCAGAACTATTAATCCAGGATATGAAATTTCTAGCAATGGGCCCAAGATTGCTGCTATTCCATCAAAATCTAATAATGAAATTATGAATGACAAGGTGGTAGTTACTAGTAATACTTTTTTGAATTTCTTATTTCCAATAAATTTGAAAGTGCATAAATATTTTGCATAAATACTATTAAGTGCAACTGCAGTGGTTAAGCACGAAAATATTATGATAATTGCTATGAATAATGCACCGTTTTTGCCAAGCAGGTGATTGGCAATAGCTGGAAGAATTAATTCTCCAGGTAAGTCTGAAGCTAAATGTTTGTAGTGACTCCCAAGATAAACAAATCCAAAATAAATTATTCCAAGTAATAGTGCCCCAAATATACTTGGTCCAAGTGCTGCTCTAATAACTGAACGCCCACCAGATTCATCTACAAGCGCTTCAATTTGCTTGAAAATTAGACTAGAGAAAAAGAAAGCTGCAAATAGATCCATCGTAGCATATCCTTGAAAAAAACCATTTACAAAATTTACACCGGTTACTGATAGGTCAGAATCAATTGATGAGCTTGAATATATTCCTACTATAATTAACACTGTTAGGAATAATAATAATATGGGAGTAAGGAATTTCCCAAGGATACTAAACATCCATTTTTCATTTAAACAAATAACATAACAAGAAATACAGAATATAATACTGAAAGACAGTAGAGATATATCGTGATAGAGAAATTCTAGACCACCATGTGCTACTGTTATGCAACGAGGGATAACTCCAAATGCACCAAGTAATGAAAGTGTAAAGAGTGGTACAGCCAATTTTGCTAAACTACCTGCTTCTCCAAAAAAGCTTTCATAATTTCCTCTGTGAAGCTTTATAACAAATAACCCTAGAAAGGGAAGGATAATGCCAGTGCAGAAAAAGCCAAGGAACCCTGCAAGCCAATTATCTGCATTATTTACGCCAACCATAAGGGGAAACACTAAATTTCCTGAGCCAAAAAACATTGAGAATATTGAAAATCCGTAAAGGAAAATGTGTCGTTTCATAATTTATACCTTATAATTTATTTTATTGCCTTATACCAATTTCTATTTTTTTAAATATTACGTTTGTACTATTTAGTTTAGAAATAGAATGAATTTCGTAAGGCGGACGTGATTTTGAAAAAAATTTTAAAGAAGATAATATAGTGGCTAAGCCACGACAGAGACGACGGACAGGATAGAGTAGTTTGAAAAATTGTTTGTTATGTTATATGCCATAATATTTTTCATTTTCAATAATTATCATTATTCTAAATAAAAAAAGCGGAGCTTTTTGCCCCGCTTTAATTCTCATTATTAGTGAGAGTAATACTCAATAATTTTACCAAAGTTTGGCTCAAACGGATAAGGTATGTCAGAAATTATCGGAGTTCTAATATACTCGCCAGACATTGTGCCTGGATCCATTGTTAAATATTCTGGAATTGTTCTTTCTTGTTTTTGTGCAGATTCCATGTAAACAGTGATTTGTTTCGCCGAATCTTTAAGCTCAACTTTATCTCCAGCTTTTAATCTTAAACTTGGGATATTTACTTTTTTACCATTAAGTCTAACATTACAGTGAGAAACTAATTGTCTTGCAGCAAAAATAGTTGGAGCTAGATTCATTCTGTAAACAACCATATCTAATCTACTCTCAAGTAAACCTGCAAAATTTTCAGCAGTGTTTCCTTTCATTTTAGCAGCAACTTTGAAAGTATTTCTGAATTGCTTCTCAGTAATACGCCCATAGTGATTTTTAACAGTTTGTTTAGCTTGTAGGTGAGCACCGTAGTCAGAAGTCTTAACTCTTCCTGTAGGTCCATGCTGTCCTGGGCGGAAATTTCTTGTGTGGAAAGGATCTTTGCCATCACCCCAGATGCTTGTTCCAAGCCTTCTACTAGCTTTATATTTTGATTTAATAATTTTCGTCACTTAAATATACCTATTAAAGTTTAAGTTCTTTGACTGGCGATTATATAAATAGTTGATTAAAAAGTCAAACCCATTTTTATAGGTAATGTTAGTTAATTATAGGAATGTCATATTTTAAGTTATTTTTCAGCTAAAAAGAGGCGTTGCTATGATTAACTAACAGTACCTGAATTATAGTTTTGCATTAATGTTGAGTCTACTGAGTATTTCTTGATATGCAGGAAGTACTTTTTCGGGATCTTCTTCAGCAATTTCATAGCAAAGTTTTTCATTTGTTCCCATATCCCACAGCTTGCAAGTATCAGGTGATATTTCGTCTATGAGCATGGTAATAAAGTCCTCGCCGTTAAAAACTCGCCCAAATTCTAGTTTTATATCAACAAGCCTAATTCCAGCTGTCGCAAATAGACCTGATAGAAAATCATGTACTCTCATAGCCTTATTTTTCAGGTCACGTAATTCCTTTTTGCTAAGCCAGCCAAAGCTAAGAATTTGCTCTTCATTTATAATAGGGTAGTTTAGATCTTTATTTTTGACTCTAAAGTCAATAATTGGTGATTCAAAGACAAAACCATCTTCCATACCAAAATCAGTCACATATCTCCCGCATGCAATTGTACAAACATGAATCTGCACAGGATATACATCAACAAACTGTACCAATTGTTGACGCATATTATTCTTTTGAATGAAATGATTTTCAACACCAATCATATCAAGCTGTTGCATTATATATGCTGAGATGTTGTTATTAATTACACCTTTACCAGATATATTAATTATTTCCTTATTAGCTTTTTTGATTGAGTCGTCAAAAGACATAATCAATGCATAATCTTCTTCAGATTGATACAAAGTCTTAGAAGTCCCTTTATATATTTTTTCTTTCATGTTTAAAAAATACTGAAAAATAGATATTTAATAGCTAGCCAGCTTGCAACAACAGCTGCAATAGCAATTATTACCCCAACTACTGAGATAATAAAACCTGCAATAATAATTAACCCATCTCTATTCATTAAGCCAAGAGCCATGACTGTGATTCCAAGGGCAGGTATTGCATTGGTCATAAATAATGGTATTGCAACAGCGGTAGCTGCAATTAAGCAAACTAATCCAACAAATTGTTCACAATAAACTGAGCGTGCAAATTTAAATCTAGGTTTCATATATTTTTCAATATTTTCAATGATTGGCACTATTTTGTCGCTTATGGATTTTAGTGTTGAATTTTTGAGCTCATAGTTATTAATTTTTTTTGGTAGGCTTACTTTCTTACTTCCCATAAGCATCTGAACTGACAAAATCATTAAAGGAATTCCCATGAGAGTTGTAAACCCGGGAGGGTAAGGAAGGGGTATAGCAACTGGAAGCGCAAAGAAAATCATAGCAAGGAGAAGACCGTTTTCATGAAAATCTTCCATCAGTTCCGATATTTTTGTTTTTCCATTTTTACGTTTATGACCAATTTTTTTTAATGTCTCTGAGGCAAGTGTTGTATCAAGTAGTTTTGGCTTTTTTTTTGGAAACATAACATCAGTCTTCTGCAATGAGATTAATAAAAAAAATAGTATATTATCTTTTTAAAGAAAGATACAGTTATTTTAATAGATTATCACGCATATTGTTAAAATTGAAATTATCAAGCCTATCTCCAACAGTTGCTAGTGTTGGAGGAGTGTTAAAAATTTTATTTGCACTAGATTTAAGATCTTTTATTTGAGTGGCTGAGATAATATCCATTACTTGTTTTGCAGGGAAATATTTGCCAAATAGTGCAAAATTCTTTCCAACTTCCTCGGATTTATATTCAGTCTTTTCTTCAGCCATGTATATGTTTGATTCAATTTGAGCTTTTGCTCTATATAGCTCCTCTTGTGAAATATTTGTTCTGATTTTGTCTATTTCTTCAACAATTTTATTAATCATCATTTTTATATTTCGATGGTCTGCAGCTGCATAGATACTAAAAATACCACTATCACAAAAAGCATTGACGCCGCTACCAATTCCGTATGCCAAACCATATTTTTCTCGTATGGTTTGGAATAATCTAGAAGATAATCCTCCACCGAGGATGATAGATAAAATCTGTGCATGATAAAAATCTTCAAGACTTTGATATGATACACTCTCAAACCCAAGAGCAATTGTTGTTTGTTCAAGAGATTTTTCTGTAACTCTAAAACCTCCAGAATATTTTGACTCTTCTTGCTTTCTAGATGATTTAGCTGGAAAAGAAGAAAATAAATTTTGAGCGATGTTAACTGATTCAGTATGATCAATATTACCAGCAATTGAAATATAAATATTTTCTGCACAATAATGTTTGTTTATATAGTCTTGGAATGATTTTTTATCAAATTTGGCTATGTTATCATATGTTCCAAGTATAGAACGTCCAAGAGGATGACCTTGATAGGCTAGTTCATAGAAATTTTCGAAAACTAGATCATCAGGGCAATCTTTCACTCCAGCAATTTCTTGCGAGATAACACTTAATTCCTTTTTGATGTCTTCTTCCTCAAATAATGAATTTTGTAAAATATCTGCTAATATGCTTATAGCTTGTTTTGTGTGTTGCTTAAGTACTTTTGTATAGTAAACAGTGTTTTCTCTGCTGGTATATGCATTGAAATGCCCACCGATACTATCAAATTCTTTTGCTATTTCGATAGCTGATCTAGTTTTTGTACCTTTAAATGCCATATGCTCAAGGAAATGTGAGATTCCAGCTTCTTCTTCGGATTCATAACGACTGCCCACTTTTACTATAATATTGATGGAAACTGAGTTTACATGAGGCATTGAATAAGTCACAATATTCAAGCCGTTATTTAATTTACTAGAATTAAAAGTCATTTATTTATGGTCCAGGTTATTTAGTATTTGAGAAAGTTGTTTTGCAACTATTTTTATATCGTAATTGGTTGTTAGCCTATCATATGCAGATTTCGACATATTATTAGCAAGTTCTTGGTCATTTATCATTATTGTTAGGTGTTTTGCTAAATCTTCTGCTGAGCTGATATTTGCAATAAATCCATCTTGCTCATGGCGAATAATTTCTTGAGGCCCTCCAGAGTTTGTAGCTACAACTGGTTTTGAATGTTCTATTGCTTCAAGAACAATAATGCCAAATGGTTCACTGATAGATGGAAGACAAAAAATATCAATTTGATTAAAAAAAGCATCTTTATCACTGACCCAGCCAACGAAATCGATTTCTTTATTTAAATCCAGTTTGCTTACTAATTGCTTTAAGTTGCTTTTCTCTTTGCCATCTCCGCCAATTATAAGCTTGATATTGTGACTTGATTCTCTTATTAGTTTTATGCTTTCAATTAAGTAAGAAAATCCTTTCTTTTCTACAAAACGCCCTAAACTTCCTATTGTAATTGGATTGTTATACGGAGTTGGATTATACGGCTTTTCTATCCTTACCATATTCGATAAATGAAGGAGTTTATCTTGCGATATATTATGCTTAATTAGATTTTTTCTAAGATCATTAGAAAGAGTAATTATGAAATCACATTTTTTAAGTTTTTTGTAGCTATAATTATGTGAAACGCCGACAATCCTTGTATGTTTAGGTTTTATACTTCCACACGAAAAATTAATTGCTCTATTGCCATGGCAGATAATAATATCTGGTTTATATTTTTGTATCAGAATACCTAAGTAGATTTTTGATAAAAAGCACCAAGGAGCAAGGTTAGGTAAGGTATGAGTTGGAGATAGTTGATCATTTATTTGAGCTTTAGCACTTGCTATGTTGATTACTTCATGATTTTGGCTTAATAAAGCATCGTTATAGTCGATATAAGCTTGCTGGATACCGCCCAAGTCTCTTGACATCATGATATTAAATATACGCAAAGCTTATACCTCTTAATAGATATTGTTGGTTAATTCATGTTTTAAGAATAATATCTGCTAGCCTAGATATTTCTAGTTCTGCTTCCAAATTTTGATCAAGATCTTTTAGTTTGCATACACCTTTTTCTTGTTCATCAGAACCAATGAAAATTACATATTTAGCGTTGTTATTTAGAGCATTCTGCATTCTTTTGCCTATTTTGCCGCTAGATGACAAAGTTGTTGCTATATTTTTATTTCTTAGTTGTTCCGCAAGGTTTATACAGTAATCAAAACACTCATCACCTATCGGCATTATTATAGTAGGGCGGGTTTTTTCTGGTGTAAAATTACCCATTAGTGCAATTCTCTCAATACCTGCCGCAAAACCTATTGCCGGTATTTCTTCCTCACCCATTAATTTTGTCAGCCCATCGTACCTACCTCCTGCAAGGAGAGTTCCTTGAGCACCAAGCTTATTTGTAATAAATTCAAATGCTGTATGGCAGTAATAATCCAAACCTCTAGCAAGTTTTGGATTGATCTTATATTTTACTTTTAGAATATCAAGATATGATTTTACATCATCAAAATATTTAGCAGCATCATTAGTATAGTAACTTGTGATGAGTGGAGCATTTTCTGACAGTTTTATATCCGCTTCATCTTTTGAATCAAGTATTCTTAATGGATTTTTTTCTAAGCGTTGTTTGCTGTCATCAGATAATTCATTTTCATACTTTTTAAAATACTCAATAAGAGCAGATTGATATTTTTCTCTTGATTCTGAGCATCCTAGAGAATTTAGTTCTAGAACGATATCATCAGTTAGCCCAAGCTCACTAAGTAGCCTTGATGCCATACTAATTGTTTCTGCATCAGAATATGAACCGACTGCTCCTATATATTCAAAATTTAGCTGGTGAAACTGTCTTTGCCTACCTTCTTGAGGACGATCATATCTAAATAAAGGGCCTGATGAGAATAGTTTTAAAGGTAAGTTCTGTTTTAAGCCATTTGAAATAAATGCACGGATTATACTTGCTGTAAATTCAGGCCTTAAAGCAATTATACGACCTTTTTTATCAGCAAAAGAATACATTTCTTTGCTAACGACGTCAGATGTATCTCCTAGAGTTCTATCAAATATATTGGCACTTTCCAATAAAGGAGTCGCAAAACCTTCGTAACCATAAAGTTCTGAGATTTTTTTAGCAGCTGTTTCAATATATTTATGAATCCTGAAATCTTCTGGTAGTAAATCCTTCATTCCCCTAAGAGGGGCAACTTTGTTAGACATGCTACTTATTCTTCTACTTCATCTTCAACAGGCATATTTTCAAGAAAATTTGTAATTCTTTCATCTGCCAAAATCTCAAATAAACTTTTATCATTTATTTTAAATTTAAATCCTTGAGGGTCAAATGTTAGTTCTGTAACTAATTCATTATTCTCTTTCAGCTCTCCATCCTTGTGAAAAACTGATAGTGCGCTAAATCCATTTGCTTGAATGTTTTTAGAAATTTTGTCATACGCAGCAATATTCATTGTATCATCATTGTTATCAGATAATTTCACTAAAATTGGTCGAGCACCAGAGTCATAGAAATATGGAATACCTTCAGTTATAAGTTTAGGATCAGATATTTCAATAGTTCCATTGTAAACTTTATCTTTAACTTCGCCTTCTGAGTTTACCTTGAAATCATTAAGTGTAAATTTGAGTTCTTGCTCAAGATTATTTGATTTAATATCGTATTCAACATCGATGTTTGCTTCAATTTTATGTATATCTGTAAGCATTTCTGATATTTTTATAAAATCATCTGAACTAAATTTATTTTCTATTCTTGAAGGATCTTCTTTATTTAATAATTTTAAACCTTCTAATAGTAAGTCTTTACAAATTTCAGTAATATTTTTTCTTTGTTCTTCGTTGTAATTACGATTTAGTGTTAGATCAATTTCAGCTCTTATTTTTTCACCGTCACTAGAAAAATTAATATCTCCGGAATCATCTATTGCTGAGTTTTTAATTGATTCACTAATATCTATAGAATATAGATCCTTTGTGAAAGCAAAATTTTCTAGTACTTCCTTGATATCTTTTTCACCTTTTAAAGAGGCGATTATGTTATGCACATGATCCTTGCCAAGTTGAACTGAGTATTCAGTTGCATAGTTGATAGGTCCTGTTTCACCTAGCATCTTGTAATAATAACCATCAATTTTTGGATTAATGTTATTTTTTGCAAATTCCGGTGATATTTGATTTAAAACTTTTACAAAAAACTGAGACTCTGGGTTCATTTGTAATGCATCAATCTTCACTTTAAGATTCATGTCATACATACCATCATCAAGCAAGTTTGATATAGTTATTTTCGAGTTGTCTGATTTTGAAATAAACTTATCATCATTAGCAAAGTATATTGATGAATCTTTTGATGATACTGAGATCTTGAAGTTTTCAAAATTGTTCTTGAGTAACAAGCGGTTAAAATCAATTGTATGATTAGGTGAAGGGAAATAAATTTCTAGATCCCCTTCACTGAACGTTAGTTTATTGCCAGTAATTTGCGCCTTAATATTATCCGAGAGAGGATTATAACAAGCTGTTATTTCATCTGCATGAATCTTAAAAAACTCTGACTTTGGAAAAATGCTAATATCTTGTAAGGTCAGTTTGAACTTATACTTGTCAATTACTATAGAATCTTCATCGATTGAAATCAACGAATCATCTTTTTGTAATTTTGGTAATATCTCTTCTGTCGCAATTTTTTCAAATTTATTAGCAAAATAGAGCCATCCAGTAGCTGCTGCCGCTGACATTATTACTAAAATTGCACCAAGTTTTTTAATCATCACAAACCAACCTTTTAAATAGTTTTTAAAATTCTATATCTTTTCTAAGTTTTAATATTCCGCACACATTGAGGAGTACTAGCAAGCCGCTCAATAGTCCCATGATTATCATAACATTTAATTGCGAAAAATTACAAAAGAATATAAAGGCAAAAATAGCATACATCAAGTATATTGTTTTTCCGTATTTAGGATTAATAAATTGTGCACATTTTGTACCAGCTGCAAGATAGGCAATTATTGTTGTAAAGCCAGCGAAAAAAAGTAATAAAGTCATGAATAAATCACTGTAAGGAATATAGCTCGATAGCAGCTTTGCGACAACATCTGATGGGATCAAATGATTTAAACTATGCCAAGCTCCAGTTACTCCAATCATTGTATTTGTTAGAATGCATATCAATGTATCAGTAAATAATGCATAAATAGCTAGAGTCGCTTGCTTTTTTGGATTAACAATCCTTGTCTCGCTTTGAACAATCGAATCATATCCAATACCAATATCGCCTGAATATACAGTCTTTGAAATACCAAGATATGCTGATAAAATCATAGTGCTGCCTACAAATCCACCAATTTGAGCGTGGCCTGTAAATGCTGATACTAAAACAGTCTTAAAAAATTCTGGCAGTAAGCTGGCATTGCAAGCAATTATGTATACTGAAAAAATGATATAGCCAATCATAAAAATTGGCATTATCAATGTACATATGTTTGCAAGCCTGCTGATTCCACCAATTGAAGAATATAGAACCGCAAGAAGTAAAGCTAAGATTATAATATATCTATTAAATTCAAAGCTATATTCTAGCCTGTCTACAATAATTAAGAAATTTGATATTTCAACTCCATATAAGCATAAAAGAAATGCAAAAACATATGCAAAAATCTTCGGCTTAAATGCTTGCTGTAAGAAATACATAGGTCCGCCATTAAACCCACCATTTGGGTTTTGTACCCTGTATTTTACGCCAAGATAAATTTCGGAATATTTTAATAGCATTCCACTAAGTGACGCTAAGATAGTCCAAAAAATGCTACCGGGCCCGCCAATCATTATTGCCGTGCTGATAAATACGATATTACCAAGGCCAACCATTCCTCCAACTGATGCAAAATAGAGTTTAAATGGATGAATTCCATCGTTAGTTTTATCACTTCCTTCTGAGTAGATTTCTTTGATGTTAGAGCGAAAATTAAATAATGCCCTAAATTGCAATCCACGCGATAGGAATGTTAAATAAACACCTGAAAGAGTAATTAGAGCCCAACCGATGTAACTCCAATAAAAATCATCTAGAAATGTAATAATACTAAATGCTGAGTCCATAATAGACATAATTTTTTACCAATTTTTTGTTTCGTTTATAGTTAAAGATTTTGAAAGAAAAAGGCAGGTTTTCGTGCCATCAGTGATCTTAGAGTCAAAATGATATAGATTTTATGCAGAATGAATGCATAGCTTATATTGTGAGTGCGCGTATTATAGTTTGTCATATTGCTATGACAATTAGAAATACATCGTTGAAAACTAGGGTAATAAAAAGAAATAAACATAATAAAAGGTATAACTTAAAAAGAAAAACTTTAAAGCTCATTGGTTATTGAGTAGTAAATCTATTTTCGTTTTCGTTCCATTTTTAATTATGCTTTTTAATTCGAGGTAGCATTCTATACAAGATCACAAAAACTGTCAAGTAATTCTTAAAGCTAGTAATCCTTGTGAGAATAAGTATCGTTACTGGGTTTCTTGTTTTGTTTTCGTTAGAGCTCGTTTTAAGATGTATAAAATAAACATTATTACAAACCAAAGGACAAATACTTTACCAGTCAATAGTATCTCGCCATCTTTGCTTATTATTTGTTTAAATAGCAAGTAAAATGAAGATATAAGCGCTAGTGGTGCTACTATGAAGATAGCAGGGCATTTGAAAGGTCTTTCGACATCAGCATACCTAAATCTGAATAAAACGACAATTACCCCAATTATCATATAATCAGTTAATGCTCCCATACTTGAAAGCTGAGCTAAAACTCCGTATGGAACTAAAGCTCCCAATAACGCTATAATAACTGAGAAGGTTATAATTGTTACATAAGGGCTATCATATCTATGATGAAGTTTTGCTAGAGGTTTAGGAAGTAATCCATCACGAGCTATCACATAAAAAATTCTAGATTGGCCATAGATATTTACCATAATTACCGTAGTCATTCCGGCTACAGCCCCAGTTGCTACTAAAGTAGAGCCAAACCCACTCCCATTTTCTCTAAGAGCGTACGCCAATGGTTGTGCGTTATTTAGTTCAAAGTACGGTACAATTCCAGTTAGTACTCCTGCGACAATTATATAAACTACTGTTGCAAGTAACAATGAACCAATAATGCCAATTGTGAGGTCTTTTTTAGGGTTTTTGCACTCTTCTGCCGCGCTTGCCAAAGTTCCAAAACCAGTAAAAGCAAAGAATAATATTGACGCACCATATAAAACATCATCAACACCGTTTGGCATAAAATTGCTCCAATTGTCAGCTTCAAAATGAGGTGCGGCAAAGAATACAAATACAGCTATAGCAAGCATTTTGATGAAAACTAGAATATTATTTAGTTTTTTACTTTCTTTGGTTCCAAGGTAAAGTATAAAACCAACAAAGGATACGATTATTAGAGCTGGCAGGTTTATTATACCTCCTTCAAATGGCGATTTTGAGAGAGCTAGTGGAAGTGCATAATCTGCTGACCTTAGCATTCCTTGTATATAAGCTGACCAGCTGCCTGCAACAGCTGAAGCTGCAAAACCAAGCTCAACAATAATAAGGCTTCCCACAAGCCAAGCAAAAACTTCACCAAATGCGACATATGTATATGTATAAATACTTCCAGATGTTGGCAACATTGTAGCAAGCTCTGTATAAACAAGAGCAACAAATATACAAGTAAAGCCAGCAATTGCGTAAGAAAGTGTAACAGCAGGGCCAGCATATTGTGAAGCAACAAGGCCGGTCAGAGCAAAAACTCCAGTGCCGACAATCCCTCCAAGGCCAAGTAGAATTAGGTCTAATGCAGATAGTGTTCGATCAAGACCACTTGTACTTCCTGCTGATTTTACTGAGTCGAAGCTTTTCTTTTTAAGAAAACTCATTTTAAATTACCTTTTTATTCGATTTCCCTTGTGATCCATCCACCTCCCAAAATGCGGGATTTATGATAAAATACACATGCTTGACCTGGGGTAATAGCCTTTTCTTGTTCTAACAGAGTAACTTTAATTTGATTACCATTCACTGAATCTATCTTGGCTCGTACACCAGGCGTAGTTGATCTTATTTTGACAGAAATTTCTAAATTATTAGGGTTAATGTCACTAGCGAGCCAATTTATATCTTTTAATAAAAATTGCGTTTTAATTAATTCAGATTCAGGTCCAACATAGACTGTATTTGACTCAGGGTCAATTCTAATCACATAAATTGGGTCTCCATAGGCTATTCCAAGCCCTTTTCTTTGACCAACTGTATAGTTTATAATCCCTCTATGTTCTCCAAGATCAAAACCATCAGTATGAATAAAGCGACCAGGTGCGCTTGCATTTGGACGAACTTTATTAATAACGTCACGATAATTTCCATTAGGGACGAAACAAATATCCTGACTATCAGGCTTATCAGCGACTTCAAGACCAAATTCTTGCGCTATTTCTCTGGTTTGATCTTTGCTATATCCTCCAAGAGGAAACATGAGAAAATCGAGTTGTTCTTGTGTTGTTGAGAATAGAAAATAGCTTTGGTCTTTTGCCAGGCTTTTGCCTTGATGTAGCTCACTAATTCCATTATTTTCAATTTTTTGTACATAATGACCTGTAGCAAGAGCATCAGCGTTTAGTTCCTTTGCTGCTTTTAGTAAATCCTTAAATTTCACAGATTGATTACATTTGACGCATGGGAGTGGAGTTTCTCCTCGAATGTAGCTATCTGCAAAATCATCTATTACTTCTTGTTTAAACTTGCTTTCATAATCAAAGATATAATGCGGAAATCCTAGGTTATCTGCAACCATTTTTGCATCGTAAATGTCTTGGCCTGCGCAGCAAGCTCCTTGTTTTTGTAGCGCCATTCCATAATCATATAATTGGAGAGTAATACCAATTACATTATGGCCAGCTTTGTGTAGCATTGCAGCGACAACAGAGCTATCAACTCCACCTGACATTGCAACTACTATGGTTTTTTTATCCGAGTTCATGACTAAAAAATAATATAGATAAAGCCCGCGAATTATACTAAAATTAAGTAAGAAATGCAAATCTTTCTTATTCATAGTTCGTGTTATCTATTCAAATTTCTTGATTAATTTCGCTAAATAATATAGAAGTTCACCATAGTATAAATTAAAAACTTTTTATGAATTATAGTATTTTAAATCTAATTACAGCCATTGTTCTCTCTGTAGCTATTGTTTTTGGGTGGCAGCATTTTTATGAAAAACCAAGGCTTGAAAAGCTCGCTGAGCAGACAAAACAATATAATAAAACCGTTAAGACGGTAAAAGAAAATTCTAAGCAAAATTCAGGAGTCGAGGTGCTTGCAAGAGATGATGCTATTGCAGAGGTATCTAGAGTTAATATAACATCTAAAGCTTTAGCTGGCTCGATTTCGCTAAGGGGTTTAAGGTTTGACGATTTGACTTTACTAAGTTATAGGCAAGAGCTTGATGAAAATAGTCCTCCTGTAGATTTATTTTCGCCTTCTAATTCTGACCAAGGGTATTTTGCTGAAATTGGCTGGTGGAGTGCTGATAAATCTATAACTTACCCAAATTCTTCAACTATATGGCGGTCGGATAAGTCAGAGCTTTCTGCGGGCCAATCAGTAAATTTTTCGTGGAAAAGTCCTGAGAATGTTTTGTTTAAAGTAACTGTATCATTAGATGATAATTATATGTTTACTATAAAACAGGCAACATACAATCAGTCAGGCCGTCCAATATCTACTCAGTATTATGGTTTGATTAATAGAGATTATGAAGATAAACCAGATAATATGGTAAATATTTTGCATCAGGGCATGGTTGGAGCTGTTGCGGGTGAGTTGCAAGAGTTCTCATACGACAAGATAAAGGATAATAAGAAAGAGAGTTTTTCACAAGGTGAACTAAATTGGTTAGGGATTACAGATAAATACTGGCTAGCTGCTTTTATTCCAGATAACTCAGAGCAATATAGTGCAAATTATAATTATGCACTAAAAGCAGGGCGTGATAAATATCAAGCAGATTTTATTTCATCATCTAAATTAATTGAGACTGGTGGGAGCTATGAGTTAACACATCACTTATTTGCGGGTGCAAAAAAAGTTGCCTTACTAGATAAATATGAAAGTGAGTATAATATTAAATTATTTGATCGAGCAATTGATTTTGGTTGGTTTTACATCCTAACAAAACCAATTTTCAATGCGATGAATTTTTTCTATAAATATGTAGGTAATTTTGGCATTAGCATAATGGTTGTAACAGTTATAATTAAGTTGCTAATGTTTACCCTTGCAAACAAATCTTATCGTTCTATGAAAAGGATGAAAAAGCTTCAGCCGCAAATGGAAAGATTAAAAGAATTGTATGCAGATGATAAAGCAAGACTAAATCAAGAAGTTATGCAATTATATAAGAGAGAGAAAGTAAATCCTATTTCTGGATGTCTCCCGTTATTAGTACAAATTCCTGTTTTCTTTTCTATATATAAGGTGCTATACGTGACTATTGAGATGAGACATGCTCCATTTTTTGGATGGATTAAGGATTTATCAGCACCAGATCCAACAACAATCTTTAATTTATTTGGTTTGTTACCATTTACGCCGCCAAGTTTCTTAATGATCGGGGTTTGGCCAATAATTATGGCAGGTAGTATGTATCTACAGCAAAAAATGAGTCCTCAGCCGGCTGATCCTGTTCAGGCGCAAGTTATGAAATTTATGCCACTTATGTTCTTGTTTATGTTTAGTGGTTTTCCAGCAGGGTTGCTTATTTATTGGTCATGGAATAATCTACTGTCAATAGTGCAGCAATCATATATCAATAAACTAGATAAATGACAACCGATTTAGGAATCAAAATTTTTAGGCAGGAAGCAAAATTTGTTGCAGGAGTTGCGCGCATTGACCAGTTTCCTAAATTACATCTTCCTCAAGTGGCATTTATTGGTAAATCTAATGTTGGAAAATCTAGTTTAATTAACTCGATATGTAGACGTAAAAATTTAGCTAGAGTTTCGCATACTCCGGGAAGAACTCAGCAGATTAACTTTTTTTCAATTGCAGATAAACTTCTTTTGGCCGATCTTCCTGGATATGGATTTGCTAAAGTGTCGAAAGTTCAAAAAGCAGATTGGGTAAGGCTAATGACATATTATCTTGAAGCTAGCAAGCACCTAAGCTTGGTCAATTTATTAATCGACTCAAGACGTGGAATAAAAGATAATGATATTGACGTAATGAATATGCTACATGAGTTTGGTAAGCATTTTCAGATTGTTTTAACTAAATCTGATAAAGAAAGAGTAAATGAGGCGTATGTAGCTGATATAAAAAGCCGGCTCACAGCTCTTGGTTTTGATGATTGTAATGTAGTTGCAACAAGCAGTAAGAATGGTATTGGTTTGAAAGAGTTGCAATATAGTATGTTGCAGTTTTAAGTATAAACCTAGATGTATTATGCAATGAAAAATTTTATAAAATTTATATTCGTATTTCTCTTTTTATCAAATAGCTATGTTAATGCCCAGAGTAATTATTATCTCAAAGTTTACCTAAATGATCAAGTTGTAGATATTTATGAGAATGAAATATTGATTAAAACTATACCTTGTTCGACTGGAATAAAGCCTGGTTCCACTCCTGTAGGAAAATTCTATACAAATTATAAGAAAGAAAAAGATAAATGGATCGAAGAAGACGGTTCAGAAATAAGCTATTATTATATCACTAGATTTAATAAGTATATTTCATTTCATAGTTTGCTGGAAGGTGAACACTTTTTAGTAGATTCAGGAAATAATCTCTATATGAATGGAAAATCTTCAAGTATGGGTTGTATCAGAGTTAGCAAAGATGATGCTAAATGGATATATAATCTATCTCTAGGCGTTAGTGTTGAGGTTGTAGATAATTAGTGCCATATTTCTATAGCAGATAATAAAATTAGTTTTGATTATGTTAACGAGTTTGTAATGCCTTAATTTTGCGTGTTACAATTTGACTTAGATATTGTTTTTTAGGAAATAGGGTATAGGACAAGTGGGTAAGCGGAAAGAGACTTCAAAAGAGAAAGAAAGTAGTAAAGATAACCCTGGGCTTTTAGGAAAAGTTTGGGGAGCTATATCAAAAGTTAAAAACAGTAAAGTGGTAAAAGTTATTACTAGTTCTGCTGTTTCTAGGGGCATATCTATAACGCTTGCTGCAACTGGAATAACGCTTGGAGTATTAGCATTGTCTGGGGTAAGCATTGGTGCAGCTGCGGGTTTTGTCTTAGCCCCACAAATTGCAATACCACTAGCTGTAGCTTCTTTAGGTGTAGTTGCGATAGGTGCTGCAGTTGATACATACATGGTCAGAAAAACAAGGCGATTACATAGTGAGAGTAAGCATTTATCAAGACATTGCTTAGCTAAAGATGCACAAGATAAAATATTGGAACAGAATCCAGAGCTTAGTAAAGCTCTGGAGGCAGAGTTATATAAGCCAGAAAGAGAGGGTAAAAAATCGGTCGATAAAAGATATCTAAAAGAAGGTAAGTCAAAAAAAAGATCATTAGCTGCTAATATAGCGTTAAATGTGTCTAAAAGTATTGCAGGGGGAGTTGTATCGCTAGTTGAAGGGGTAATAACACGAAATCCAATAAAAGTAGTAAAAGCTGTTGCATTTACTGCTATTGGTGTTGGTTCATCGGCTTCAGGTGAAATTACGATGAGTCAGAAGCGTGATGAATTTAGAAAACATATCGATAGTTTAAGAGACAGAAATGATGCACCTGGCTATAACAGTTTAACAGAGCTCAAGATATCGGCGAGAAGGCAAAAAATTCAAACTTTAGCGTTACAAGAGCTTGTAAAAGATCCTAATTATAAAAATTATTCCGATGAGCAGATTAAGGGAAAATTTGAAGCAATAAAAGAAAAAATAGAGAGTACCGAAAAAGCTATTCAATCTGAGTATCGCATTGTAGGTTTGATTAGAAATTTTGGAAGAGCTCATAATCCTTTTTCAAAATATAATAACCCCGAGAATCTTACTACAAAGGTAGACGGTAGTGAGTTTACAGCTAACAAGCCAAAGAAGAAAAGAGTTATTAGTGAAAAAATAAAACGAGCCGCGCGTAAAATAAAGGTTCATAAAAAACCTAACTTAAGAAAGAGGACCAATAAGTCTAAAAAGAGAACAGCTAATGCAAGAGGGCGTTAGTAATCAGACGGTTACTTATTTCCAGACTTGTTCTATTCTTTGAGCCCTGCCACATGACCAAGTGTAATATTTATATCTGATTGGATTTTTTATTTTATAATCTTGATGATATTCTTCAGCTTCATAGAATATTTTTGCAGGTAGTATTTCCGTAACAATTGGTTTATTTAGTATATCTTCTGCTTCTTTTTTAGTTTCATTTGCAAATTTTTCCTGAGATTTGTTTTTATAGTAAATTGCTGATGTATAAGAAAAGCCTTTATCACAAAATTGTCCCTTAGTATCAAAAGGGTCGATATTACGCCAGAAAATTTCTAGAAGCTGTTTGTAAGAGATGATTTTAGGATTATAAATTATTTGCACGGCTTCTTTATGAGTTTCATGGTTCTGATATGTTGGAGCAGGCATATCTCCACCAGTATATCCGGCTCTAACTGAAATTATCCCAGGAAGTTTTTTGTTTGTTTTATAATCTGCGAAGGCGGCTGCCCCGCACCAGAAGCAACCCATCGCAAAGATAGCTTCTTCAGTATGTTCAGTTGTTTTTGCCATAATATTACTATTAATAAGTAAGGTTAAAATAATAGCTGTAAGTATATTTTTCATAGTTTGTGAAAATTATTATTATCCATAACTCAGGTTATATTAGTTTACTCATAGAAGATAGGGTAGGAGAAGTTAAATCTGTGATATCAGCCTCTTCTTGCAAAATGAGTGTAGTCATCATATTTCATTATGCATGGTTCGATAGGGTATTGATTCGTTGTGATATAATGTTCTAAGAGTGATATAAGTCCTTGCTTGTGTTTGTATATATCCTCTTTTGATAGCTCGATTTCAGTAGTTTTGATGTATGGGCTGTGGCTATTTATTTTTATATAAATAATTTTTTCGATTTTATTTGCTGGTAGATCGAAGCCATTTTCGGATAATATTATGGATTCGATGATAAGTTGCGGAGAGAGACCAGAGGTAATGTCTTTTTTACTTGGTATAGCTCCAGTCTTATAATCCATTATATATACTTCTCCATGTTTGCCAACTTCAATACGGTCTGCAACTGCAAGGATAGTTACTTTTTTTCCTTTTATATTTAATTCTAAAGTGCCTTTAATTTCAGAGTGCACGGACTGTATTTGTTCTCTTCTTTTTTCTTCAAAATCAATAAATTCAGGAGCAATTGCCATGATTTTTGTTTTCCAAGCATTTTTGTTGTATTTAGGTATATCTATTTTTTCAAGATACTGATTGCTGAGATCTTCAATCGATTTTTCCGGAAAGTAATTAGTATATTCTTCAGCGATTTTGTGAAAGAAATTACCAAAATCAGCAAGGCTTGGTCTATCACTAATTTCATCAATTTTACGAATTTTGAGAATTTTTTTTACGTAAAAATTATATGGAGAACGAATCAATGTTTCAATGTCAGTAGCCGAAATTTGTTTTGGAAATATAGTGCTCTTAGCATAATTATCTTGTGAGTATTCGATAGCACTTGAGCTCTGCTTAGTAGCGATTTTTGATATGAATTTATTTCCCAGAATATATTTTAGGCGAAGAATAAATAGTGATTGTATAGTTTGCATTCCAGATGATTTCTTTGCTCTCGTAAGAATAACTTTTTTATTATTCATGTTTAAATAAAATTCATAGAGCGTATTTCCAATATCAGAAATTTTACTATCAAGTTCTAGCTCTTTTTGCATTTGTAGGTTAAGCCAGGGGTTTGCTATAATTGATTTAGGGTATTTATTCTCGTTTAGATCAGAAATAATTACTAAATCGTGATTAATCAGAGCGGTGTCATGCGGTTTACAAATTACTATATTATTATCGGACCTTGCTTCTATAATTCTTCCTCCTTCAAAAATCTGTTTTAATAGTTCTGGAAAAGTTGCAGTATCAGGGATCTTGATATTCCACTCTTTGTTTATAATTTCAGATAGTGGGGCATTTATATCTGAATGATTTTTCCAAATATTTGGTAGTATTTTTTCTGTTGTTTGCAAAGTATGTTTGAGCAAATGATAAAATTTATTACTACTAACAGAAGTTTCTAAGAAGCTTGCTAACATGCTGAATCTATCAATCGTTTCTTGCCCAGCATATTTGTTGATGGTTTCTGTTATAGACACTAGGTTTGAAGCTAATCTATTGTGTTTTCTAATAATATTTTTTATTTCGATAGTCTTGTTATCAACTATTTCTGAATGGGAGAGAAAGGCAAAAAAGTTCTGTAAGTTAAATTTTGAATATTGAAGTTCGCTGATCAATAATATTAGTGAGATAGCTGGGTGAGTTAATATATCTCTCCCAAATAAATCATTATGTTGCAGTTCATATTTTTCAAGAAACAAAGAGCATTGTTCCTTAGTTTCTTGGGAATGAGCAAGAATAGCTATTTTGCATTTAGGATTATCTGCAATGTGTTTTCTGCATTTAAGTGCAATATATTCAGCTTCACAGAAAGAATTTTCTAATTCAACATATTCTAGATTATCTTCATATCTATCTGCATTAGAATTATATAGTAATTTGTCTAGTATATTATACTCCGGCTTACCTAGAGTTTTAATACTAATTTTTTCATTTTCTAGACCTAAGATAAATTTTTGAATTTTATATAGTGGATTTTCGAATGGTAGTTTATTTTTTATCGCATTTTTATCAAAGGGTGGCAATATTATCTTTACATTACGAAGCTCAAGAGCTTTTTGAATAAATTCATTGGTAACTTTATTATGGCCAATAACTCCTGCGATGATTAAAGACTCATCAGGATGGCTAATTAATCTATTGATTTCTGCTTTAAATATTTGATTTTGATAGGCCCCACGTGATATTTTTTGCATGCTTTTTATATTGCTCAGCCATTTATCTTGAGCGAATTTTAGGAAATTATATATCATGTTCCAATGTTCTGACTCATCTAGTTTTGGAAGATGTTTAATATCTTTGAACTCAAGATTATTTGTTTCAAATTCAAAAAATAATTGAGCAAGAGAAGGGCTAAGTCTTAGGCTTTGAGATAAGCCATAATCTAAGTTTTTATATGAGGTTATAACTTCTGCAAGAGTTAATTTTTCTTCTAATCGAGAAATAGCACCAATTTGTCTAGAAGGTATCTTGAAAATTTCCTCTTCTTCAGCGACTAACTCTGAAATAGGTATTATATTTGGTAGTATTATTGTTCCGTGTGTTTTAATAATAGCGTGCTGAAGCTCGCTGCATGTTAGCCCGTTTGGTAGTAAAATTTTTAGCTTAGAAAAATTGTCCTTATAATTATCGGTTATAAATTCCATGATTTCATCAATGAATTTATTTTTTGAACTGCTTTTAAAAATGTTCATTGAGCCACGTTTATAAAATTAAATAAGTTACCGTGTAATATACAAATTTTGCAAAACTACCTATCATTATAGTTTTGATGAATGAAACTCTACAAAATCCAGCGAATAAAATTATAAATTTACCAAAAAAAGGTATTACACTAAGTAATAAAATTATCGGTAATAATTTGCTTCGCCTTATTGCTTCAATTCTTTTAGAGGTATCTTTATTTGATTCTTCAGCATTCATTGGGGCTAATATTTTGTAACATGCTATACCAAGTACATAATTTGCTGCAAACGCAACAATTACTGCACAAGTAGCCGTAGCTAATACTATATATGGATTATATAAACTACTGAATATTTTCATAGAGAAAATAGCTAGTTCTGTGGAATTGTTAATTGCAAAATTACTGACTAAGCTATCTGTAAAAAGCAATAAATATATTTCAAGTTGATCCATAGTAATTTCGCAATAAAATATTTTGCCGTGAACGAATGAACATAGCAATTTAGCAATTTAGCAATTTTATACTAGATAATAGCTAGTTAATTATAGCAAAGTCTAATGAATTATTATATATAATGCAGCATTTCCACGGCGAACATTGAGTAAAATTCCATTTTTTTTCAATGCTACAACTTTTTTTAACTCAGCTATATTTATAATTTTTTCTTTATTTACTGAAACAATAATATCTTTCTCACGTAGCCCAGCTCCCCAAGCTGAACTTCCTGGTTTTATTTTTGTGACTAGAACACCTTGCACTTTTTCATATAGTGGGTGCGCGCTAGTCATATCAGCAAAATTGGCTCCATCTAGCAAATCTATGTTAAGGAAGTCTGAGCTTGTATTATCTTTAGTCTGAGGTTCAACGGTAACTTCTGTTGTTTTAGAGTTCTTACCCCTTAGGAAATCAATTTTAACTTTCGTGTGTATAGATTGCATACCGATAATATTTCTGACGTCAGAGATATTACTTACTATTTTATCATTAACTTTAGTTATTACATCTCCTTCCATTAAACCAGATTTTTCAGCTGGGCTATTTTTATTTACTTTCGATATAATTGCTCCATTATTTATTGAAAGATCAAAAGCTTTGGCAAGTTCAGGAGTGATGTTCTGTGTATAAATACCAATTTGACCACGTTTAACTTCACCAAATTTAATTAAATTTTGAGTAACCATTTTCACTATATTTGATGGGATAGCAAAACTAATTCCTATATTACCTACGCCCCCTGCTGAGAGAATAACGGTATTAATACCAACTAATTCTCCTTTTAGGTTAATCAGCGCGCCTCCAGAATTCCCTGGGTTGATAGATGCATCAGTTTGAATAAAGTCTTCATATCCTTCAATGCCTAGTCCACTGCGGCTAAGGCCGCTAACTATACCAGAAGTAACTGTATGGCTTAAGCTAAAAGGATGCCCAATTGCTATAACATAATCACCAACTTCAAGATCATCTGAATTACTGATTGGTAGAGACTCAATGTCTTTTGCATCAATTTTTAAAAGAGCTAGATCAGTGGCATCATCTGTGCCAATTATTTCTGCTTTTAGCTGTCTTTTATCTTTAAGAGTGACAAATACTTCTTTAGCATTTTTGATCACATGGTAATTAGTAATAATATGTCCTTTTTGCGAGTCAACAATCACTCCAGATCCAATACTTTGTTGCTTGTTATACGAATCATTCTCTTCGTAATTAAATTGCTTGAACTGATGGAAGTCTTTAAAAAATTTATTAAAAAACGGATCTTCAAATAAAGGATTCGCTGCTTCTCTTTTTTTAGGAATTATGGAGATATTTACTATTGCAGGTGTGGCTTTTTTTAGAATTGGGGCCAGAGTCGGAATTTTTTCAGAACTACTAAATTGAGGTAGCGCTGCATTTGTAGAATATACAAAAAATATGATTAAAATAAAAATAGGTTTGATTTTAAAAAAGTTTCTCATAATTTATACTCTCTATTGATCTGAATCATCATTTTTTACATATAAAATATTTTTAAAGAATTTTCAAGCATAGTATTTTAGATAATCTGCAATGTTACGTACCTGTTATATGTTGGATTTTTTAAGCTAATATTTGGTAATTCGCTTGCAAACTTTACCCTTAATGATTAGTTTTATATAAGTAACCTTAGTTATGGATAAGTAATAATAAATTTTATATAGAGGAAAAATGTTAAATATCTCTTTTGAAGAAAAAGACCTTTTTGCCAATGATGCAATAGCTGTTTTAGTTAATGATCAATTGAAAATTGATAAGGACTTAATGGCAACAGATCAAAAGTTTCATGGCTTGATATCCAAAACTATTCAAAATGAAAATAAGTTCAAAGGAAAATTAGGTCAAATAGTAGTACTTTCGTCAACTGACAAGGATGGTAATGCAAAAACTATTATTATTGCTGGCATTGGCGATGAGTCAAAAATAAAAGAATTCCAGCTTGAGGAGATAGGTGGCAAAATTTATTCAAATGCAAAAGCAGTAAAAGCTAGAAATGTTGGTATTGAAATTAATGGCAGAGTTGGTGAATTTTCAATAGAAAATGTTTCTGCATTGTTAGGTAGTGGAGCTATTCTTGCTTCATACAAATTTGATAAGTATCAAACCAAGTTGAAAGATGAAGAGAAGTTTGATGTTGATGATTTTAATATAATAGTCGAAGCTGATGAAGCTGCATATAAAGCTTTTCAGGACAAGAAAGCTGCTGCTATGGGAGTGTATTTTGCTCGCGACTTAGTGAGTGAAGCGCCTAATATTTTATATCCAGAAAGCTATGCAGAACAAATAGTTGATAAGCTTGAACCTCTAGGTGTTGATATAGAAGTGCTAGGTGAAAGAGAGATGCGTTCACTAGGTATGGGAGCATTGCTTGGTGTTGGTCAAGGATCAGCGCGTGAGTCGAAGCTTGTAGTAATGAAGTATAATGGTGGAGACGAAAAACAAAAACCAGTTTGCTTTGTTGGAAAAGGAGTTACATTTGATACAGGTGGAATATCACTTAAACCTCCTGCCGGAATGGATGCCATGAAATATGATATGGGAGGTTCGGCTGCTGTTGTGGGTACAATAAAAACTTTAGCTCTTCGTAGTGCAAAAGTAAATGCAGTAGGTATTGTTGGGCTTGTGGAAAATATGCCAGGTGCAAATGCTCAAAGACCAGGTGATGTAGTAAAAACAATGTCTGGTCAAACAGTTGAGGTTTTAAATACTGATGCTGAAGGGCGTCTAGTTCTTTGTGATTGCATGACTTATTTGCAAAATAATTTTGAACCTGAATGTGTAATTGATTTAGCGACGCTAACGGGAGCAATAATAATTTCATTAGCTAGCACTTATGCAGGGTGTTTTGCTAACGATGATGGATTGGCTGAGAATTTAATTAAGGCATCACATGCAACAAATGAAAAACTATGGAGAATGCCGCTTCATAAAGATTATGATGCAATGTTAAAATCACCAATAGCTGATATTGCTAATATAGGTAATGAAAGAGGAGCTGCTGGTAGCTCTACTGCTGCACAGTTTATTGGACGATTTATTGATGATGGTGTAAAATGGGCTCATCTAGATATTGCTGGTGTGGCTTGGAATAAAAAAGGGAAAAACCCTATTTGTCCTAAAGGTGGTGTTGGTTTCGGGGTTAGGCTATTGAATCAATTTGTGCAGGAAAATTATGAGTCAAAATAAACAACCAAAAATATTTGTCATTGGGAATGAAAAAGGTGGCGCTGGGAAAACGACATGCTCTATGCATCTGATTATTGGCTTGCTTGAGAAAGGGTATAAAATTGCTAGTATTGATACAGATTCAAGGCAGCATTCTCTTACGACCTACATTAATAATAGGAAGTCATATAATCAGAAAAACCCTGAGAGTAAAGTGGATATGCCACTGCATTTTCACTTAAAAGAAGTGATAAATGATTCTGTCCCAGAAAGAGAAAAGCAAGAAAAAATACAATTTGATCAAGTATTTAAAATGGCTAAGAATCATGCTGATTTTATTGTTATTGATACTCCGGGAAGTTATACAAATTTATCTAGAATTGCTCATTCATATGCTGATACCGTGGTAACGCCAATCAATGATAGTTTTATAGATCTTGATGTAATGGCAAAGATTGATAGCGAAACTTTAGACACTTCTTCACCATCGATATATAGCCAGATGTTATGGGAGCAAAAGATGGAAAGAGCTTCTAGAGATAGAGGTTCTATAGATTGGGTAGTTGTCAGAAATCGCTTGGGAAGTTTAGATGCACAAAATAAGAGAAACGTTGAACAAGCTTTGAAAAAACTATCAAAACGCATTTCATTTAAGGTAGCACCTGGATTTAGTGAAAGAGTGATTTTTAGAGAATTATTTCCACATGGGTTGACATTACTTGATTTGAAAAAAGCAAATTTTACAAAATCATTTAGCATGTCGCATGTGGCAGCTCGTCAAGAGCTTAGAACATTTCTTGAGAGTCTTGGAGTTTAGGAAGCATTGCTTAAATCCTATATCAGTAGTAAGCTATAGGTAACTTCTTATGTCTACTTAATATTTGTTATTATAATGATTTTATATATTTCTATAATTTTTTCAGTGTTTTCAGTTGGCTTCTTAGGTTTCTCTTTATATAGAAATGTTAAACTGAAGCTTGAATCTAAATTCTTAAATGAATCTCTTCAAAATTTTAAAGAACAAAATGTTGGTCTTGAGGAAGAAAAGTTTGAGTATGTTCAAAAGATTGAGCAGCTTTCAGAGAAATTAAAATACCAAGAACAAATTATTAACGATTTTGAAAAGTTAAAAGAAGAGTCGAAAGAGTCTACTAAAGCTGTTTTGTTTGAGTTGGGGAGTCAGATGTCCAAGCAGCTAATTGAAATTCATAAGAAAGAAAATCAAGAGAGTAGAGAGAGTTCAGAAAAAAACATTCAAGAAACGACCAAGAAGTTTAATTCAGAGTTTGAGAGGATTGTTGGAATGGTTGGTTCTTTGAGTAAAGAAATCTCTCAATCTAAAGATATAGTAGATGTGATTAAGAACTCATTATTATCACCATCTGGTGCTGGCGCTCTAGCTGAGATAACGCTTGAGAATATTATGAAATCTTCGGGCTTAAGATTAAATACTGATTATCGTATGCAATATAGTGTTCACGACGAAAATCAAGATACTTTAAGACCAGATTCGATTGTGTTTTTACCAAGTGATAGAGTAATGATTATCGATGCAAAGGCGTCGAAATTTTTAGTAGATGAGGCGGATCCAAAATCTCTTGCTAAAACAATGAACTCTCATTTGCGTTCTCTTAGTGGTAAATCATATGCAGATGCTGTAAGAAAGAATTTAACAGTTAAAGGGAATAACATTAGTAATATCGTAACTCTTATGTTTCTTCCAACAGAGCATGCGATTGAAAAATTGTTAGATGCTGATAATGAATTTATGAATAAGGCATGGAAATATAACATTTTTCCAGTAGGACCATCTGGTCTTATGAATATGCTATCTTTTGCAAAATTTCAAATTTCTGAACAGATGATGATGCATAATCATCAAAAAATTATTGAAGAAGTGCAAAAACTCATGGCATCTATTGGATCAATGGCGGAGCATTCAACAAGGCTTGGTAGCAGTATTTCGAGTGTAGCTAATCATTATGATAAGTTTGCCGCATCTTTTAATAGGAATTTTTTATCCAAAGCTCGTAATATTAGCAAGATGGGAATAGAAGCTGGTTTGAAAAAAGATCAAGCATCTTTGCAGCGCTTTCAAGTCATTGCCTCAAATTCAGAATTAATCGAAGTGGAATCTGAAGAAGAGTTTAAGAGGCTTGAAGAGTCTAAATTAAACTAGCTAGTTCTTGCTTACTATGTTTTGCAATGTTTTTCAATAATTCCATGTCACCTTGGCTGATGCTGTTATTTTTATTGATTAGATTTATTTTATATTGATATAGAAATGTCCTGAGTGTAGCGGCTTTGTATATATAAATATTATCTTTTTTAAATATAGTTCTATATAAATTTATCATTATTTTTTGAATTTGTTCGAAGCTATCTTGATTAGATTGTGCATGAATTAGATCAAACTCTATTTTTGCAACTTGCTTCAAATCAAAAGTAAGATTTGTTTCCTGCTGAACATGTAAATAGGCGTATTCAAGATGCGGCAAAGTTAGTTTTTGAACTTCGTCAATATTTAATTTTTTGTTTTGAGCTACTTCAAATTCTGTAATAGCTTGGATATAGTGTTTTTTTATAAGTGCTGTGTTTTTAGCAAAGTAAAAAAAAGCTATGTTTGCTTCAAATTTAATGAAATCTTCTGAGTTTATTTTTGTAAAATAATTATATAATGATGCCATTACAATGCAATTATCCAGTGACTACTTTATTTCTACCAGTCTCTTTAGCTTCATATAACGCTTTATCTACTCTAGATATAAAATCTTCAATAGTTTCCTCTTTATTATATTCTGCGATTCCAATTGATGTAGTTTTCTTTAGGGGTTCTTCGTGATCAGGGATAACAAACTCAGTACTTTCTATTTCTGCTCTTACTTTTTCTGCAATTTTTAGCCCTGTATCGAGATCAATATTATTTAGCAATACAACAAATTCTTCTCCTCCGTAGCGAGAAATTAGGTCTGTAACTCTAAATGACGACTTTAATGTACCTGATAGAGTCTTAAGGACGGCATCACCAGCTGGGTGACCATATGTATCATTTACTTCTTTAAAATGATCCATATCGAACATCATCATGCACATTTTTTGGTTTGTTTCTATAGATTTTTCTGTCATTTGTTTGATGTGAATATCAAAATATCGTCTGTTAAACAAACCAGTTAGTCCATCTTTTGTTGATAGATCAACACTTTCTTCAAGTTCAGTACGCAAATCATCTTGATACTGTTTTTTTCTAAGCTGAGTTTTGACCCTTGCTTGTAGTTCACTTCTATCAACTGGGTAAATGAAGTAGTCATTAATTCCAATCTCCATACCTTTCATTACCATTGGTATATTATCTTCCTCGGCAAGAAGCATTAAAGAGGCATTTTTGAAATTTGGTTTAGATCTAAGTGTTACACCAATTCTTAGAGGGTCATCAACATCCATTTGACAGTTGATAATAACTAAGTCTGGAGAAAAAGATGCAAATGAATCTATTTCATCGGGTGAAGATAAACCATATATTTGTTCGGTAATGTCAGTTAGATGAGATTTAAGGTTCTTTGCTTGAATTATATCATCGTCTAGAATAAGTATTTTACATTCTGTAAAAGTATCTTTAACCTCAATTACATTTCCTCCAAGCTCTGCTGAAGTTTTATTTCTTAGCTTTAATTCATCGATGACAGTTTTCATCCTGGTTAGTGATTTTACTCTGGCAAATAAAGCAGTATCATTAATCGGTTTTGTAAGAAATTCATCAGCTCCAGCTTCAAGCCCCTTAACTCTATCGGCAATATCAGATAATGCAGTGACCATCACGATTGGTATATGCGTTGTTTCTGGATTAGACTTAATTTTGCTGCAAGCTTCAAACCCATCCATTTCTGGCATCATTACATCAAGAAGTACTAGGTCAATTTTGTTTTGCTCAAGTGCTTCAAGAGCTTTTAGACCATTATTTGCAGTAATTACCGTATAGTATTCACTCAGCAGCTTTGCTTCTAAAAGTTTAACATTTTGTTCAAGGTCATCTACTACTAAGATTGTTGCTGTCATTATACTTCTCTATTGAGGCGGGTTAACAAATTTATTAACTGCACTAAAAAAATTATCGATCGAAACCGGCTTTGATATATAC
This sequence comes from Rickettsiaceae bacterium, assembly GCA_023301685.1. Lineage (GTDB taxonomy): Bacteria > Pseudomonadota > Alphaproteobacteria > Rickettsiales > Rickettsiaceae > Megaera_A. The sequence goes on from JALZUG010000002.1 coordinate 65,024, forward strand.
ATATCGCATCCAGACTTTGAGATTTTTGCTTCATCACTTTTCATTGCAAATGCTGTGATTGCTATAATTGGTATGTGTTTGGTTGTATTGTTTTTTTTTAATATTTTTATAAGGTCAATTCCAGAAACTTCATTAAGTTGTATATCCATTAGAATAAGGTCAGGTTTCTCCTTTATAGTGATGTCCATTATATTTAGTCCATCTTTGGAAATTACAACGTCATATTTCTGGATCATTAATAGATCATGAAATAATTTTAAGTTTAATTCATTGTCTTCAACTATGAGGACTTTGCCCATAATAAAACAAAACACATTTATTAATTAACATATAGCAAACCACGAACAACCCGAAGTTCTACAACCATAATGAACATTATATCATAAATATAGTCAGTGCAAGCCAGCGGTGAAATGGCGCTGCAATATTTGTCAGCTGTAGATGTAAATAATACCAATTCCTATTTTAAATTACATCTCCGCATTTTCAGAATTCGTCTGTGTTCGTGTGTGAATATAAGCTGCGCAGCCCTAGCTTGAAATACGAATCTCTAATTCAAAATGAATTGGTATAATGTTACAGTGCTTGTGCTTTATCTAACTAATAGGGGTTTCTTGCCATGTGCCTTTAGCAGTTTTAATAAAGTAACTAGTTTCAGAATTATGAATTTTACTAGTATCAAATATGTTATTTATTTCATTAGCTTGAACTACATTAGTTTCATCAAATATAAAAATAATTTTTGTTATACAATCAAATGCAATTTGGCTATTTTCTGCTATAGAGTCTAAAATTATTTGCTTTGTTGGGTTCACGAAAAGAATAATCTCCGCATTATTTAGGTTTTCAGGCTTTGTAGTTATTAAAATTGATTGATCATTTGGCCTAGGGTCATTTATTGTCGCATGAGGGATAAAGTGTTTTTTAGAATATGTCCATAACGATTTATCAATGCTGTTTGAATAATCTTCATTTCCTGCAATAACAAGAGTATTCAAGTTGCTGTAATAACATTTTTCAGATATCTTACAAAAGGTTTTGGCTAAATCTTCTGACTGTGTTTGATAGAAGTTTATTTTTGTCATTATTATGTTCTATGATTATAAATTTAATTCACTATACTTGCATATATTTAGCACTGAAAGTATAATAATTTAATTGTCAAAATCTCTATATTTATTATATTTTTAGAGCAAATTTATGAGTAATATAACATGTTAAGATGCACCTACATAGTCCTTATTCAAAATGATGAGGATAATATTCTGGATTTAGTGAATTCATTGAAGAAAGTTGATGGGAATTTTCGCAAGGAATATATTTTTGTTGATGATGGAAGCACTGATGAATCACTTAGCATTTTAAAAATGGCAGTAAATGATTTGCCAAGAACTACTATAATTACTCAAAGTAATCAAGGGCCTGCAGTTAGTATTAATAAAGCATCAAATCTTGTAACTGGAGACTATATTCATTTTGTTGAAGGATCCGAAATACTACATTCAGAATCAACTGCAGTGTTATTAGAGTCATGTTTAAATTTAGGAGCACAGGTTGCTTTAGGTAGTGTTGCATCACAAGCTTTTGTTGAAAAGAAGATTACAGAAAAAGGTCAGCTGATAGAAAAACCTATTGAGAGTATTTTATTATGGAAATCTCCAAATATTTGTAGAATTGGAAAATCAGGTACGCTAGTTAGCCGTGATTTACTGGATAAAGTAGGTAAAGTTGATAGTAGTGTGTATTCACAGAATATGTCATTATCTCTTCGCTGTGCAAAGAATAGTAAGTTTGCTTATATTCCAGCTGATATATCATATATAGCAACAAAAAAATCTTCTGAAGATGCAAAATTCGTTGCTTATAATAATCTGAAATCTATATATAATTTTGCTAAATCAAATGAAGAGTTCTTCTCGAAATTAGTTCCTCAGCTTCTGAAGTCTCTGAGTAATCAAATGATATCAAAGGGTGATCAAGTTGGTTATTCATTTAAGTCTTTTACAAGTAAATATTTAAAAACCTCAAATCTGCGCAGTGTTCTTGAGGCATATAAAAAAGAGATTGATAAATTATTTTAATTTTTTTTCTAAAAGTCACTTGAAGTAATTTTTTCCGTGCATATATAACTCATGCACAAACATGCACAAACAGATTTTCAATTTAAAATAACATTAGTGAGGTTAGCAATGAATTTTAGACCATTACACGATCGAATCGCGATTAAACCACATGCAGAAGAAGAGAAAACTTCAGGCGGAATTATAATACCTGATACTGCTAAAGAGAAGCCTATGAAAGGTAAAGTAGTTGCTGTTGGTAGCGGTGCTAGAGATCAAAGCGGTAGTATAGTACCATTAGAAGTTAAAGTTGGCGATACAGTAATGTATGGCAAATGGGGTGGCAGCGAAATTAAAGTTGCAGGTGATGATTTAATCATCATGAAAGAAAGCGATGTTATCGGTATAATTACAAAATAAATAACAAATATTTTTTAGATAGGAGATTAAAAAGAATGGCAAAGCAAATAAAATATGGGACAAAAGCCCGCGAAGAAATGATCAAGGGTGTGGATATACTTGCAAATACTGTAAAAGTTACACTAGGTCCAAAAGGACGTAATGTTGCAATTGAACAGTCATTTGGAGCTCCAAGAGTAACAAAAGATGGTGTAACAGTTGCTAAAGCTGTTGAGCTTAAAGATGCAAATCAAAATCTTGGTGCTCAATTGGTGAAATCAGTTGCAAGTAAAACAGCAGATGTTGCTGGTGATGGAACTACAACTGCTACGATTTTAACTCAAGCTATTGTAAAGGAAGGAAATAAGTCAGTTGCAGCTGGTTATAATCCAATGGATCTTAAGCGAGGTATTGATATTGCAGTTGAAAACGTACTAAAAGCGATAAAAAAAGCTAGTAAGCCAATTAGCACTCAAGAAGAAATTGCTCAAGTAGGTACTATTTCAGCAAATGGTGACAAGCAAATTGGTGAGCAAATTGCACTTGCAATGGAGAAAGTTGGTAAAGAAGGTGTTATCACTGTTGAAGAGGCTAAAAACTTTGGCTTTGAAGTTGATGTTGTTGAAGGTATGATGTTTGATAGAGGTTATCTATCTCCATATTTTGTAACAAATTCTGAAAAGATGACAGCTGAGCTTGATAATCCACATATTCTGATTTTCGAAAAAAAGCTTTCAAGCTTGCAGCCAATGCTACCTGTTCTTGAAGCGGTAGTTCAGTCATCAAGACCATTATTAATTATTGCAGAAGATGTTGAAGGTGAAGCTTTAGCTACTCTTGTTGTAAATAAGCTAAGAGGAGGTTTAAAGGTTGCGGCTGTTAAAGCCCCTGGTTTCGGTGATAGAAGAAAAGCAATGCTTGAAGATCTTGCTATACTAACTGGTAGTCAGCTTATTAGTGATGATTTAGGTATGAAGATGGAAAATGTTGATCTATCTATGCTTGGTAGTGCTAAGAAAGTTAAAATCACTAAGGAAGATACAGTGGTTGTTGATGGAGCAGGCAGTAAAGCTGATTTAGAATCAAGATGTGCACAAATGCGTCAGCAAATAAAAGAATCTACATCTGATTACGATAAAGAAAAGTTGCAAGAAAGATTAGCAAAACTTGTCGGTGGTGTTGCTGTACTAAAAGTAGGTGGTGCAACTGAGGTAGAAGTTAAAGAAAGAAAAGATCGTGTTGATGATGCGCTTCATGCTACAAGAGCTGCTGTTGAAGAAGGTGTTGTATCTGGTGGTGGTACTACATTATTCTATGCTGCAAAAGCACTTGAGGGTTTAAAAGGAGCAAATGAGGATCAGAAATCAGGTATCAATATTGTAAAAAGAGCCCTACAAGCACCAATTCGTCAAATTGCAGAAAATGCAGGTGTTGATGGTGCGGTTGTTGCTGGAAAACTTGATGAAAGCAAATCAAATTCTATGGGTTTTAATGCTCAAGAAATGGAATTTGTTGATATGTTCAAAGCAGGTGTCATCGATCCAACTAAAGTTGTAAGAACCGCGTTGCAAGATGCTGCATCAGTAGCTTCACTAATTATTACTACTGAATCTATGATCACAGAAGATCCATCTGCAAAAGATGACGCTCCAGCTGCTCCAGGTGGTGGAATGCCAGGAGGAATGGGTATGGGCGGAATGCCAGGTATGGGCTTCTAATATTTATTATTTCGTGCAGACGAAGTAGTTCATCTAGTTCGTCGCCCCATATGAAGCGTGAAGTATCCATTTTTTAATTAAGTGTAGAGATGTGTCAATAGTTAATTGACACATCTCTAGTTTTTGAGTGTGAATTTAGTTTAAGCAAGTGCTAATTTCACAGATCTAAATGTGATATTAAGTACTTTTACTCCGCTTCTCAATACGTTGTTCTCCGCGCAAGTAAGGATCTGTTTGGCGTTGGCGTCAAAAATAAAATGAAGAGGTTTTGAAAGATTATTGCAGGCCAAAAAGTCTTTCTTAACTTAGCTTCTAATTTCACTTTTTTTGTGCTATAAAATTTATCTTTGTTTGCAATTACAATTTACAAACTATTATGTCAAAATTAAATAAGACTCTATCCTATCTATTTATGTTTTCATTAATTCTTGGAAATATAAACTCTACTTATGCAAAATCTAGACAAAGCCCACTTCGTAGCTTTGGTGATTATGCTCAAATTATTAATCCAGTTTTAGTGGCAGGTTTTGCTTCTCAAGAGAAAGGCTTTGGACATTTTGCAATTATTTATGGTCAGAGTTGGATTACTATGCAAGGAATAAAACTAGTATCTGATAAGGCAAAATGGGGTCCAAGTAAAAGACCAGCTGTGCGTGATAAGAAAGATCGCTATGATGGCATGCCATCGGGGCATACTAATTCTGCATGGGTTGCCGCATCGTATCTACGGACATTTTCAGATGACTATAAATATGTTTCTATTCCATTATATATAACAGCAGCAATCACGGGTTATAGTAGGGTACATGCAAAAGAACACACTACGGCTCAAGTTATAACAGGGGCGGCGCTTGCCGAAATCGTTACATACATAAACAGCAAACTTAAATGGAGCAATGAATACCGCTCAACAAATTTTTACTTTGGTAAAAATGAAGTATCTGCTGGTTTTACGTTTAGGTTATAGAATTTTTAATTGCAACTAAGAGTTCATTTTATTGCATTATTTTATTTTTCAATTAATAATTACTAATTTAATTATATTAATACAATTTACAAAAGATATTATGAATTTTGATATAGCAATAGTAGTGGTGTTTTTAGTAATTACCTTAGTTGTAGGTATGGGCCATGGTCAAAAAGTTAAGGGAATAAAAGACTATGCGCTTGGAGGTAGAAACTTCTCAACAGCTGCACTAGTTGCTACAATTGTTGCAACAGGAGTAGTGGTAGTGGGTTTTTTGTAACCTTATCTAAAACCTATACAGATGGCTTTTACTATATGCTTGCTAGGTTTGGTATAGGGTTGGATTTTCTTGTTTTAGCATTTTTTCTTGTTCCACGAATGGGAGAATTTCTAGGAAAAACTTCTATTGCTGAAGCTATGGGAGATTTGTATGGACAGAAAGTTAGATTAATTACAGCTGTAGCTGGTACTATTGGAGCAGCAGGGAGTGTTGCAGTACAGTTCAAAGTATTTGGCAATATCTTTTCGTATTTTCTTCAATTACCATCTTACGCTGCGATTATTGCTGCAGGTTTAATTACGACGATTTATTCTGCATTTGGAGGTATTAGGGCCGTTACATTTACAGATATATTACAGTTTTTTGCTTTTGGTGTGATTATACCATTGGTTAGCTTTTTGATATGGAGTCAATTTTATTTGGATGGTTTTACAATACAGCAAGCTGCTTCAAATTCCAAGTTTGATTTTGATCAGCTTTTGGGTAGCGTTAATCCGGAATCAATAGGAATGGTGGTACTATTTATGTATTTTACTATTCCTACTCTGTCTCCAACTACCTTTCAAAGGATTGCAATAGGTAATAATGTTGCTCAAGTTAAAAAAGCATTTTTTATATCAGGTATTATTTTAGTTTTAATACAGATTGCAACTGCTTGGATACCGTTTTTAGTTCATGCAATGAATCCTACAATTGAAGCTAAGGATTTGCTTGGATATATAGTTGATAATTATAGTTATGTTGGGCTAAAGGGGCTTATGGTTGTAGCAATTATTGCATTTGCAATGTCTACAGCTGATTCTAGAATTAATTCAGCGGCAGTATTATGTACAAATGATATATTAAAGCTTGCTGTAAAACTCAAGAATGAAGTTTTTGTCTCTAGGATTTTTGCGTTTACTATAGGGTTAGGCGCAATCTCATTGTCACTTTTTGAAACTGATATTTTGGGTATTCTAGTACTAGCAAATAGTTTTTATTATCCAATTATAGCACCGACATTCTTACTGACAATCTTCGGTTTTCGTAGTAGTACAAAATCTGTTCTTATTGGTATGGGGGCAGGTTTAATAACAATAATTTTGTGGAAAATGTTGCCTTCTGGATTTGTTACGATAGCTCAAAAGGTAATAGGTATATTAGTGGCTATGCTCTGCAATGCAATTTTTCTAGTATGTAGTCACTACATACTCAAGCAACCAGGTGGCTGGGTTGGTATAAAAGATAAGAGTTATTTGGATGAAGAAAAGCAGCGCAAAGAGAGGCGCAAGAAAGCGCTTCAGCAGTGGTTTAATAATTTTAGTTTTGTGGATGCATGCAAGAAAGTTGCTCCTAAAAGTGAAGGAACATACACATTACTTGGTGTATATTTTATAGTGTGCACATTTACGACAATGTATTCAACACAAGTGGAGATGCTCGGTATACATGGTAGTTTGATATTGGCAATTTATCAATTCATGATGATCACAGGTACAGTAATAGCAATTTATCCATTATGGCCACTAAGTGTGCATTATAAGCGATCAATAATGCTAATATGGTGGCCGATAGCAATATTTTATATGCTTGTATTTTTTAGCTGTTTTTTTGTAATAGTAAGTAAGTTTGCAATGCTGCAAGTTTCTCTATTCGGAATTAATTTAATGATAGCTTCAATATTGTTGGGGTGGCGCATTTCTCTACCATTAATATTGAGTGGATTATTTTTAAGTATACAATTTTATAAGAATCTGTTTGGAGAATATAGTTTTGAATCAGGTTTTTCATCACCTGAATTTATTTTAGTTTACGTAGTGGTATTAGTTGCAACATCAGTAATAACATTTTTAAAGCCAAAAGAAGAAAGACAGGCTGAAGCTGACGCAACAGTTGATATATTAAAAACAGACGTAACTCATTTAGATCACGAAGTGACAAATTTAAATAATCAAGTGACTGATCTTAATGAGACTGTAACTCATTATAGTGAACGAGTTGAAGATCAGAATAAAGAGATAGAGCGTCTTGGAGCTACGGCTCAGAAGATACTTAATAATGTGAATCATGAGCTACGTTTGCCTGTTGGAAATGTTGTGAATTTTGCCGAAATGTTGAAAGAAGGTCTTGGTAAGTACGATGAAAAGCAAATGAAAATGTTATCTGATGAAGTCTATAAGAACTCAAATAGACTCTCAAGTATGATTTTAAACATGCTAGATTTAGCAACACTTGATGCTAAGAAGATCGAGCTTGATAAGAGTACCGTAAATTTTAGTGAGTTAGTGAAAGATAGAGTCAAAAGATGTCGTAAGATTTATCTGCAGGGTAAACCAATAGATTTTAAGCTATCAATAGACCCGGAGATATTAGTACTGGTGGATCCAAACTATATACGCCAAACAGTAGATAATTTAGTAATAAATGCGATAAATTTTAGTGAGAAGGGCGCAATAAAGATCAGTGTACTTCGTAAAGGAGAAATGGTGGAGTTTAAAATATCAGATCAAGGTGTTGGTATACCGAAGAGTGAAGTATATGATATATTCACTCCCTTTAAGATGGGATCAAATACTGAATCAAAGGCTGAAGGACGTGGAGTAGGTCTTGCGTTATGCAGGTCTGCAATTGAGGCTCATGGAGGAATAATTGCAGTAGAAAGTAATGGTAAGAAAGGCGCTGTTTTTAGTTTTTGTCTTAGACTTTAGAGTGTAGTTGTTGTTTGCTCTCAACTGAGAAGGCAAAGTAGTGTGTTAATCTTTTGCCTTCTCATTATTGATGGTTGTATCTTATTTTGTAATATCTGATATAGGTAAGTATTTCAGTGTAATTAGGAGATGATGAAATATAGTCTCATGCCTATTTACGACTAATTTTCTATTAATTTGTAAAGCAGAATCAAACTAAATGATTGACTAAGTACTGGTGCAGCAGAAGATATGACAAAACTCTAGAAATGCTAAAACTTATATCTAATTTTCATTTTGCTAGTCTTGTTTTTAGATGTTGTTATTGGTACATATTGACTATTTTTAAATATTTCTTCCAGAAGTTTTTCTTGTAAATCTTCTGATATTTGCAGTATTTGGCATTACTTTCTTTCCACCTTGATTTCTAATTCTTTCACCTATTGATTTAGCTTTGGCTTTAAAAACAAAATTGCCTCGTACAGCGTGGTGATCTGGACTGTATGCATCTGAACGACCACGTGCATTACTACTTTCTAAACCTGCAAAGGTTTGTGCATCAACTATTTGAATATCTTCTTCAACAGTTACACCAGGAGCATTCGTTGTAGCTAGGACTCTATCCAGCAGTACTTGGGTACCTTCACCTCCTTTTCCAGTATTTTTCTTACTATGTCTATATTTACGACCTGCAACACTACCATTTTTAAGTTGGTTATTGTATTCCCTGGCTACATGAAATAACTTATCTTGTATTGGAGAAATCTTAAGAAGTTTTGGTTGCATATCTATAATTGAGTTATTTAGCCCACTATAACCACTAAATGTATAATTTTCTTGATTTGTAAACTTAAAATTGTCTAATGGGTGAGTTTGACCTTCTGCTTCAACAAACCAACCACTTTGTTCCGTGTTCCAGGATACTTGGAAATCTGTTTTATTTTTACCGTTTTTAGCACGAAACTCCATGACAAAACTACTTTTTTGTCCTTGTTCAGGCTTTTTTAAATTCTTAGAGGTTAACCAATAACCTCTTTCTAATAAGTCCATTAATGGTACTCTTTTTACTTTTAAGTTGTCATCAACAACACGCGCCATCCATTTATCATTCACTTTAACACATTCAATTGGATTTTTTTGAAGTGATGTATTTGCCAAGATGATTCCTTGTGGACCAAATCTTGGTTTAACATCCATAAAATTTTTAGGCATAGATACTCTGTCGTTAAACAATGTTGATATTTGAGCAATACCTTGATGCTCAACAACTCCTAATAATTTAGAATTATAACGTCTGTTCTTTACACCATTCATGGAGCTCATGCCATATGCTTCATCTGCATGATTAATCGAGTCATTAGTATCTCCACATAGAACTCTAGCAAAAGGTTGTTGGCCATTTGTTTCTTTCTTTGACCAACGCTTTAATAATTTTGCAATAACTCCCATCTGCACGCTACGTCTATGAGATGTTGAACCAGCCCCTCTTCGACGGTTTTGAAAAAATCTTTTATATTTTCCAAGTGAACTACCTGCTTGGGTATGTGTATTTGCAATATCTATTAATTTTCCATTTTTCCTGATACGCGCAATACACACACCTTTATTAGCAAGAGATTCATCTCCTAAGGCATTACTAAAACGATGATAAGCAACATCAGCAATTGGATGTTTTGACAAAACCATCAAACCACTTCCCATAAAAGGCCAGTGTTTTTTACCGATATCACGTACCATATAAGGATATTCTTTTCTCAAACCTTCTACAACTACATCCTGCGCTCCTACATCAAACATTTCTTGTAAGCAAATAACATCCGGAGCATTTTTTCCTGATGAAGTTTTTAAGTATCTTTTTATTGCTGTAACATTTTTCTTAGTATCAGCCGCAGGCGTAGTAACTTCCTTACCTGTAGTTTTTGCAACGATTGCAACAAATCTTTCCATATTGCAGCTGACTACATTTAACTCCATGTTTTTGCTAGTATTTTCTGGAGAATGATAAGTACGAGGCGGCTTGATTATTTTATAAGGTTTTAGAGTGCCTTCAAAAAGTGCATGAGTTGTTGAGTCTAAGGCTCTCGTGCTTAAACGTAACACGCCACCCACAGAGGAGCCAAAGGTATTTTCATAAGGTTCCATGTAGATTTAAAAGTAGCCCAAGAAAACTGCCTGGCTGTTTTTATGATTTTAGATGGAGTGTTAGATTTTTTGTTATTCCAGATATTCTTAAAATCCTCTGTCCACAATAATTTTATTTCTCCTCCATCATTTTTTGTGTTCCAGATCATTTGTCTTCCAGACCAATCTGCAAGTTGGAATGCAGGGCTATAATGTCCTAAATCAGTAGCGCCATCATAGGTAAAATGTTGAGCAGCTCTATAAAAAAATCCTTCTCGATTGAGATCATCTACGATAGGTTCAATTTCATCTTTATGCACAGTACTGATATGGATATTTAGATTACGTTCAATATTTTTTTCTAGGGTGGTATGATCTCTAGTATTATTTGTTAGCGTCGATAGACTATTGAAGTTGTCTTCTAAGTTTCTATTTAACTCTGTTAATTCTTTAAATCGTCCTTTTAAATTGTTAATAATCTCAGTCCTATTTTCTACATCTTCTGAAATTTTTTTACCAATTTGCTTTTCTGGGTTTGCAATATCGTGTGTATTACAGTAAGTTTCAAAGTCTTCAAATAATTCTTGTCCATTAAATAATGGTTTTCCGTTGTTGTTCAGCAAAATATCTTTGCATCCTTCTACACCAATATCTCCAACCAAACGTATAATTAACATCCTAATTGTTTGATTATTTGCTTCTACCTTATGGCGTACTCTAGCTAACAGGCATGTCCTTGTATCTTCATTCATATCGCTTATATAATTTGTTAAATACATAATTCTGACATTTTAATATCTCTAGTTATTTAGAAAAGCCAGAATTTACTATTCTATAGTATTAAATGTATATTGAAATTCAAGTTTTTTTAGTGAAAGCTAATGGTGTTTTTATGCGCTTGCAACTTAATATGATATAGAGTTTTTACGGCTGTTGTTATTATATCATTAAAAATATTGAAATAAAAGGGGTGTCAAATATTTAATCTGCAAAACCTTTTAAAGGATTTTGTTTACAGAAGTGATAGTGCTATTTGCATATTTTATATGTGCAGATTATTAAGTAATAACAACTTTTACTTACATCTATAGCTCAGTGCAATGAAGTCTAGAGGGTTTACGTGTCTGCCATTTATTCTGACTTCAAAATGTAAATGTTCTTTTGTGGCAGAGCCGGTGCTGCCTTGGCGACCTATAGTGACGCCTCTTTGTACTATTTGCCCTGGTTTTACTTTAATCATGCTTAAGTGAGCATATAAGGTTTTTATTTTAGAATTATGCTGAATTTCTACAACGTTACCGTAACCGTTTTTTCTTCCTACAAAAATTACTTTTCCTCTAGCTGAGGCGTATATTGAGGCACCTTGTGCTCCAACAAGATCAATACCACAATGTACGGATCTTTTCTTTTTTAACGGGTGTTTTCTAATCCCATATGGACTGCTGATTTGTGGTTTATAAATCGGTAGCATGACAGGGATGGTCTTGATGAGACTGTCAAGTTTACTAAGTTCATTTTTAGTATCAATTTTTCTTATATCGGTTTTTGAGAGTTTTCTTATATATTGATACTGATGATTTGAAAGTATTTTATGTTTTCTATGGATTTTTAGAAGTAATTTATATATACGAACGATTTTATTTTGCGCTTCTTTTTTTATAATAGTTGGAGATTTGAAGTTTTCTTTAAATCTCTGTATATATTTTGAGGCATAATATTTGTCATTAATAATTAATCCAAGGTCGTTAGAATATATACAATTAGTATTATCAATTTTTCCAAGATCATATGCAGCGACTAAATCACCTCTACTGAGGTTATATGATTTTTTTAGAGAAGCACCGATGGTGCGATATGAGCTAATAGAAAGATTATTAGAAGTGCACCCTTGAAGCAGAGTTGTTACTCCAATAAGTAAATATAGAAGTATAATTTTTTTTATATTTATAATCATTTTACATATTTATAAATTCTAGTAGTGGGCCTAGAATCATCAGGGGCATAAACATTATAGCACCGACAAGTAGTACTGTCACCAATAAGAATACGCTTAGTTCTATACTAGATTGAGTTCTTTTGCTAATTATATTTTTAATTCTTTGCTTTTCTGCAAATGATCCACTAATTGCCAGTGAAAAATATATGATTGGGTATCTACCAATGAACATAGCAATTGCAGTCATGTAGTTGAAATAATCTGTAGATGTATCTATTCCTGTAAAGTCTGATCCGTTATTAGCAAAACTAGAAGCAAAATTATAGGTAATATCTGTAACTGCTTGTGACCCATGATATATTATTAATTCCTGTGAATAGGGTAATAATAAAGTGATTCCAGTGAATATTAATACACCAACTGGCATTACTAAAAATACTATAATTACATAATTAATTTCATTAATAGTAATACGCTTACCGAAAAAGTTGGCCGTCTCACCTGTAATTAATCCACGCAAGAAAACGGCGACAATTAAGTACGATAACATTGCAAAGAATCCAGAGCCAACTCCTTCAATTACAAACTTGCTCATGATGAGATTGAAGAATAAAACAAGTGTACTTAAAGGAGAATAATTTTCTAGGCATGCATTTGGTGAGCCATCCGAGCTAAGAGTGATAGACAATATCCACATTAGCGAAGGGAATTTATCATATATTAGTTCCTTTCCAGTATAGTTAAAATTATCGCCGAGTATTTCCTTATCAAAGATAAAAGGCAGTCCATACGTAGTCTCTCCAAGATTCATAATTAATAAAGAAGAGATCATAATGATAATGACTACTGCATACAATGCCCAGCTTAAGCTTTTTGCGTCAACCAAATAGCCATAGGTAAAAATCATTGCTACCGGCATTAGGACTATTAAAAATAAGTTTAACATTATCGCTTCTCTTGATGGAGCTTCAAATGGATGGGCTGAAGCGCTGGCGAATAAAGACCCACCATTTGCAACTAGATTTTTAATTGCTACTTGACCTGCAACTGGACCTATATTTAGATGATTAGAATTGCCAGCCAAGTCAATATATTCAATGCTGCTGGTGAAATCATATGGAGTGCCATAGCCTATCAGCATAATTGCAACTATTGCAGCGATTGGTAGTAAAATGAATATCATGGATCTTAAAAAGTCATCATAAAAATTTCCAATATATGGATTTTGACTATTAATAATGCCTCGGATGAAAGCAATAAAAACAGCTATTCCTGTTGCGCCAGATAAGAAGTTTTGCATTGTCAAAGCAAAAATATGAGAAAACATTGATAGATCACTTTCTGGATCATGGCTTTGCCAAAATGTTCCGGTTGAAAATGATATTGCGGCATTTATTGAGCTAGACAAGCTGATTCTATCCTGTAATTCAGAATATGTTGGCAAATATTCTTGGAAATAGATAATTATGAATGTGCATATTATACAAATAATATTAAAGCACATCAAGCTGCCAAAATATTCTCGCCAATTCTGGCTTTGCCAATGTCCATGATTATCTTTTAGCGCCTCATGTTCAATAAAACTATAGCGAAAAACCCAAGCGATGTATTTTCCAAGAATGGGTGCAACAACTGTAATTAGTGCAAAAAAGATAAGAGATGGTAAAATCATTTTCTTAAACGCAGCTGATGTGAGCCTTTATTATCATCTTCAAGAGTTAATGGTCTTTTTAGACCACAACTTGCTAGAGTAATTGATAGTAGAACTAGCATTACAACATTTTTCATATTGTTTTTCGAGATTATTAGTTTATAGAATCAATTATAGAGAATTTTAAATGAGTAGGACAATATAAAGTATGAGGAAAGTTTTTAGTAAAATTATTTTATGGCTAATAAGTCTAAATATTCTGCTTTCTATGGCGCCTGTAGCTTCTGCAGAAAAATATTCTATTGATAAGCATGACAGATACTTGGATAGTGAAGTCGGTTTTTTTGATGGTGATGGAAATAAGGTTTATTTAGATCAGTATGAAGGTACAAATATATTACTGGTTTTTTGGGCTACTTGGTGTGGAACATGTGTCAGTGAATTACCTGCTCTAGATAATTTACAAAAAGATTTTCGAAAATTACCTTTCAAGATTATAGCCGTATCCCAGGACTATAAGGGGGTTGAAGTTGTAAAGAGCCATTTTTTTGCTCATGAGATAAGGCATTTAAGCGTTTTTCACGATAATAAAAATCAATTATTCAGAGAACTTGCCATTGTTAGCTTGCCTACAGCGCTATTTATCAATTCCGATGGTAAAAATAAACTTGTTTTTAAGGGGAGAATTAAGTGGTACGATGATGATGTGCGTAGTATGATTCTATCAGAAATTGGAGAAAATTTAGAACTTCCTAAAAATACATATAAATTTGCTTCTCTTAATAGAAATGTTATGCAGAAACAAGCTGTAGGGCAGATTGTAAGTTCAGAAGAAGAAAAAGAAGGAGAGGAAGATAAAAATACGGATACAGATAAAAAAGACAATTCTACTGAACCTAGTAAACCTAAAGAAAATCAAGTTGAAAAATGAAATACACAGACTTAACTATTGACCAGATAGAAGGGGAACTAAAATCTAAACATTTTGTAAATGTTCCAGTGGAATTTAGTAATTCGCAAATTAATTCAGCAATTGCATCGTTTATGAAATTCTTAGAACTTCCGGAAAATATAAAGAATCATATAGATTTTTCCATTTCAGAAAAGCATAGACGTGGTGATGTTGGGTATAAAAGTAGAAAACCTGAAGATGATATTTATAACGATAGTAAAGAGTTTTTTCACTATCACCCTGCAATAATAGAAAAATATCCTGAATATATTAAAGAAAATGAGGTGGTAAAGAATTTTCTAGAAGAAGCAGATTCCATATGGCAGCATATAAATTTAATATTAAAACATATATTTTCTGAGTTTGATAAAAAATTTACTGGAGTGTATAGTAGTATATTTGATGCAGAGAACCCACATATAGTTGTTAGGTTTTTGCAGTATAATTGGAATGAGTCTGGTAAATTTTTAGCAAAACCACATTTTGATGCTGGGGCATTTACTTTTGCCATTGCTGAGAGTTGTCCTGGTCTTAGAATTGGCAGTTGTCCAGATGATATTGAATTGGTAAAACATCAAGATAGTAAGGCTATTTTTATGTTATCAAGTAATTATATTAAGTTGATTGATGATAACGAATTAAAGCCAGCCTGGCATGATGTAGTTCAGATGGATGAAGCGAATATCGGTAAGGAATTTGCCAGATGGGCTATAGTTGCATTCATTGATGCACACGATGTTGAGGCGCTACCAAGATCAGAAACACATAAATGGTATAATGGTGAAGTTTAATATTTGGATTATTAAAGAGGTTGTTAAGTTATGAAGGCAAAGCAGAGTAATCATAGTAGCAATACTATAGCTGGTCAAAGACCTGTGATTTCTAGCCGAAAAGGTGGGAAGTTTGATAACATATTGGCTGCACTTCCGTTTGGAATTGGTGGTAGTAAGCCGGTTGTTGCTATATTTAGGTTAGAGGGAGTGATTGGTAAAGTTAGTTCAATGAAATCAGGGTTAACATTAAACTCGCTGAACAAACTTATAGAGAAAATGTTTAAGCTGGAGAGGTTGGATGCCATTTGTCTAGCTATTAACTCCCCGGGTGGATCTCCTGTTCAGGCTGAAATTATTGCTAGCAGAATAATTAATTTGGCAAAAGAAAAAGAAGTGCCAGTGTATAGTTTTGTCGAAGATGTAGCAGCTTCTGGTGGGTATTGGCTTGCATGTGCAGGTGAGAAGATATTTGTTAGTCAAAGCTCAATAGTTGGAAGTATAGGCGTTATTTCTAGTGGATTTGGTTTCCACGAGGCAATAGAAAAACTTGGGGTAGAGCGAAGAGTGTATACAGAGGGTAAAACAAAGTCAGTTCTTGACCCATTTAAACCTGCGAAAGATTCGGATATAAAGATAATTAAAAAGATTCAAAAAGATATCCATGAACATTTTGTTAATACAGTAAAAGATAGAAGAGCAGGGCGACTTACTCAAAGCGATGATATATTATTTAATGGCGAGTTTTGGGCCGGTCAAACAGCCGTTGACTTTGGTTTAGTTGACGGAATTAACGATGTGTATTCGTTTATTAAAGATGAGTTTGGAGAGAACGTAAAGATTGAACATATCGAGCACAAGCAGTCATGGCTTAAAAAGCGTCTTGGTATGAGCCGGTTATCAAAAGAAATATCCTCAGATATTGCAAGTAGTTTTATTGAAACAGTTGAAACAAAGCTGCAGAATAGTAAATTTGATTTGAAGTAATTTATTTTCAGATTATTTATTTAGTTGCTGCCTGACTCCTTAGCTCTATTTAAGTTAGTTTTTATTTATACCAGTTATAGCAATTAAGAAAAATTAATATTTTTGTTGTGAAGTTGTTAGTTTTATGTATTATCCAGCATAAACTAAAACAGATAACCACATGTTTACACCAATTCTTATCCCTACTTCAGAGGAATTATCAAAATTAAATATAGAAGGCTTTGATGGATTATTAAAAACTAATTATGAAAATGCCGAAATGCATTACGTTGTGTTTTATATGCTGTTAGAGGTATCTGTTGTATATGGTTTATTAGATCATCAAAAATATATGCAAAACTATGCATTAGAGAAAAAGCTAGAGCTTGATGGTGACTATTTAACGAGTCTTTTTAAAAAAGCTGTTGAATGTAAGCAGATTGGTTCTATAGAATGTTTGCTTGAGTTAATCGATGATGAAGCTAAACAGAAAATATTGAAAGATATAAGTTTTATGCTCTTTGAGAAAGTAGAGAAAACTGGAAGTAAAGAAGTCTGTAAATTATTTAAGCAGTTGGTTCTCGAGAAGGAAGATATAGAAAAAATAACCCATGCTCACATGGATTCAACAGTGATAAAAGATGAAAATGGCAAAATTTTTAAACCATTGAAAGTTTTAAGTATGCTAGATCCATCATACCAAAGGTGGTTATCATATTCGTCAGATCAAGGGGTTAAGAAAGTTCTTGAGCCATATTTAGATATAGTAAATCTTGACTCTCTCAAGGTTATAAGTTTTGCAATGGGTAATTTGTTTCGTAAGGGTATGGGCAAAATTTTATCAAAGAGTGAATGGAAGCCAATTTTTACGTCTGATAATGAAATTATATTAAATATAGTTGAATTTTTCACTGGAGAATCAGGAAAATATTTGCAAGCAGTAATGCCGTCAATACACGAGGCACTTGGTATAAATGAAGACTTTATAGATTTATATGATGCTAGAGTAGAAGGTCTAGAAGTGTCAGGTGATGATAGTGGTTTAGAAAGTGCTGATTAAGATGAAAATTAGATAGAACGCATTTCTATTAATAAGCATTAATTTTATTGTGAAATAGATAAATATACGTTATAATACATTTAATAACAAATACAAGGAAAATAGAATGCAAGAATCTAGTAATAATATAATAGATCAAGATCTTAATGACTTAGCGGATGAAATAAAACCAAAAACTTCTTTGAAGTTACTTACAATACAAGATCTTGAAAATGTGCTTAAAGATTTATCAATTGATCTTCAGTATGATTTTTTCAGTATAGCATTTAGTGGTTTTGCCGCAAATGGTATGATACTTCATCTTGACTGGGTATATAATAATGTTTCAGATAATAAAAAGAGTAGCATGATTCATGCATTTAATGATCAAGCCTTTAAAGTTGCCGCAGAGAATTTGCAAATTGACACTGTTAAACATTTACTTTGTTGGGTAAAAGATAATAGGCAAAAGAAAGAAATTGTTCAAATGGTAAGCAAAATACTATTTGAAGAATCATTAGAAACAGTAAATGATACGGTTAAGGAGTGGCTTGAAATTTTTGTTCCTAAGAAAGAAGATAGAGAAAAGCTAAGCCTTGCTCATTTAGATTCAACAGTGTTAAAAGATGAAAATGGCAAAATTATTAAGGCATTGAAAGTTTTAAGTGTGCTAGATCAATCATATCAAAAGTGGTTGTCTTACTCATCTGATCAAGTAGTTAAGAAGGTTATAGTTCCCTATGTAGATATAGTAGATTTTGTATCTCTTGTACCTATGAGTGTTGCAATAGGAAATTTATTTAGTGAAAAAGGGGTGAAATTTTTATCAAAGAGTAAGTGGAAGCCAATTTTTACATCAGAAAATGAAATTATACTAACTATAGCTGAATTTCTTTCTGGCGGATCGGGCAAATATTTGAAAATAGCAATCCCATCCATTCGAGAAGCTCTAGGTATAAATGAAGATTTTATAGATTTATATGATGCTAAAGTAGAAGATCTAGAAGTGTCGGGTGATGATAGCGGTTTAGAATCTTTAGATTAGTATTTTAGTATTACTCGCCAGATAGCGCCTTATTTCTTTTTCTTACTGATGATGTAGGTATTCCGATAGATTCACGGTATTTTGCAACGGTTCTTCTTGCAATGCTGATATTGAATTTTGATAGCTGCTCTGATATATCGTCATCTGAAAGAATGTTATCTGCTTCTTCGCTTAAGATAATCTGTTTTATAATTTCTTTTGCCTTGGTGCTTGAAACATTTTCTCCCGAAGCACGTGTTGTTCCAAGGCTTGAAGAAAAGAAATATTTAAGCTCGAAGATCCCGCTTGGTGTTGAGATATATTTATTAGCAGTCGATCTACTGACAGTGCTTTCGTTAAAACCCGTAAGTGCTGCGATTTTATTGAGGGTCATCGGGTTTAGATACATAACGCCGCGAGTGAAGAAATCTATTTGCTCTTCAACGATTGCTGTAGCTACTTTGAGAATTGTATGGCTTCTTTGTTCGATGCTTTTTACAATGGTGTTAGCTGCTTCAATTTCGTTCTTGGTAAATTCTTTTTCCTTTTTATTCTGCATCGAGTCTTTGATCTGTACATAATATTCTTGGCTAACTTGAAGTCTAGGCATTGATTCAGGGTTTGATTCAAGCTTAGCTGTTCCGTCTTCAAGAAATGTAAGAATCACATCCGGGATTTTGTAACTTGTTGGCTCGATATAAAACCCATTTGTGGGTTTAGGGTTTAGCAACTTGATTTGTTTGATCATATTGCTAATATTGGCAATATTTACGTTGCATAATTTTGAAAGTTTTTTTAGATTCCCAGATGCAATTAAATCAATATTTTTAACCATGGTTAAAAGAGATTGGTCAACATGTTCTTGGTCATTTAGTTGGATTAGTAGACATTCTTTTAAATCACGTGCAAATACTCCTGCTGGATCAAACGTTTGTAATTTTTTAAGGATTTTTTCTACGACAGATTCTTTGCATTTTAATATTTTTGCCGCTTCTTTTATAGATATATTTAGATAACCACTTCCATGTAGAGAGTCTAATAAAAAATTTGCAATCAGCTTATCTTTTTGATCTTCAAAAGAGAGGTTTATCTGTTCTATAATATGTTCTTTCAGAGACTTTTCACTAGCAATATTTGAAATATAATCTTGACTCGAATAACCGGAATGAGAAGATGTTTGCGTACTAGGCGTATTATCTTTTATTCTTTCTTTCGAATCTTTATTAGATTCTTGCTTTTCAACGCTTACTGATGCATCTTCAATAAACGGGTTTTTATCTAGTTCCTGCGTTGCAAATTCAGCTAATTCTATATTTGACATTTGCAATATAGAAATGCTCTGATGCATGGTAGTAGTCATGGTCAGAGTTTGTTTTTGCTGTAATGTTTGAATCTGCTTCGGCATTAGTTGTTTTCACAAAATTTTGCTTTATTATATCTGCAAGAAAATAAATTTTATAGAAAATAAACCATATGACACCAATTTTTTATATTAAAGACGGAGATCTTAGCTTTGCTGATAAGATTGTACTAGAGAATTTGGAATTGTATATTTCAAAAGGTGATAGAGTGTGCTTGGTGGGCAGAAATGGGTGTGGCAAGTCTAGTCTTATGAAGATTATTGAAGGTGAATATGAGCTCGATAATGGCGAGATGTTCAAAGATCCACCTATTTCTATTGGTTATTTAAAGCAAGATATGAAAATAAAATTAGATGGTGATATATATAATTTTGTTTTATCTGTATTTGATGATCCAGAGAGTAATAAATATAATGCTGATATAATTTTAAAACAGCTTGGAATCGATGGAAATATGGAGCTGAAATCCTGTTCAGGTGGACAGATGCGTAGAGTATGCCTTGCAAGGGCTTTGATAACTCAACCTGATATCCTACTTTTAGATGAGCCGACGAATCATTTAGACATTAAAATCATTGAATGGATGGAAGATTATATTAAAAGTTATCCAGGTGCTGTTATTTGTATTAGTCACGACAGAGCTTTTCAAGAGAACATAAGTAACAAAGTTTGGTGGATAGATAGAGGGCGCTTAAGAAAGTCTGATAAAGGTTTTAAATATTATGAGGAGTGGCGCCAAGAGATTATTACTTCTGAAGAAGCCGTACTTCGAAAGATGAATCGAAAACTAGAAGCTGAACAAAATTGGTTACATGGTGGTGTAACTGCTCGGAGAAAAAGAAATCAAAAGAGATTAGCAAATTTGCATCGTCTTCGTGAAACCCTAAGAGTTCATCAATCTAAGTTAAAAAATGCTAAGGCCAAGTTACAAATTGAACTGGCTGAAGAGATGAAAAAAACTAAATTTATTATCGATGCCGAGAATATTTCATATAATTTCCCAGGTAATAAGTTATTTAGTAATTTTACATTTAAGGTAAAAAAGGGCGAAAAAATAGGTGTTATTGGCCCAAATGGTGCTGGTAAATCCACATTAATTAAAATTCTTACTAAAGATCTAGATCCAGCAACTGGTAGAGTTAAACATGGAACAAATATCGATATTACATATTTTGACCAACATAGAACTGAACTGAATCCCCAATATAGTTTAAAGCGCACACTTTGTCCTGGAGGAGGTGACCAGGTGTTTTTGCAAGATCGCTCAATGCACGTAGCTGCTTATCTAAAGAAATTTATGTTTGATCCTAAAACTCTTGAAAATAAAGTTGCTACACTATCTGGCGGAGAGGCAAATCGTTTATTGCTAGCTAAAGCCCTGATGAACCCAGGAAATTTCTTTATTTTAGATGAGCCAACAAATGATCTGGATATGGATTCGCTTGAGATGCTTTTAGAAATTCTTGCGGATTATAAAGGTACTCTGATAATTGTAAGCCATGACCGTGATTTTCTTGAGCGCTTAGTAACTAGGACTCTTGTTTTTACAGGTAATGATATTATAGATTTATACGGTGGCTATGAAGATTATTTGAAATATCATAAAAAAGAAGAAAAAATCATAAAAACAGTAAAATCTACTAGACAGGAACCCAAAATAAAGAAAAATTCTCAAAAGCTAAGTTATAAATATGCTAGGCTTTTAGAAGTTTTGCCTGACGAAATTAATAAGCTAGAAGAACGAATATTAGATCTAGAAAAATTACTGACTCAGCCAAATTTATATTTGGAGAACAAAAAAAAGTTTGATGAATATATGCTGCAGCTTCAAGAAGCAAAAGATAATCTTAACAACAAGATAGAGCAGTGGTTAGAGGTGGAGGCAATGCAGGAAGAATTAGCAAAAAAGTCGAGTTAATTGGGAAAAGGTAATTATGAATAAATCTATAAATTTATATGTAATATTATGCAGTATTTTTTGTACTATCATTGTTACTGGTAATTTGATTTTTCAGAAATTTATTCAATTAGATATTTTTGGTTATGTTTTCGAAGTCTCTGTTGGTGTATTGCTTTATCCTATAACTTTTCTTATCTCTGATCTTGTCACTGAGTTTTATGGAAAATTATATGCAAAATTGATGATAAGAACGGCGGTCATATGTAGCCTGATGGTTTTAGGTGTTGTGAGTCTTTCAGACTGGTGTTTTGCGACTTCTTGGTCCTTAGTTGATAATGAGACTTTTCATAAAGTATTTAATGTTTATGGTATTGGCGCTGGTGCGTCTATAGCTGCAAATTATTTAGGTCAGAGAGTAGATATTCAGATTTATTCTTATCTGAAACATCTGACATCTGGGAAGCATCTGTGGTTGAGAAATAACATAAGTACGTTCTTGGGTCAGTTTGTTGACACTATTACTGTAGTTTCTTTGCTGAGTATGTTTAGCATTATTCCAATTAGCCAGTTTTACATTGTAGTGGTAAGTAGTTTGAGTTTCAAAATTTTAGCAGCTCTATGTGATACACCATTTTGTTATTTAGGATATTATTTGATAAACAAATTTGATTTAGCTAAGACTACATGATCTTTTGTTACTTCAGGGAAAAACTCTTTTGTAAAAGGATAAATCTCAGTTCCTGAACCATTCGAAAACTTTATTTCAATAAGATCTCCTGCTCCAAAGTTAAATATTTCAGAGATAATTCCTACTTTCTTCCCGCTTTGATTTAATACCTGAAGATTCCTTAAATCTTCAAAATAAAATTCTTCTTTATCAGTGTCCGGAAGGTCTTCTCTCATGCAGTATAATTTTGTGCCTATTAGTGCTTCAGCTTGATTTCTGTCATGACAATTAATGTGCCTACAAATTATAGATCCTTTTGGGGTAACTCGAATTTTTTTAAAAGTAAAATTGACATTTTTATCATCAAATAATTTTAGATTTGTGATGTTATCAATAGGGTTAGTATAAGATCTAACTATTATATCGCCTTTTATTCCATGAGCTGACGATATTACACCTACTAGAATTAATTTAGGATCTTTAGTCATTTTACTCCCATCTATTTGATCTATTTAATAAAACATACTATCATTTTCTGAGAATCACTTTATTAAAATAAAATATAGCGCTCATAATATTATGAAAAAATTACTTCTAAGTTTGTTGATTGTTTTTGGCCTTGGAGGCGGATTAATTTTTGCATCCATTACTATTACAGACTACGAAGGAGTATATCAGGAGTTTGTAAAGAATACTAGGGCGGATATTAGTTCAATCAAATCTAGCAATTTTACAATTAATAAATTTCCAACACCTTATCTAGTTATTGATGAAATCAATCATGAAGGGAAAGTAAAACTAAAGAATGTTGAGATACATTTTTCACTTCTATCATTGATAAAATTTTCTCCCAAAATAACAAGCCTAGAAATTGGAGAAGCTAAGCTTTATCTAAATCATGATGATGTGAATCTACTAAGTCACGACGAGTTTATTTCAGAGCTGATATCAAAAGATGCATTATCAGTTGAGGCAAAAATAGATAAGCTTACATTTGTTGAATCTGACGACGATATTCCTCTTGAGATTATGAATTTTGTTTTTGCTAGCAGTAGTAATAAAACGTCTTTTACTGGTAAAGTTGATGACGTAGGTAAGTTAGAAGGAGAATTTATGAAATCAGGTCAAGATGTGAAATTTAATTTATATCTTGGAGATGATTCATATTCTTTAAATCTAGTCGAGAACTATAAAAATGCAATTCTTCAGGATGGTAAAGCTGAAATTAAGACAGCTAATTTATCAAGTAGGATTGCCAAATTGATTCCTGATATTAACGACCTTACAGATAAGATAAGTAGTAATGAAGAAGTAGAAATAACATTTGATATTGTGCCAAATCAAAATTGGATGGGCGTAAAAAATATTGTTATTAGTTCTGATTCGATTGAAGGTAAAGGAGAAATGAGTTTGAGCAAGGGCTCAACTCATCAGAGCGATATTAAAATTTCATTTAGTAAAATAGATTTAATTAGTTGGAAAAAAGCCAAACCTGCTGAGGGAAGAAAAACTGCAGTAAAATATGGAGTTGGGTCAAGATTCGATTTTAATAAAAATAAATTGAAAGCAAATATATTTTTTAAAGATATTAAAGTAGATGAGGATAATTCGCTCAGTGATGTTGGTGTAAGAATGGCTATTGAAGGTGGTAAACTTTATATACAAGACCTAGCTGGAAATATAGATCACGAAGGTGAATTTAAAGTTACAGGTATTGTCACGCAAAATGCTTTCAGAAGTCTTTTTAACGGTAAAGTATATCTTAATCATAAAGATTTAAATGATATTGCCGAAGCTTTTGGGGGGAAATCTATAAGAACAGCAGAACCGATCCCTTTTGCATTATCTTCAGATGTAAAGCTCAGTTCAGTTGATATTTCTCTGCAAAACTTATTGATTAAAACTAATAGCACTGATGTAATTGGAAATTTGTCGACAAAATTTATTGGTCAGTCAATGCGTACTAATGCTGATATGAAATTTAGTTCTATTGACGCAGATAAGGGAGATTTTCCAGCCATAAAACAAGCTTTTGAATATATAGCAAGCTTATCTGAAGGAATGAAAGAAGAAAGTTATTTGGGTAAGTTTATACCAATTAGAAAGATTGATTCTATTGGCAATTATGACATTACGTTTGATCGCTTAAAAGCAGGAGAAAAAATTTATGATAATGTGAATTTTAGCCTTGGAGCTTCTCCTGGTAAGGTCTCTCTCGAGCAGCTTTATATTCAGGATGGAAAGGATTGGGTGGATACAAGTGTTACATTAATTGCGCAAGGTATCAGGCCAATGCTTTCTATCCTGATTCATAATGGCTCTGTTGGTGTGAATTTCTTGTCTCCAAACGGAATGTTAAAATTACGCAAGAGGTTGTTAGAAGAATATGATTTAAGCAAAATTGATATTGCGATGAATTTTGCGATGAAAAGAGTTTATGAAGGTGATTTTGAGCTTGGAAGAATTAGATTTAGAGCGCGAAATAATAAAAATTTATTTGATATAGAAAAATTTGATGCAGATTTGTTCGGAGGGCGCATGCAGTCATCTGGTAGCATATTATTGGAACCATATACTCTGAACTTTGTATATGCTCTGAATTCAGCAAGGATTCCTCAAATTGCTAAATTAATGCCTACTGGGTTTGTTAATAGCGGAGGAGCATTGAGCGCTAGTGGTATGTGGTCTACAAACGGTGAAAAGATTGAGGAGCAATTATATAATCTGTACACAAAATCTAACGTTATTACAAAAGATATTACTGTGAGTAATATTTCAGTAGATGATTTTATACAACTTCTTGGTGTGCCAAATTATAATTTAGCTAGTTTCTCAACTGACTTAAAAAATGCCTTACTAACTGGCAAAACAAATGTTAGTGATTTGAAAACTTCTCTTGAACTTTCAAAAGGAATTTTTAAAATGCCTAATTTAGCTTTTAAAACGAAATATTCAGCGGGCTCTGGTTCAGCTACATTTGATTTGTATAAGTTTAATCTTGATGCAAATAGTATATTTTCTTTCTATTTAGCAAAACCTAAATATGGTAGAAGTTTTACGGATTATGCACCAATTAAGATGACAATAAAAGCAACTGGTAATTTATTGTCACCTAAGAAAGAAGCTGATACGAAAGAGCTACTTGAGCTATTAAACAGCAGAGTTCAGAAGTAGAAAATACTCAATTTAAATTTAATTTTGAGTATTAAAAAATGAGTTTTAAATAGTATTTTTAATGAAAAGCTTTTGATTTGAATTTAATTGTATTATCAAAGAATCTTAAATTATATTATTTTTTAAGCGGCAAATAAAGTTAGTGTAGTTTCAACTTAATATAAGTACTTCTATTGATATATTAAGAAAACTACATCCGAGCAATATTCTTTTTAATAATTTAGCTTTTTGCAGCTAAAGGAATTATGCATATATTATATTAAAATATAAACCTCTCAGTATGCTTCTACTGTTTACTTTAAATTCTAGTTAATAATTTCTTAACATATCTAGAGATATACTAAATTGAGTAAAGCCAGCAGATATATGGATCGGATTTGCAGCCTCGTTCATATATCTGCTGGCTTACATATATCAATTACTGAAAATAAAAGATATGTACTTATTAGATATATCGCTAGTAAGTAAATCTGTATAATCTTATCTTTTTAAAAATGATTTTTTAAGTGCTTTTTGTTTTAAATGTTGTGAAAAATAACATATTAACATTCAGAAAGTTACATCTATAAAATTATTAAATTTTCTAAGGCTGCTTAATTTATAATTATACCAAATTTAGGTGAAGTCATGGCAAATAGTATAGGTGTTTTAAGGGGTGTAACATACAATATAGCTCAAGTAAATAAAAGGAATTTTGGAAATAGTAACAGTAAATTATTGACTAATAAATTTAGCATCAATGGTGTTGGTTTGCGCATACAGAAACATTCTTCTCTAAAGCAAATTGCAAGAGCAATAAATTCTTATGAGAATCGCACTCATGTTAAAGCACTTGTAACAAAATATGGAAAACAAGAGCGAATGATATTAGTGTCAAAAGGACGTGCTATTAATATTGTTGATTCTAATAAAGTATTATTCAATTTATACAAAAATGGTCTTATATCGACCGTCAGCTTCAACAAGGCAAGTAATAGGTGTATTATTAATTATGGCATGTGGCATGGTACTCATTTATCAAAATCATTACTCTCTGATAGTACAATATATTTATTATCTGGTAGTGCTCGTAGAACAAGCGAAGAAGAGGATAGGTTGAGGCAAATAGAAGCTTATGAGAGAAATGCTATAGTGCGTAGAATGGATGAGCTTGAAGATGATGGCGCATATTCTAGTGATGAAGAAGATAGGTTGAGGCAAATAGAAGCTTATGAGAGAGATGCTATAGTGCGTAGAATGGATGAGCTTGAAGATGATGGCGCATATTCTAGTGATGAAGAGGAGAGGATGAGGCAAATAGAAGCTTACGAGAGAGATGCTATAGTACGTAGAATGGATGAGCTTGAAGATGGTGACGTATATTCTAGTGATGAAGAGGAGAGGATGATGCATATAGAAGCTTATGAGAGAAATGCTATAGTACGTAGAATGGATGAGCTTGAAGATAATAATGCATATTCTAGTGATGAAGAAGATAGGTTGAGGCAAATAGAAGCTTATGAGAGAAATGCTATAGTGCGTAGAATGGATGAGCTTGAAGATGATGACGCATATTCTAGTGATGAAGAGGATAGGTTGAGGCAAATAGAAGCTTATGAGAGAGATGCCATAGTACGTAGAATGGATGAGCTTGAAGATGATGACGCATATTCTAGTGATGAAGAGGATAGGATGATGCAGATA
>JALZUG010000003.1 GCA_023301685.1 Rickettsiaceae bacterium
GTATTGAAAAAAACTTTAGAAGCGGTTAAAGCTTGGCGAAACAACGATGAAGATTTTTCTATTTAACCTGAATTTGACTAAGCACTTTATCTAGTTTTTTCGCTACCATTTTTATATCATAATTCTCTAGCAAATTTTCATAGGCAAGATGAGCAGATGACTGGGCAATATCTGGGTTATCTATAAATTCTGCTAGCTTATCTGCTAAATCTTCTCCAGATTTAATATCTGCAAGAATAGCGTCATTGCCCGCTGCAAAAATTTCGTTTGGTCCTTCACATCTTGTCGCAACAATCGGTGCTGAATATTCCATAGCTTCAAGCAAAACTATACCAAACGGTTCTTCTATTGAAGACAAGCAAAAAATATCAACATCTGAGAAAAACTTATCTTTATCCTCAACCCAGCCTATAAAATCCACCTTCTCCTCTACCTTGAGTTCTTGAGAAATAGATTTCAATTTATCTGCATCTTCACCACCACCACCAAGTATTAACTTAAAATCATACCCTCTTTCTTGCAGCAATGAAGCTGCCTGAAGTAAGTATTCATAGCCTTTTTGCTTAGCAAACCTGCCATAGCTACCAATAACTACTGTAGTATGAAATTCTTTCTTTTTATATTCTTGTGAAATTCGTAGCATGTTGGGTATCTTGAAGAGATTTGCAGCTGGATATCCATTATTAATCATATATTTTCTTAGATGCTCAGTAATAACAATAACGTAGTCACATTTTCTTAAGCGCTTATAAGTGTAATTATGCGAAATTCCTATAAGCTTGACTGATTTTGGCTTAGCAGCTTTTGCAAAATTTATGGCCCTACCTCCATGAGCAATGATAATGTCTGGTTTATAGATTAGAGCTAAAATCCATAAATACAATTTAGAAATAGGGCACCAAGACGTAAAATTTGGTAATTTTATTGAGCCGCTAAGTTGCTTGTTAATCTCAGCTTTCTTGCTAGAGATATTAATAACTTCATGCCCTTGCATATTAAGCGCTTGAGAATAGTCTATATATGCTTGCTGAATACCACCGAGATCCCGGCTAACCATTATATTAAATACACGCATAATTTAACCTCAGGAATTAGCATTATAAAATTTCGTTACAATATACAAATTGTATTTCTTTCCTATATGTAAACAAAAGATAAAATCTTACAATACAAATCTCAGACTAAATTGCAAAGAAATCGCGCTTCTGATACAAATAAAGAAACAACCTACGCAAAACACTATGTCAAAAAATTCTGAAAAAAGTAGCAAAACCATACCACAAGACACAGTAACACCGGCATACAATACTCAAATATTGAAATCTTTTGAATATTTTCTTTCTCAAGAAAAAACTCAAGATAATCTAATTCATAATTTAATAAATGATTATAAAAGTAAAACCACAACCGTCAAACAAGGTGGTAAAACGGTAGAAGTAACAAAACCTGGAGCACTTTCTGCTAAAACTGTACTTTCGTTGGTTGGGTCATTCCTAAAGGCACCACTCAAAACATGGAACTTACTCAAATTCTATAGAAATCAAGATAAATACAATACCCCAGAATTTCAAACAGCCTTGCTCAATAGTGATAAAACATGGGACTTTGTCGACAGAACAGCAGATAATTTGGAAAATGTCTCAACTTTAATGACAAATATGGGTGTTGATTTATTTCAAGAAGGAAAACCTCTTGATCAGAAAGGCATGAACCGTATCAAAGGAGCATTAAAAAATCCTGAATTTGTCACTGCAATAAAGGATCTTGTAATTACATCTAGAGGTCAAAACCCTAATTACTTAGAATTATCGTCTAAACTACTAGGAACAATAGATAAAGCACCAAATGCATCGGCCTTTCTTTCCGAAAAAGGTAAATCAATACAGGAATATATTACCTCTTCCGTAGAATCACAAATAAATCAAGACGCAGCTCTTAGAAAAGAATGGGTCGAGTTATCGAAAAATCCTAATAAACAAAAGGAGCGTATTGAAAAAATTAAATTCTTAAAGCGTGTAGGAATAACTGGAAAACCCTATGAAGAAGCACTACAAAATGGCGCATTACCAAAAACACTAAAAGAGAATATTGCTGAATATGGTATGCAGCCTCAAGATCTCAATAATATTCTAAAAATTGTTCCAATCTTACTTGACTCACCAGGTGAACTAAAAGGGGTTATTGATTCCGTTAATCAAGGAAAATATTCCGACATAGCAAGACAAGTTATTGACCTAGCAGAAGAGAAACCAGAAATAAAAGAATATTTAAATCAAAACCAAGAAGTATTTGGAAAAATTATTAACACGATGTTACAAAGTAATGAGCATTTTGCAAATTCAGGCCTTGGAGGACAAGTATACAATTTAGTCCCTGCTTTATTTAATAATCCAAAAGCTTTAAAAGAAATCATCGATATTTATGACAAAGGTGATTATGTGGCGATGGCTCCAAAAATATTTGGATTAATTGAAACAGATCCCAACATTAGAAACTATTTCGCAGAAAATTCTGCAGGCTTTGAAAAACTAACTACCGCTATAATTCAAGATACTATTAAGCAAAGTAGAGAAAGCCTAAAAGAAGAAAGTATTGAATGGAAAAAATTAGATCCAGAAGCAAAAAGACTTTACCTTGATAATAACCCGGCATGGAAAGATTATTCCGACTCTGCAAAAGATCGAATGGTAAAAAGGGGAAAATTACAAGATCTAGGTGAAACACTTTCAATGTATGGAATTGATGAAAAAGATATCAGTGCTATATCTCATATAGCCATGCTAACACTAAACAATCCTAAACATGTTAGTGCAGTTCTTGGTAATTTTGCAAAAGGTGATTTCACGAATATGACGCAAGATGTACTTACATTATTCGAAGAATCGCCAGAAGTTAACAAATTTCTAATACAAGAAAAAGCTCTAATTGGCAAAATTGTCCAGGCTAACCTTGCTGGCACTCCAGGATTAGAAGACATAAACGTTACTGATTTAGTACCATTTCTTCTTAACCACCCAAAAGAGTTTAAAGAAATAATACAAATGGTGCAGCAAGAGAAATATAATGATATAGCGCCCAAGATTTTTGACCTTGCTAAAGAAGATCGCACACTTGCAAATTACCTAAAACAACATAAATCAACACTTACAAAAGCAGCACTGAAATCTACAGGCTTTGATCAATATGGCCTTAGTGACGACATTTCCGATATATTTGTCCAACTAACTACAGAAAATAACCTAACAAAACTCCAAGAACTTGCTGAGCTTGCTTCAAATGAGCAATGGGTAAAAGTTGGAGCTGGTCTTGCGGATCTAATTGATAAAGATCCAGAATTTCGCCGCTCGTTAGATAAGAACCGAGATAATATAAATAAAATTGTTGATATAGTACTTTTAAATAATCCATCATTGAGGAGCTCTATATCAGCTCTTGAAACGGGAGCCCTTGCAAATAATCTACTTAGCGATCCAGGAGGAGTCAGAGACTTATTAAACGCTTATGAAAGTGGTAATAAAGTTGCTCTTGCTGGACAAATAACAAAATTCACAACTAAAAAAATATTTAGCTCTGAATTCAGAGGGATAGTTTACGATTCTGCTATGAACTGGATTTATGGTAAAGGAGATAAACAACAGGAACTAGCTAGTGCGATTGCCGGTGCATTAGGCGAGAGAGATAACTCATCAGAGCGGTTAGTCTTATCAGATTTTGTTAAAAGCGCTTTCACAGAAATCTCAGAAAATATTAAATCTCAAAAAGTTCGCACCAGATTCCTAAAGCAAATTAATAATAAGAATTTTTTTGAAGGAATCACAATTGAAGGCTTCGGAGAACCGTTAAAATTCCATAATTTAGACATAAATGAAAATCAGTTTGTAAATACTACTTTTAAGAATGTTTCTTTCGAAGGAACAAGTATAACAGGAGCATCCTTTCATGGAGCAAGCTTTGAACGAGTTAGTTTTAAAGGAGCCACTATAGATAGTAAAACTCTTGAAAGTCTACTCCCCGCTATTAGAAAAGGTTCAGTCTCTTTAAGCGGAGTAAAAATCACCGGTTCATTAGATAATATGGATCTGAAAGATATATCTTTCA
>JALZUG010000004.1 GCA_023301685.1 Rickettsiaceae bacterium
TGATACTAGAAATATCTCCCTGAGTATCATCAGGAAGATTGTTTATTTTGTCTCAGTCTTCTAAACGGGAATTTTTAACTGTTTCTAGTGTCATAGTTTTGTTGTTAGGTTTATTCTATTTTACTTGAAAATATGGTTTGTAAAATGTTTATTTGTTGCAATCATAACAGAATAAGATATGATATCTCTTATCAGGTTTCACGGTCGGAAGTATGGAGTTCGATTCTCCCTGTATTATATACAGAGTCTGTTGGTCAGAAGTAAGACGTAAGACTGAGGGTTCGATTCCCTCCGCCTGAGAGCATATTAGTATTTTATACGATATGCTTTTTTTAATCTTGCTATTTTTTCATCAAATATTGCTACTGATGTAGAGGTTTTAAATCAAGCAGGCTTATTTGATAATGGTCAGCTATCTCTAACATTATTCACAATCAACGAATCATATCATTTCGCCTCCGCTATCTTAGCTATATTGTTTATATCCTTACTCTTTCATTCAAACTTAATATCATTCCAGTTCATCCCTTTTGCATCTATAACTAAGGGGTTCTTTATATCTAGCTCAGCCTCTTTCACATACTTTCAGTAAGTCTCTGCTATTTGATTGTCGGATGAGAAAAACATATGTCATTTTCATACTCAAGTGCCACTTCATTTATTTGAATTTTTACTACTTATCTCAGAATAGTCTTTATTCCTACCAAAATATACAGCAGCCTTTACTGGTTTACCTGTTTCTGTTCTTCCTATTGGGGGGAGCTTTTCGGTAACTATGTTTTTCTGAGAGTTTATATATTTCTTCTCTAATATAGGAAAGTCTGCGAATACTTCTCACTGTCATTCTATTCATAGTTTATTCACTATCTTTATAATTTCTGAGTCACTACTAGCATTATTGAGGCTTTTTATATCTTCTTTATAATTTCTGAGATAAGATGGTATATCAATATCATCTATCTTCCCCACCTCTTTCATAGCTCAGTCATTCCCCATCAACTTCGCTCTCACTCACAATTTATCAGCTAGTTCATCAAAAAGCTCCCCAGTCTTTCACTTGAGTTCTTCTCCATACTTTGCTACATATTCTTTAAGTATAGCTTGTACTTTCTTTACTTCTACTCAGAGCTTCTTTCCAATAGTATTGGCTGTAAAGTATATGTTTTTAGGTGTGAGATTACTGAGAGCCTTTGAGACGTCTTTTCAGATAGCTGTAGGGTTTATGAAACCTTGTGGATTTCTTATTTCAAGTGTTCAGTCTTTTGCGACTGTGATTTTATTTGGAGAAGTTTTATGCCTTGGCTCAGTTAATATTCATATTCAAGGGTTCTTTTTCTGAAATAACTCTATTTCTCTAGGATTTAACTCTTGTTCTATCTTTTCTATCTTTTCTAAAGTTCATTTGATTCATTTTTCTTCATCCACTAAGTCTATGTATATTTGTGCATCCTCAAAACTAACAAACCTTTGTTCTTCATTAGATAATTTAGCTTGTGCATCCTCAACTCTTTTTAGTAGAGCGACTTCCTCTTTCTTCATTCAAACTTTTTTTGCTACACTAGACCCACTCCTATCGTGAGAGCTAATACTTTTATATTTTTTCCCTCCAGTTTTTTTAGGTGCTAGTTTCTTCTCCACTTTGGGTTTTTCCGAAGTGGTCTTTTTAGGGGCTTCTTTTTTAGTTGCTTTAGTTGGTGCGAGCTTTTTCTTTGATGGGGTTGTGATTTTAGCTTTCTCAAGTCATTTTTTAGACTCAGCAATAACCCCCTTTTCTACTGTTTGAGGAGTTACTATTGCTTTTTTAGGTACTACCGAGTTTTGTGGTAGTGCTAGTTGTTTTTTTACTGGTGACTGTACCAAATTACTCCTAGTGTCGCTAGCAAGACCAAGCCTAGAGGATTTATTACGAGGAGTAATAGGATTGCCCCTACTCATACGAGATGAAACATCTTTTGTTTTGTTTAAATTATATAATTTCTGTGATATACTTGGGACTAAAGACTCTCAATATTTCTTTGCTCATATCATAGCAATAGCTCATACTGGATTTCCTCAAGATAATATAGCTGAAACTCAAATATCTTGCAGTCATATAAAATTATTTTTCTCTTCTTGAGATAATCTTCTTAAAAGAGCATCTTTCATTTCAATTCATACCCTTAGTTCTTGATTTATAGCTTTTACATCTACTCAAGCTTTTAGTGCTTCTTTTTGTAGTGTATTATTTATAGAGTTTCTAATATCAACATCAAGAACTGTTTCTACTCAACTTTTTACAGTTCATTTGGCTGTATACATTCCTGTATTAACTTTATCAAAAGACCTTCTAATATTATTTAGATCCTCCAAGCTATAATCAGGTTTTTCAAGCATTTCTTTAACTGCTTTTATGTCCTTTGCATATCATTTTTCTAGCTTCTTACTAGAAGTAAGAGACTCAAGTATATCTTCAAGTGCTTCTGTTGCTTTATCAGATTTTACTCTTGTTGTAGTAGCAGTCTTTAGCTTTGAATTAAGTGTATTATACGCATCATCTGCCTGTTTTGCAAATGTCGCTGCTAATTCCTCCTTTCATTTTCCTGCTAATCCTTTCTCTAAAATATACTGAGACTCAGTTTTTCAAACTATTTTTTCTATTTTTGCTCTCTCCGTTGGAGTAAATCATAAATCCTTTCTGATAACACTTTCAGGGATGCTTCTTGTAAGAGTAGTTTTGCCAGTAGGGATTTTACTTGATACTTCTTTTGTTTTTCCTCAAAGTTTTACTGCAGCATCAGAAACAGTCTGAGCTGTTTGTTTTCCTATATCTCAAGCTTTATTTGCTACATCTCATACAACATCAGCTGTATTTCATAAGAAACCTCAAGTCTTTTTCACTCATTGTTTTGCAACTCCTCATCATACAACATCAGCTAAAACCTCTCAAGTACTTCAAATATTCCTGAACTGGCTTGCTAATCTTGGTGATTGTTCCTCAAACTTACCAAAAGCTTCTTTTGCTACTCCTGCTTGCTCTCAAACATATTGACCTGCTTTACTTCCTCATAATGCTCACACAGCAGTTTTAAAAGCTTCTTTTTGCTTGTCATCTGTAACCGTACTAGCTATACTTGAAACTCATTGACCTATAACATCACTTACTACTCAAAATCAACCTCATACTTTATCAAGTCCTTTTTCAAGTCCTGTTTGTCCTATGTCTCATTGAGCTTGTTTTCTCGCTGAAAAAGTATCAGCTCTATCTATTCAAGCTGATATTGTTTTTCAAAGAAATCATTTTTCTATTCACGAGTCAATAGGTTCTACTCATGCTGCTTCGTCCTCAAAAGTTCCTCTTTTGATTTTACTTATATCAGCTCATAATTTAAAAGCTCATTCTCAAATACCTTTTCTGATTGTATTAGCTTGATTTAAAGCTCATTTAAAGATTCAAGGTTTTTCAGTTGTTTCTTGTGTTTCTCAGAATCTTCATTGAGTTCTTGCATTTTCAAGCTTTTTAAAACTCTCCGTAGCATCTAATCATTTACCTTTTAGAAACTTTAAGTATTCAATCTCTTTTGGCTGTAGTGTACTTG
>JALZUG010000005.1 GCA_023301685.1 Rickettsiaceae bacterium
CCAAACCCCAAACCCCAAACCCCAAACCCCAAACCCCTTAAATAAATAAAAAAAATAAATTTTTAAATAAAAAAAAATAATCAAAATGATAGAATTAAAACCGAAAAAACAAAAAGAATATCATTTCAGTTTCATGAAAGATCATATAGAATCGCTCGACGAGTCAGAAATCCAGCTAGAAAAAAAACTCCGCTGCGAAAAGTACAAAAACTCCGAAAACATCCCAAAAGCCTTCCTAAAAAACACCTACAAAGAAGACCTAATCCTAAAAAACGTAAAAAAATTCTCGAAAAAATTCCAAACCCTATACCCCTCCCTAAATCTCTACCTCCACCCTCAAAACGAATGCGGCGTTTCAAAATTCCTCCCCACAACAATCCGGCCAACAAAAACACGATACAAACAACTCTCCGACTACCTCTCCTGCATCCTGTACATCTCCAACTTCATAAAGTACGAAGAACTCTCAAACCCGCTAAAACCCCCAAAAACAGCAGTCTCCCCCTACAACCTAATAGCATGGCAAGTAGGCGATTCCCTAGACATGTCAATATTGAATGTGTCTTTTTTGATCGGGGCTGGGTATGATGCGTATGTGGTGATGGGGTTTGCTAGTCAGGAGGTTACTAGTAAGGATGAGAGTGAGTTGGAGTATGTTGATTATGAGGAGCAGGAGGGGGAGAGTGTTATTGATTTGGGGGAGGAGAAGTATGACAGTGAGGAGGAGAATGTGTTTTTTATTCGGAAACCTGGGAGGATTGAGAGTGAGGTTGAGAGGAAGAGGAAGGAGGTTAGGGGGGTTAGGGGCAGGGAGAGTGATGATGAACCTGAGAGGCCTAGGGGTGATCGGTTTTTGGGGAAGAGAGTGCATTTTTGGGTTTTGATAAGGAGGGATGATCAGAGGAAGATTGTCAAGGACTTTTTTGTGGATCCGCCGAGTTGTACGCTTTATGATGTTGGGAAGAGGAAAGTACCGTTTTTTGGGGTTATGCAGATTTTTAATAATAGGAATGTTTGGGTTAATAAGTTTCCTGGGAAGATGATGGATGAGTTGGAAATTGAGAATTTTAAGAGTAAGGAGGATATTTGGGTAAAAGTCTTGGATAACGATTTGGAAGTTGATAAAATAACGAAAGTTGTTTCACAGGATGATTTTAAAGAAAATTTATATGATAATGAAAAGGTTGTTTTTGATGCGAAAAAAGAACATAAAAACCAATTATTAGATCGTCCTCTAAGTTGGGTACCAAAATTCGAAATAAACCAAGAGCACTATCTCCGTGGTTCAAAAAACCTAAAATACTCTCGTTTCTACAAAAAAATGCAAATCGATTACTACAGCGAATACCAACAAACCGACGGCCTAATAAAAAAAGTCACATCATTCGAAGACTACAAAAGATTAATAGTAAAAGACATAACATTTTACTACAAAAACCGCAAAGACAATCTCTACAAAAAAAAAAACTTCCCATTCCAATTCCGTTCAATAGACTACTACAAAAACAACACTCAACACTTCCAACAAAACAACAACTGGCCCCACTGGAAAGAAATCGAAAAAATCTCTTCAGTAAAAAACATAATCCGTTTCTACCCACTCCGTTTCAAAGACGGTCTAATCCAACGCGAAGAAATAATCGGCGAAAAAATAATAGAACACTACCAAAACCGCGACGACAAGCTAATATACTCCTCAGTCCGTTTCCAAAAAAAGACAAACAACTCAAAATCGGCATATTCCTTCAAAGAAAGAAACATAGGCCTAGTAAACATAACAAAAATGGTCCAAAAATTCGAAAAAAACCCATTAATCCAAGCAAACGACCAAATCTCCAAACTTATAGTAGACCTGCGAAGAGAAAAAATAACAGTTTACTATCATTTGAACGACCACGAGATATCCCCCATTGAATACATTATAAGCAGAGACGAATTCACAGGAATAAGCAGTAATTTTAATCAGCAATTTAACAGCGATTTGAGTATAGAGAAAAAAAAAGAGATTTATGGATTGGAGAAAGATTGTTATAGTAAGATAAAATTTGCGGAAATCGCGATGAGGGAGGATTTTGATAAGTTTAAGTACTCTTTTGAAGAGAAGATTGAGAAGTTTCAGGAGAAGATTAATGAGAAGGTGGATATTGATGAGGGGGATAAGTTTAATATTTTGATTGAGAGTAATTTTTTGGCCAAGAAAAAGAAGAAAAAAGAGATTAAGGTTTTTGCTGATGAGGATGATGAGATGTTTGTGAAGGATGATGTTGTGGGGCAGAGTTTGAGGGAGAAAGGGTTGCTTGGGAAGAAAATGGATAAGGAGACTATTGATAATATTAAGATTGAGATTATTAATAATTTTCAGAATCGGTATTTTGAAAGGTCGGAGATTATGAATCAGAGGTTTGAGGAAGAGAAGAATTATGTTTTGAGTGAGGAGAAGATTTATCAAAGGAAAGCAAATGAGAATAATATTGATAAAGAGAAGGAGAAATCTTTTGAAAAGAAATTGTATAATTTTAATTTGAAGTTGAGTATTTTGGAACAGAGGTTGTTTAATTTTCAGAAAACAGCGTATGAGAAGTATGAAGAATTGCAGAAAAAAATTAATGAGGATCCGAGGCTTAAATATAATGAATAATAATTTTTTTGTAATTTTTATTTTTGTTTTATAATTTTTTTATAAAAAATTTGAATAATCAATCTTATCTTTAAAATTAAATCGGGGTTTGGGGTTTGGGGTTTGGGGTTTGGGGTTTGGGGTTTGGGGTTTGGG
>JALZUG010000006.1 GCA_023301685.1 Rickettsiaceae bacterium
GATGCACCTGTTCCAGTTCCACCACCCATACCAGCAGTAATGAATACCATATTGCTTCCTTCAAGGTGTGAACGGATTTCACTTTCGCTTTCAAGCGCAGCTTCTTTTCCAACCTCGGGAGAAGCTCCTGCTCCTAACCCCTTTGTCGACGCAGCACCTAACTGAATTTTATTTGAACTTTCCGAATGTTTTAAAGCTTGTGCATCTGTGTTAGCTACAACAAAATTTGCACCCCGCAAGCTTGCTTTAATCATATTATTTACAGCATTTCCACCTGCACCACCTACACCAAAAACAGTAATTATTGGTTTTAAAATAACATTCTCAGGAGCTTTAATATCTAATCCCATAGCTTTTTCGTTTCCTATATCTAAAATTTTCTAGTTGAGTACTTTATTGAATTTAGCTTTAAACTCAATTTATATATCCAATTATGATATACGAGAATATACATACTATCAATTATATTTCTAATTTTTTTAAACAATTTATACATTCAGTTATTTACTAAATAATTTTAAATTTTAATACCTCCACCCACTTCAATTAGAAGTAGAATTACATCTATATAACTTCTAAAATCTGTAGTAATTAGCCGCACTCGATTTAAACTTATAGTTGTATTTACCTTTTATTAATTATTTTGTGATTCAATATCTTATTAGTATACTCCCAGAGTATGTATAAATTAATTGAGATTTCTCTTAAGTTATTATCGAGGTCTATGAAGCAGTATCTTAAAGCTTTACAGGAATATGAAACTAGCAATGATAGGTTTGGCCATCTTTGTCACTATATGAGCGTTAGAAATTCATCACTTATAAAGCAGTACCGTGATGGAGCAGTTAACTTACCTTCATTTATAATGATCAAAAAACTTCATAGCAAATATACTGCGCTATGTAGCCAAGACGAAGAATTAAATAATTTATTTTTAAATGCAATAGAATGTTCTAAGCTGTTTTATGCAAGAACAACAGCTTTAATAAAGAGCTCTAAAAGAAACGGAGAAGAGTTTGAAACTAGTTTTGGACGCGTCGCTCAGCCACTTGGGCAAAGACTCATTAACCTACTGGTAAATATTAAATTTAGAATAAGGGTTGCTCGTTATAGAAGACAGACAAAGTCAAATAACAAAATCAGCAAAATATTTCATAAGTTATCTGCAATTACTGAGCCGGTAAATTGCTGGGTTAACAATATCATATATAAAGCAAGTCTAATCCAGTCAACACATCATAGGCTTACAAAAAAACTGTATTATGGAGTAGTTGTAACTGCAATACTCAGCCTAATACTAATGAACTCTCTATTTTATCAAGAGTCTTCTCTAACTTTAATCGTAACAGCAAATACATTATTATGTATACTTCTTGGAGCTGCAGCGGTAATAATGCATCCTGGTGGAGATTTTGGGAAAATAGATATATCTGGAAAAAATATTGTCGCATATAAATATCGAGTATTTTTTAATAATATCTCAAATAAGAAGATACATAATATTTTTACAATGCAACATGCATATGAACCTGGACATAAATTAAGTCAGAAGATAGAATCTAGCGAATGCGAAAGCATAACATAAACTAGAATCAATAATTTCATGCGTAAAACTATTAGAATTTTTGGCTTAAAATTTGAGCTGATGCCATTTATATTCGTCCTAATTGCTCTTATTATCTTAATTTCACTTGGAAATTGGCAATTGGATCGCTTATCTCAAAAGAACCATTTCATACAAACCATTGACACAAATATACAAAACTCTCCCATAATCATTGATAATGTTAGTGATAATATTGAACATTATGCAAAAATAGAGCTTGAAGGGACCTTCCTGAAAGATAAAAATATTTTTCTCTATGGCAGAAGATCAGCTTCGCCAGAAAAAGACGGGTACTACTTACTATCTCCTTTCAAAACAATAAATGGCGATATACTACTTGTCTC
This sequence comes from Rickettsiaceae bacterium, assembly GCA_023301685.1. Lineage (GTDB taxonomy): Bacteria > Pseudomonadota > Alphaproteobacteria > Rickettsiales > Rickettsiaceae > Megaera_A. The sequence goes on from JALZUG010000006.1 coordinate 1,951, forward strand.
AAGGGGATGGATTCCACAGAGTGCTAAAGATAATTTCTCTGAATATAATCAACTAACAGATACTATAAAAATTGTTGGTATCACCCTACCCCATGAAAAAAAGAATTTTCTTGTCCCTGAAAACGATAGGAAGAAAAATATTTGGTTTAATATTGATCTGATGATGGCAAAAGAAGTCGTTGGAATAAATGTTACTAATTTCTATCTTATGCAAGTTGGCAGCAAAGATCTACCAAATGGTGGGAAATCATTATCAACCACACACTTAAATAAAGTCCGTAACGACCATATGGAATATGCAATCACCTGGTATAGTCTTGGCGCTTGCCTTTTAATTTTATTTCTAATTTATGGTCGAAAAAAAGATTAACCAGTAACAATCACGACAATTCAAGAGCTTGTTTTACAATAGGTATAGTGATTTTACGCTTATTTTCTAAAGCAAAGTCATTTATAATGTTTACAGATTCAACTATAGCTGGAAATTCGCGTGGTAATACTTTAATTAAAAAATTCACCACCTCATTGCTAATAACAACAGAGTAATTAGAAAATAGTTTAAATATGAGCAGTTGCATCATCTTATCGTCAGGTTGCAGTATATTAATTAGATTTACTGATTTCATTCTGGAAGATAAATCCGGTAATTTTATTTCTGGAAGCATTCGACATGTAACCAACAAATATTTTTGATTTTCTGAGAGTAGATTAAATATGTGCAAGAATTTTTCTTCATTCCAACTAGAATCAAAATCTTCAACAACAAAAGACTGATGCTCAGATAGTATATTTTCTGTAATCTCATGCATTTTTTTTATAAATAATGCATCTGCATTTTTGGCCCATCTTTTTGCTAAAAATGTTTTACCAGAAACTTTAGGCCCTTGGATAATTAATGCTCTTGGATAAGGCTCGACACCCCAATAATCTTGCCAATTATCAATTGCACTGCAGGCTAGCGAGTTAGAATTAGATTCAATAAACTCATCCGAATCGTACGCATCACTGCCTGTAAAAGAAAATGCTATTTGTTGCATGAGGTCAAATTTTTCAATTCTTATACATTTTACTAGATTTATAATAATCTATCACATGCGATAATAGAACTTTTACTATTCCAGCTATTGGTATAGCAAAGACAATCCCTACAAAGCCAAATACACTACCAGCTGCAAAAACTGCAAATATAATCCATACAGGGTGTAAGCCTATTCTATCACCTATTATCTTCGGAGCTAGAATATAACCTTCAACTGAATGTCCTACTACGTATAAAATTATAACATAAAGCAACTCTACTCCGGCTCCAAAAGTAAAATAACAGCTGATAGTGACCATAAGAACAGAAATCATCGCTCCTATAAATGGAATAATAATTAAAAAGCCGGATAGAATTCCAAGTAATAACGCTAAATCAAGACCAATTAGATTCAATCCAAGAATATAGTAAAAAGCTAACATCAAACATATATTAAGCTGTCCTCTAATATAGGCAGATAATAATTCATTAATCGATGTAAAAATCTCTCTAACTTTACTTTTCCCACGCATAGGCAACATAGATTCAATATTACTAACAATTTGAGGCCAATCTCTGAGGAAATAATACAGTATAATTGGAACAAGAGCTACTATAGTAAAGAAATTAATTGTTGCAAGGGTATATTGCCAAATATGGTTAGCAAAGCTTGCAAATATAGAAAACGCACTATCTAAAAAATTCTGAGCTGATTCTGTAACCTTATTAGCAAGTTCAGGATTCACCTCGTTTAACTGCTCAGACCATGCCATTATTCCCGATTGAAAATTACTTTTATATTGAGGAATTTTACTAACAAAAACAGCTATCTGTTGGTATATAATTGGAACAATCAGGACTATAATCGCTACAAATCCACTTAAGAACATACTAAACACTCCCAAAGTTACTATTCCTCTTGGAAGTTTTAGTTTATGGCAATTTGTATCAATTGCAGGCTGAAGTAAATACGCAAATATAAACGCTACTAAAAATGGTACTAACGTGTCAGAAACTAAGTATATGAAGCTACAAGCAACAACCAGTACAACACTCCAAAAGGCCAGTCTATTCATAAGAATTCGTCCTTATTAATCCGTTTTGTAAGATTATACGAGTATATGAATATTTTGTAAATCAAAGCATATCTAGTTGTTAGTTTTATTTTTTTTAAAATACTAAATATGACTACTTGCTCTTGCCATTTTTTTATAATTTCATAGTGAAAAGTCAATTTACACTATTTTTTATATATTTTCTGAAGCATACTATTAAACAAAGGTTTATGTACTAAATAGGGTTTAATTATAATGCGAGCATATCTTAGAATATTTTACTGTGCAATTCTCATTTGCGCCATATCTTTCGCCAGTTATCTTTATAATCGAACAAGAAAAATAGAAGTAGCAAGTCTAATACTTTCAAGTACTGAATTTACATTCAGAGATAGTAACAACAAAATAAATTTCTACTCTGTATCATCAAAAACTATAGACTCAGCATATAGAAAGCTAAAAACCGATGATATAGAAACCATATCTTCAATTATATTGGATGAAAAACAGGACTGGGGACCAATAAACTATAAAATAGTCAATTTTACTAGTGCGATTACAGGCTCGTCTGACAATTTTCTTGCACGCTTAAATAATTCTGCAAAATTTGCTGTTTATCATTCAAGTATTTTGATTCTTAAAAAATTTGGCTTAGAAGGATTTAATGAACTTAGTAAGCTTCATTTTCGAAACCAAAATTCTTCAGCAAAAGTAGCTTTATTAGAAATAATTCAAAATAGACAAACAGATGATGGAATCAACAACGCTTTTAAAACCAAATTCTTTAAAGAACTTGAAAAAAGTGAAAAATTTATTGCTGAATTTCATACAAAATACTGTAGCAACAAAAGCAAAAAATGCCTAGTACCATCACTTGAAGATTGGTATGTAGAAGGCAAACCCAACCCACCAGAGATACAAAAAAGACTTCTAGAATTCCGAAGATATAGAAATAGTGATGAAGTACAAAATTTTGAAAATGCTCGCTACTTCCTAGGAATTTTTCCTAAAATCAAAGATAGGTTATGCAAAAATTCAAAAGCAAATCGTTTAAGAGGTTTATACGATAAAAAGCATTGGGAATCAGAATGCACATAAAATAATCATTCTTCTGATGAAGTAAAAAAATTTATGATATCAAAATCTTATAATACGAGTTCAGGATAAGGAAGGTCTGAATTGTAGACTTATTCACTGTCTTTAACAACAGCAATTTATCTTATAACTCAATCAAAAACACCTCTTAATGGATCCTTGCTTGGTCGGGTAACGTCTAGACAAACGGGATAAAAGTAATAATACACTTATATCTGTGGAATTAGCGACTTGCTAAAACTAAATTCTCTGTTATTAGAACAGCTAACCACCTTTCTTAATATCGATAAGATTATATAAACTTCCATGTATCTTATAGCTCAGACCATTAAGATATAAGCCTTCTGCTAGTTCATATTCACTTACCGAAGTGTAGATAAGTATTTTGTATCTTGTGTTATAATCATGCTCAATTGCAAAATTATCAATCTGACCAACTTTTTCAAGCTTTGATATAACTAGATCCAACTCTTCTTGATCAAACACATCAAAATTCATAATTATTGGCTTTTTCTCATCTTCATCAATGAATAAATGCCCATCATCTATGTCTTCTTCAGGCTCAGTTAGCCTTATTGCACCATAATCATCAATAATCTTATCGATCGCTAAATCAACAATGTATGGAATGTCATCCCACGAATTTAAATCATACTCTTCTTCGATAAGTTCTGCCTCAACACTAACAGGAGTCCAGACATATTTTTTAATATGTAAAATGCTCTCGCCAGTTCTTCTATTAGTGAAGAACTCAGCAGTAACAATCATTATATTCTTAAACAATTTATTATGGAATATATTTACAAAATCCTCGTATTTTAAATCAAATAAATTATCTTCCGTAATTTTCTCCGATAAAAATAAAGTCTTTTCTGGATAATAGATTTTGTGAGTATCTAGAATTTGCCTTGAATCATTCCAAAAATTATTCCATCTCCTATCATCATCCCAAATATTCAGTGTTTTTCTCTGCTTAAATACTGGAAGGACTATAACTTCATAGAATAAATCATTAATTTTTGTATCACCATATTCTAATAGTAAATTAAATATCTTCCCTTTCTCATAGGCATAAGTCACAGTAGCACTATATTTCTCAAGCAGGCTAATTTCATTTATAACTACTTTGGGAGTAAACGCAGATTTTATTTTATGATATGGAATGTTTCTTAAACCATCTGTCGGAATGCTAAACTTATTTGCAAGAAGATGTAGCGCTCTTTGCATACCTTGTTCATGCGCTTTAATTTTGGCTTCATGCTTATTATTTCCTGAAGCTTCAATATATATTTCAGAGATTTCGTTCTCTGTGGCATTTGCGGCTGTACTACTAAAAATTATACAAAAAAACATAAATAAACATGTCATTAATAAAAATGACATGTCAACTGCAACACTACTACTCTGTTTTTTGCGATCTTGCATTAATAGATTATCTTATTTTTTAGTTGCTTTAGCAACAGTTACCGCAGCTGGACGAATCAATCTATTTTTGATTTTATAACCAACTTGCATAGTGTTTACTATACTACCCGCTGTAAATTCTTCTGTCATTATTTGTGATATAGCATGATGCATATTATAGTCAAATTTATCGCCAGACTGCGGCGCAATTGACTCTAAATGATGTTTTTTAAAAGCTGATTCAAGCTGACTCTTAGTCATCTTTATGCCTTCAACTACATTATGAGCTTCTGTATCTAGGTTCTCAGGAATATGCTCTAGTGCTCTTTGCAAATTATCCATCACTGGCATCAAATCTTTTGTAAAATCAAATATTGCATACTCTCTTGCTTCTTCAACAAGTTTAGCAGAACGGGTGCGTATATTTTCAGATTCAGCAAGTTGGCGAAGTAATTTGTCTTGCAACGTTTCTACCTGATGGGTTAAATTCTCAATAACCTCCTCAAGATTCGCTTCTTCTGCCTCTTTACTTTCAATAACTTCTTCAACAGATTCGTCATTAGCTTGGTCAGTTTGCTTTTCTTTTTTAGTTTTTTGTTGTTTTTCCATTTCAAAGTCTTTATGTTTCGATTAAAACAGCACTTAAAAGTAACTTATATGAATATAGTTAGTAGCTTCTATAATTCAAGTGATAAAAGAAAAAATATTTATGCGCCCATCAAAAAGAAAAAACGACCAATTACGTGAAATATCTATAGAACCTAACGTGCTAAACCATGCTGAAGGATCCTGCATTATAAAATTTGGAAATACTCATGTGATATGCTCTGCAAGCTTTGATGACTTTGTCCCGAGATTTCTTAAAGGTCAAAATAAAGGATGGGTTACAGCTGAATATGGAATGCTTCCAAGGTCTACAAATCAGCGCATGCGCAGAGAATCCACAAGTGGAAAACAAGGTGGCCGCACTCTTGAAATACAAAGACTAATTGGACGTTCTATGCGAGCTGCAATTGATCTAAATCTTTTAGGAGAGAGACAAATTCTTATTGATTGTGATGTGATAAATGCAGATGGCGGAACTCGTACAGCTGCAATTACTGGAAGCTACGTTGCACTCCATCTTGCTATTAGAAATCTCATGGATAGAAAGATCTTGCGCAAAAATCCCTTAACTTCGCAAATAGCTGCAATATCATGCGGTATTTATAATGGAGAAGCAGTTGTAGATTTAGATTATGATGAGGATAGTACTGCCGAAGTTGATGCGAATTTTGTCTTCAACCAACATGGCAACTTGATAGAAATACAAGGCACCGGAGAAGACGGTGATTTTACAACCGATCAACTCATGCAAATGTTAGAGCTTGCACAAAATGCCGCAAGCAGGCTGTTTGCAGCGCAAAATAAAATATTAATGGATTTTTAGATCATTCTGCAAGTGAACTTGCTGCATCTCATCTAAAAATTGCCATAGCAACTTCGCTCCCTTAACCGCTCCTTGCTGAGCTAAATCTTGATCCTTGCTGCTTAACTTTTCAAGAAGATCTGCACATTCCTGGGTATGCCATTCATCGGCTTTCATATGAACTTCGAAAAATTTCAAAGTATCTTTGTTCTCTATATTATAGAATTCCTTAAGACCCTTGATCTTAGACTCTGCTACAGAAGGCGTTTGTCTTTCATATGCATATAAAGCACCAAGCCCAGACGCAAAGCTACTCCTAGTAATATCAAAATACTCATCTATCAATTTCCGAGTAGCAGATAGCTCCTGTTTTTTACATTCAGATCTTTTACACCCCACTCCTTCTGCAAACTTTAGCCATAGCTCCGGGTGATTTTCTTCTCCTTGCTCTTCGTCAATAAGATTATCTAGTAAAACTTGACGATCTTTTATATTTTCACATAATGAATGAATTGCACTTATATATCTTGGAAAAGCAGCCACATGTCCATAATATTCTTTTGCATAAATTTGTAACGTTTTCAGCGATAACTCCCCCCTATTCCACGCTTGATAAAATTCGTGCTTGAGTAAATGATATTGATCAATCTCTTGATGTAATTTTTTTAGAAAAGTCATAAGCTACCTCCTTTTATATTTTCAGTTAGTTTTTTTGTATATTTATGTATTGTATAGTCTGTGCAAGAGCTAATTATTTTGCTCTGCCAATCTTTTACTTGCGATAATGGAAAATATGAATCACCTTTATATTCCTTGTGAATTTTGGTTAAAAGAAATTCGCTTATCATATCATTCTCTAAAAATAATTTAGCGATTTCTCGACCCCCTATCATGTATGCATTAGAATTTTCAGGGATTACTATTTTTTTGAACTCTAATAGAGAATGTACAAATCTTATGTTTGTTGCTTGATAATATTTTTTTAGTGATAAATTTCGAGTAAATACAATATTATTTCTAGTCTTTAATAAGCTAAGTTCTCTCATTTCATCAAAAGTTTTCCTTCCCATAATCACTGTCTCCTTTTCAGTCACTTCCTGAAAATGCTTGAATTCTCCTTCATACTTCCATGGCACCTTTCCACCTAACCCTATAACACCGCTATGTGTACAAGCCATGATTCCAATTAATTGTCTATTCATCTCAAAACTCTATTTGCAACTAATAATCTATGGTGATCACGTACATTGTGCACACGAATAAAATCAGCCTTAACTCGATCCAAATTTCCTGAAATAGCTATGGTTTCTATATCTCTTTGAGGCGCTGGTTTTTCAACAAAACCTGTCATAAAAGATTTGCGGGAATGCCCTATTAAAATTTTAACACCTAGTTTCTTTATCTCTTGAACCCCCTTCAGAATATCTAAATTCTGATATATTGATTTCCCAAAACCAATACCTGGATCAATTATTATATCTTTTTCTGAAAAATTATATCTTTGCATCTTCTCTATAATTTTTTCTCCCCAGCTCTTTATAGATTCAATAGTAGGTATATCATGGGATAATATTTTCTTTTTGCTTGGTGGAATGGAAAGTGAATGCATGGTTAAAATTTTACAACCTGATAAGGCAATTTCTTGCAAAATATCCCCACTTAAATTGCCGGTTACATCATTTATCCAATCAATTTTATACTCTTGCAAAAGCCTGTTAATCAATTCAGGATGATAAGTATCTATACTGATTTTAGCATCTATATTTTTTAATCCATTCAATATCGGCGAAAGCCTTTCATACTCTTTTTCTGGACCGATAATCTTACCTATCCCTGGCCGAGTAGATTGAGCTCCAATATCGATAATCTCTGCACCTTCTCGAACCATCTTATAGGCATTTTCTATTGCTATTTCAGAGTCAAAATTCTTTCCACCGTCTGAAAAAGAATCTGGAGTCACATTTAATACCCCAACAACACAAGGCCCAAGGGTAACAGCTTTAGTAAACAAATCCGTAGAATCAACATGATTATGGGCATACTCATCAACACGAATCTTTTGTTCTTTAGTTTGAATAAAAGGCCTATATTCACCTGGCATTAGTGCAAGCAAATGTAATAAGAAGTCTCTATTTAGTAACTCAGGATGCGGAATTTTAATATCAGAAGTATCTATCATCTGATCATTGTATATTAAAATATCTAGATCAATTATCCTAGGAGCCCATTTTTCTTTACTGTAAGTCCTGCCAACTTGCCTTTCTATTTCAACCAACTTTTTGTATAAATCATGCGGCGATAATTCAGTTTTACCTGCAATCACCATATTCAAAAATGGCTTATCCCAGCTTTTCGGAGCATTGTTTTTAAGCAAAGCTTTTGTCTCTAGAATGATAGACTCGTATGTTTGGTCTAGTATATTAGCTTTTATTAGCCACACAGCTTGGCGCAAATTAGCAAGACGATTACCCAAATTTGATCCTATAGAAATATAAATCATCTATCGCCTCCAAATCTATTGTAAGTAAATGAAACACCTCCGTGAATATCTCTTACAGGTGGAGATAATTTAGTGACCGTTATAGATAATGCGCTACCCACAAACCCTAAATCCTTCAGACTTTGCCATAATATATCATATACATCACAAGCAAGACGTTCGATTAAGTTGTAACGCTTTTTACTAATTGACTCTTTAATTAATTTGGTCGCTTTGGAATAGCAAAATCCGTCATCTAAGTTGTCGCTATATGTAGCTTTTAGCTTGTTAGATGAAATTATGCTTACGTTAAAAGAAACACATTGAGGGTGATGTTTTTCCTGCTCGGAACAACCTAAATGCACCCACAATCTTAAGTCAGAAATATTTAATTTCCAGGTATTAGAACTCTCATTGAAAATAAACCTCACTTTTGCAGTTTTAGTTATATCGGTTAAGATAAAACATAATGACAGCTTGTCAATAAAAACACGAAATAATTTTTATAATCGTATTTTTTTGTGCCTTTACCAATACAACTAACAAACAAAAATACTTTAACTACAACCTTCTAAGCACATAGCAATTCCCATTCCACCACCAATACAGAGTGTTGCTAAAGCCTTTTTAGCATTAGATCTCTTCATCTCGTGAACTAAACTTGTTAAAATTCTTGCACCACTTGCTCCAATTGGATGGCCAAGGGCTATTGCACCCCCATTAATATTAACTTTACTTATATCCCATTGCATCTGACGATTTACATATTCGGCTTGTACTGCAAATGCTTCATTTGCTTCTATGACATCTAAATCTTTTACATCCCAACCTGCTTTTAAAAGAGCGGCATTTGATGCTGGAACCGGCCCTGTCCCCATTATTCCTGGTTCAACTCCAGCGCTTGCATAAGATACTATTTTTGCAATTGGCGTAAGGTTATATTTCTTTAAAGCACTAGCTGACACGACTAGTAAAACAGAAGCTCCATCATTAATAGTTGATGAATTACCTGCAGTAACTGAACCATCTTCCTTAAATGCCGGTTTAAGAGCACTTAAACCTTCAATAGTTGAGTTTCCTCTTATCCCTTCATCAGTATCAAATATAACTTTTTCTTTCCTCTTTGATACTTCAATTGGCACTATTTCATCAATAAATTTACCATCTTTGCTGGCTTTAGATGCTTTTAACTGTGAAGCTAGAGCTAATGCATCTTGAGCCTGCCTATTAATACCAAATTTATCTGCAATATTTTCAGCAGTAGTCCCCATTATTTCTTCTGAAAAAGCGTCAGTTAATCCATCATACATCATGAAATCAGTAAGTTTAGTATCACCAAACTTACTACCACCGCGCATATAGCTTCCATGCATACCAAGAGACATATTTTCCTGACCACCAGCAATTATTATATTAGCATCTCCGGCTCTAATCGCACTTGCAGCTAGTGCAACCGTTTTTAATCCTGATCCGCAGACCTTATTTATAGTCATTGCAGGAATACTAATTGGCAGACCAGCCTTAATGATTGACTGTCTTGCAGGATTTTGACCACTTCCACCAGTAATAACTTGCCCTAATATCACCTCATCAATTGCTTCATGATCAATCTTACTTTTTTCTAAAATAGCCTTTATTACCGATGCTCCCAGTTCCGAAGCAGGAATACTAGATAAACTTCCTAAAAAATTTCCAATTGCTGTTCTCTTTGCGTGTGTTATATACACATCTTGCATCCTAACCTCCAACATAATCTTTTTTTCGAACTTAGTATTTTTTATAGAAAAAGTATAGATAATTCAGAAAAGATTCTTGATATTATATCAATTGACTATTGAGGCTAATTGTGTTAGAATTCGCTCGTAATTAGTATTAGTTACTGCTAAATAACCTTATTCTCAGTAAGAAGCTGGGATTACCAGCATATTTTTGCAGCCTATGACTAAGAAATGACTTTTTAAGTTTTTTTTTTGTCTATTAAGGTTATATCGCAAAATGTCAGAACAAGAATTAAACCCATTCAAAAGCAAACTAAGAAATATATTATGGCCTATCCATAATTCTGAACTTGGAAAATTTATTCCAATGTCGGCTTTGATGTTCTGTGTACTATTCAACCAAAATGTTCTAAGAATTCTAAAAGATAGCATCTTAATATCCGAAGTTAGTGCTGAAATTACTAGCTTTACCAAGCTTTATTTCGTTACTCCAATGGCAGTAATATTTGTAATTATATATGCAAAACTTATCAACCATCTATCTTTTCAAAAAATATTTTACTATTTAGCCGGTATATTTACCGCATTTTATGTATTTTTTGCTTTTATAATATATCCAGAAATTGATATATTTCACATGGACAGAGAGATACTCTCTAGTCTTATGACTGAACATCCTCATTTCAAATGGTATATTGCATGTATTGGAAATTGGAGTTATGTATTATTTTATTCGTTCTCTGAATTGTGGCCTAATATATTTTATGTTTTATTATTTTGGCAGATAGCTAATGAAATTACTGCAACTAACGAAGCAAAGCGTTTTTATACTCTATTTTCACTTTTTGGAAACTCAGCTCTTGTTGTAGTTGGCTTTATGATGACAAGCTTATCATCAAACGATAATGTCTTAAAACAGCTTTTTACTACTTCTGATGATAAAATATTCTTAACACAAATTTCCATATCGTTAGTAGCAATTTCTTCTGTTGTAGCATGCTTGCTGGTTCGGCATATTACAAAGCGAGTAATGACCGATCCAACACATAATGTTAGTACAAAATCTGAACGCAAAACCAAACCAAAAATGGGTATTATAGATAGTTTTAAATATATATCTCGATCAAAATATTTATGGCTAATGCTGATTTGCACTGCATCATTTGGATTATCAATGAATCTTGTTGAAGCGGTATGGAAGTCAAAGATTAAAGAGCTTTATCCAACTGTCAACGCTTATGCAGCATTTAACAGCATGTATATACTCTGGACAGGTATTACTATTATGATTATGACGATTATTGGTAATAACGTTATGAGAAATAGTAGTTGGTTTGCAGCAGCAGTAATTTCACCTGTAATTATCCTTACTACTGGAACAGCATTTTTCATGTTGGTTGTTTTTGATGAACAAATAGTTACCTTATTTGAAGGCGTAGTATTAATGTCACCTCTAGTTCTTGCAGTCTTTGTTGGAGCTGTACAAAATGTTCTATCTAAAGGATCAAAATACTCTATTTGGGATACTTCCAGACAAATGCTGTATATCCCTCTTGACTCAGAACTTAGAACAAAAGGTAAAGCAGCTGTTGATGTTATTAGCCCTAAAATTGGTAAATCAGCAAGTGGGTTAGTCCAATCAATGATATTCACGGTATTACCCATGGCCACATATGGCTCTATTGCTCCAGTGCTTATGATTATTTTCATTGGCGTATGTATTCTTTGGATATATTCTGTAAGAAAAATTTACTTTGAATATAGAAAAATTGCTTAGACAGCGGCTAGATATTACTGATAAAGATAGCAAAGTCGCTATTAAACAATTTATCGAAATAACTTGATTTCCTTGGATTTTTCTTTTAAAAATACTCAAAACATATAACAAACAATTATTAAAAAATTATGACTAAAAATACTAAGCCCGAAGTAAAAGAACAAGGTTATGATGAAGTTCCATATCATGGATATCCTTTTGAATATAACAGACCAGAAAATTTAAAAACTGTTGCCACTCTATTTGGAGTAGATGCACCAAAGCTTGAAACAGCTCGTGTTTTAGAACTTGGATGCTCTGATGGTGGAAATTTATTCAGATTTGCAGAGACTTATCCAAAGTCTTATACACTTGGGGTTGATTTATCAAAAGTTGAAATTGAAAATGGTCAAAAAGTTTTAGATAAGCTTAAGCTTAAAAATGTCGATTTAAAAGCTATGTCTATTACAGACCTTGATGAATCATATGGTAAATTTGACTATATAATTTGCCACGGAGTATTTTCATGGGTTCCTGATTTTGTTAAGGATAGTATTCTAGAAGTAAGCAAAAAATTACTGAACAAAAATGGATTAGCCTTTATTAGCTATAATACTCTACCAGGGTGGAATATGATCAATAGTGTTAGAGAGCTAATGATGTATCACTCAGAGAATTTCAGTAATGTATCTGATAAAATTGTGCAATCAAGAGCTGCACTTAACTTTATCCAAGAGTCTCTTGACGGACAAGAAACTCCACATGCACAATTCATGCAAACATCTGCTAAACATATGGCCGACAAGGAAGATCACTATCTCCGCCATGAATATTTGGCAGAAGAAAATCAAGCATTTTATTTTAATGAATTCATTGAAAAAGCTAGAGAAAAAGATCTAGAGTATGTTGGTGATACTGATGTTCAAAGAATGTATGTTGGAAATTTGCCTCAAAAAGCTATGGAAAAGCTTGGAACAATCAACGATATAGTTCGTTCCGAACAATATATGGATTTTATTAAAAACACTCAATTTAGATGCACAATACTAACGCATAAAGGCACCAACATATCAAGAAACGTAACTGATGATACAATTCAGAAATTCAACTATTTCTGCAATATTAAGCCTCTAGATGAAAATATCAATATTGAGGATGATAGTAAAGCTACATTCTATATTAATAATGATAAGAAAAGAACAGTTGATACATCAGCACCTGCAATGAAAGCTGTATTATATAGTTTATCAAAAAACTCTGGAAACCCACTATCAATTGATGAGATTATTAAAGAATCTAGTAAATTAGTTTCAAAAATTTCTAAAGAAATTATAAAACAAAATATTCTTGCTAATTTTGGAAGTTTGATTTTTTCTGGAACTACTAAATACACTATTGATAAACCACTAAGCGTATATAAAATCTCTAACAAACCAAAAATTAGTAAACTTGCTATGCTGCAAATCCAAGCAGCAAATCATAACGGTGTGTATTGGATTACAAATAGTATGAATCAAGTCATTCAAATTCAGACTCATTTAGTTGGTATAGTACAATCTATTGATGGAAAGAATACTATCGATCAGATCAAAGAAAAAACACTTACAGACCTGAAAGAAGATAAAATTCATGTCAATGAAAATAATCAAAAAATAACAGATGATGCTAAGCTCAAAATAGTTGCTGATAAGCTAGTTGATCAAACTTTAGAAATGCTAAAAACCAGCAGCTGCTTTATTGCATAAGTTCAAGGAGAGATAATAATGTTTGTAGATAAAATACCACCTAAAACTAAAGATGACAACTTCAATGTAATTATTGAAATACCAATGAATGATAACCCTGTTAAATATGAATTTGACAAAGAGGTTGGAGCAATAATGGTTGATAGATTTATGCAAGTATCCATGTCATATCCTTGTAACTATGGCTTTATTCCAAACACTCTATCAGATGATGGAGACCCAGCTGATGTACTTGTCATTGCCCACTACCCTATAATTCCAGGAGCAATCATCAAAGTTCGTCCTGTTGGAGTTCTTATGATGGAAGACGAATCCGGGATGGATGAAAAAATCCTTGCAGTACCTACATCAAAATTAGATGTTACTTTTGATAGAGTTCAAGATATTGATGATGTATCTGAAATGCTTAAAAATAAAATCAAACATTTCTTTGAGCATTATAAAGAACTAGAAAAAGGAAAGTGGGTTAAGATTGTTGGTTGGAAAGACGCTGCAACTGCAAGAACAACAATTGAAGAAGCAATAGATAGAGTTAAATAACTCTATCTATTAATATTTAACTTGTTATAGAACTCATATTCTACTACAAATAAATGGTCATTGGGCATGTAGCGGTAAATTTTTATTAAATTGCCACATCACTAAAGTTCTTCACGGGTGACATACTGAATTTCGTCATTGAGAGGAAGATTAGTGACGCGGAAATCCATAAATATTTAGCAAAAACTTTGTCTTGAATTAAAAACGCTATATGACATAACAAATAATAATAACATTTTAAAAGTTTAAATCTATGTTACTTAGATCCGGCGTTGTTGTAGCTTTTTTTACATTACTATCCCGCTTTTTTGGATTGGCTAGAGAACTTTTCATTGCAGCAACATTTGGCACAACACAAATAGCCGACTGCGTTAATGTAGCTTTTAAATTTCCAAATTTATTTCGTAGAATTTTTGGTGAAGGCGCCCTATCTGCTGTTTTTATTCCAATGTATAGCGAGAAACTAGTCACCTCAAAAGAAGAGGCAAAAAAGTTTAGCGGCGAAATTTTTATCTTACTTTTTCTAACCCTTACTTGCCTTACAGTAATATTGCAGATTTTTATGCCATTTTTGATGGTTTTAATTGCCCCTGGCTTTATGTATAGCGGGGAAAAGTATGATCTGGCGATCACCTTGTGTAGACTAACCATACCTTATGTTATATTTGTCTCAGTAACTGCTCTTTTCGGAGGAATGCTAAACTCCGTCCGCAAATTCGCTGCATTTGCATTTGTTCCTATTTTAATGAATATTTGCGTTATTATTATCCCATATTTCTTACAAGACTTCATAGAACCACATTATGGCATCTCTTATGCTTTAATTATTGCAGGGATCATGCAAGTTTTATTCATGTATTTTTGCTTAATTAAAGCCGGTTTAAAATTTCCATTTCTATTTAAGCCCAAAGACCCTGAAGTAAAAAAACTCCTGAAAAAAATGGGACCAGCTACTATGAGCTCAGGCGCACAGCAGTTAAACCTTTTTATCTCTCAATCAATTGCGAGTTTTCTTCCAGGAGCCGTATCTATATTATCTTATGCAGATCGCCTATATCAGCTACCTCTGTCATTAATAGGAGTTACTTTTGGCACAATTTTACTTCCTGAATTATCAAAAATTTATAAAAAGAAAGATTATTCTAAAGCAAACTTTCTACAAAACAAAGCTATTAAGATTGCTTTTGCAATATCAATTCCTGCGATGCTGGGCTTACTTACCCTATCACAACCTATTATACATTTAATATACGAAAGAGGTGAATTTAGCTCAGATGATACATTGTTAACCGCTCATGCACTAGCTGCTTTTGCTTTTGGATTACCAGCTTTTGTTTTAGCAAAAATTTTAACTCCTATTTTCTATGCAAATCTTGATACTAAAACTCCTTTTAAAATCACCGTATATTCTCTAATTATTAACACTACTTTGAATATACTATTAATGATACCTTTTGGCCATATTGGCATTGCCTTTGGCTCTTCTATAGCGGCTTGGATTAATGTTTGGTTATTAAATAAACATGCAAAACAATATGGAAATTTTTTGATAACTAACGATACAAAAAAGTTTGCTTTAAAAATCCTTATTTGTGGTTTTGTTATGTCTAGTTTTATCTTAGTTATAAACTATTATTTTGGTGAGTTATTCTTCTCAAGTATTTTTATCATAAAAGCTGCATCATTACTTGGCACTATAGCTTTTGCTATTGTAATTTTCATCGTATTTGCATATTTTTTTAAGATACATAAAATTCTACTTCTAAAATCATGAATCGAACTTCAAACTACCAAGATATTTTAAAAACAATAGCAATCATCTGCATGATCATTGATCATTTAGGAGCATATATTTTTCCTGAAACTCTAATACTCAGATCTATAGGCAGATATGCTTTTCCAATATTTTGTTTTTTTGCAGGCTTTAACTACAGAGGTAATCCAAATTATAAAATTCTAATATACGGCACTCTTTTTTATATGTTTGAAGTTGTTGCTATTTTTTGGCAAATAATTGAAGCTAACATACTCATATCAATTTTTTTAGGGCAAGCCTACCTAAAACTATTTGAAAAGCATTTTACAAATTTCTGGAAAAGCTACACTCATATAATTATTCTAGCGTGCCTATGGCCAGTAACCCATATGTTCCTAGAATACGGCACGCTAGCAATTGCTTTAATAATTCTTGGAAAGTTAGCACGTCAAGATCAGCAAAAAGTTTTTCTGCCTGCTTTTGTAGTATCATACTTATCTCTCATTCACATGATAGCTTTATACTATTCACTTTTTAATATATGGGAAATGCTAATTGCTGTTTCAATCATGCTAGGATTATTCCTCTCATTAACTTTAAAAAATCATTTCAAGTCTAATAATCTAAAACTAGTATTAATAAGCCAAAATTCAATGAATATATATTGCTTTCATTTTGCAATAATCTTGTTGATTTGGAGATATTATATAATTGGCTAATTTTAGGCTTGACTATTTGCTCTTCTAGCTATATTTTACGTAGGGTATTTTATAAAAATTTGTTTTTAGGAAGGTTATAAACCGTGTCCAAGAAAAAAAGTAAAAATCTTCTTGTTAAATTAGTCAGCACTGCTGGCACAGGATATTATTTGGTTAAAAAGCGCAACCCAAAAACTCTTACAGAGAAGTTGTCTTTTAGGAAGTATGATCCAAAAGTGCGTAAGCATGTTGAATTTAAAGAAGAAAAAATTAAGTAGAGTTTCACATTTATGTCAGTTAAAATTCGTTTAGCAAGAGGTGGCGCAAAAAAACGCCCTTATTATAGAGTTGTAGTAGCAGATGCACGTGCGCCAAGAGATGGTGATTTTATCGAAAAAATTGGTACATACAACCCATTGCTTAAAAAAGAAGATGGTGATCGCGTAACATTTAAAGCTGACCGTGTTGAACATTGGTTATCTAAAGGCGCACAACCAACTGACCGTGTTGCTAGATTTATTAAAGCAGCTGGTATTAAATTGCCTGAATCTATTTTGAAAAAAATGGCTATAAAAGAAAAAGCTCAAACAAAAAAGCCATCTAAAAAAGAATTAAAAGAGCAAGCAGCTAGCTAATTTAAGCTTATTCTTTAAGAAGCGCTAAAGCTTTGCGCAAGGTGGCATTACCGATGTACAGCCTTAACTTTAAAAAAGCGTTCTATACGCCGGATTAGCTCAGTGGTAGAGCAACCGCCTTGTAAGCGGTCGGTCGTCAGTTCGAATCCGACATCCGGCACCACTTTTCTCTTTATTATATTTTTAGTTTATGATATTTCCTTAATTATCAATAAGCTAAAGTTTTTATATAAAGTTATATTAGAAATAGCATCAAAATAGACTGCAAGAAAAAGAAAAATCTAAAACAATCCTTCGCACAAGAATCAGATAAAATTAAAGATTTTAGATGCAAAAACTTAATCGCTGTAACTGTGAATCCTGATAATATAAGAAATATTGATAGTATTGTAAGAAACGTCAATGCTCTTGGAGTTGAAAAAATCTATAATGTTACTGACCAAAAATTATACCATTTTCCATTTTAAATTAAAGATTAGTATTTCAAGGAGAGGCTGCACAGCGTATATACATACATGAGAACAAACGAATCCTGTAAAATACAGATTATAATTAAAACGGAAATTGGTATTACTACCATAAACACAGGGAGAAATGCATGCTGAGAGAAAACTCAATGCTATCTCTGATTCAGCAATCAAATGAAGCTTTGTAAAGATTTTTAATGATACAAACAGCTGGATGGATCACTTAGATGAGTGTAATTTTGTTTCAATTGTTACTTCACCTCACATGAAGGGGCATAAAAATGCTGTACTACACGAACATAAAAAGCTTGACGTCTGGTTTGGAAATGAAGGAATAGGAATTAGTAATACAGCTCTAGAAATAAGTAATCTTTGCATTAGCATTCACAATGTATGGAATTATTGAAAGTCTTAATTTAGGCACATCATCTGGCATCGTACTATACGAAATTACAAAACAACGACGTAAATTTCAGTTTAATCTGAAAAAAAAGATTGTAGCAAACCAATTCAAATAATATTATATAAACCAGCGTAAAACTAGCCTAAAGTTCTAATCCATATGATCTTTTAGTGGAATAGATTCTTCACCTACTTCATCTACATCCTCAAGACCACACCCTGCACAATTTACTACAACATACTTAATTGTATTACTTAAACCAACAAAGCAGAACCAAGAACTCAGGAAATTTGTATCAAGTTCACTAAAATCAGTTTCAGCAACTGCATCTAAAGCTTCTTTATCATATTGCCCTTTCTTTAAAGGCGAAGGTCTATCTTTTAAACTTAACTCTTGTCTTAAAGGATTTAACTTACTATTCATTACACTTTTCCAGTGTGTGCGCTCAACTCCTTTGTTGAATATAGATTTCTTACTCATTTTTTACTCTGATTTAACTTAAGCTTTTATAACAAGATCAATCTTAACATTTACATTAATCTTTGTAAATTATTTTGTGGTTCACTTAGTTATAATTCTATAGTTGGCAGTACATTTTTCAGCAGTCAGTACTAGTTATAGAAAACACATAAAATAACTTTCACCCTATTCGTCAGGATAAACCCCCCAAAGAAATTTCCTAGCAATCCAGCCTTTGTATGATCTACAGCTCACTTTACACCAATCTTTTTCACATTTATTCAAGCTACACCTAATTTGCGGAGTAAGTTTTGCTATAATTTGATCATATTTACCAGGAGATGCAACAAGTGGCATAGTATTCTTAGCAACGAATACGACTGAACGATTTCCTGAGATTACTCTTGAATGGACCCAACCTCCTTCACCATTTATATCTCTTATTTTTCGCCATTGATCATATTCTGCTATAACTTCAACAGGTTCGCCTTTTTTGATAAACACCCATTCGATTGGGCAGTCTTCAGTTGGACCCGTCCGAGCATTAACTTCGTTAAATTTAATAGTTACATAGCGAGGAACCGGTAATTTTTTAGGGACGGCGAATGCAGAAAATGCAATAAATACAGCCAAAAAGGATAAAATAATAGTTCTATTCATTTTCTTCCGTTTCTAGCATATTATCATGCTGCATAACTATTTCATAGTTTCCAGCGCGGAACTGGTCCTTAATACGATTTAGCTCATATTCACTTATTCCTACTGATTTTAGAACAGCACTACCAAGCTGCAATCCGGTCTCACAATCCTGAGGAATAATAGTAGTTACACCTTGATTATACATTTCGGTTGAATTTTTAAGATCCTTAAGTCTAACAATTACTTCTAGATTACTAAACTTACCATGCACCATTTTACTCACTTTCTTAACTGTCACTTCGTTATTTACCGTTACAACCAAAGTTAATGCTCTATCAGCTCCAACTGCGCGCATTGTTGCTGTTAGAGAGGCGTCTCCTTTAAACACAGGCAATCCATTAGCAATCTCTTCTCTAACAATATCATCATTAACATCAAGTGCTATATAGTTAATCCCTTCGGCTTCCAAGACTCTTGCTACCATCTTACCAACCTTACCAAAACCAGCAATAATTACGTGATTTGCAAGATCTCTTGCACCATATTCAATAATTTGGTTAGGAGTTCTACCAAGACCTTTTTCAATTCTTTCAGCAAATTTTTGTCCAGCAAGTGCAAGCAGAGGCGTAAGTGCCATTGAACAAGTAACAACTAATAGTAAGATATTTGAGATTCCTTCTTCCAAAACTCCAAACTCTTTACCAAGACCAAATAAGATGAATGCAAACTCGCCACCTTGAGAAAGCAATAGCCCAGCATGAACAGCTACACCTCTATTAAAACCGAACAATATACATAAAGCTGCAATAATAGTAGTCTTCAATACAATCAGCGCAATACAGAATGTTACGATATTGTTCACCTGATCATACATTTCCCAAACATCAATCTTCATTCCGACACTCATGAAGAATAATCCAAGCAATAGGCTCTTAAATGGATATATACTTTCTTCAGCTTTACCTCTGAAATCAGTCTCAGCAACAAGAACACCAGAAACGAATGCCCCAAGAGCTAGTGATAAGCCAAAATGCTCAGTTCCCCATGATGCAGTTAATACTACAAGCAATGTAACTGCAATAGGTAGTTCACTACTTTCATTATGATCCGGTGATATGAAGGAAAATAGAGGACGCAGCAATACACGACCAGCAATAAAGATAACTCCAAGTGCAAGAACTGCTTTTAACATTGAATTACCTAGAATCATTGGAAGAGATTCGACTCCAGCACCACTTCCAAGAATCGGAACAATAACAAGCAAAGGTACAACAACAAAATCTTGCAGCAATAAAATAGCCAGTGCTATCCTACCCACCTGCATTGATTGACTTTTTGTCTCAGCTATAACCTGCATAACGATTGCTGTAGATGATAAAGCTAAACCCCCTGAGATAATAATTGCTGCATTATAATCACCACTAACTAAAACAACAGCACCAGAAATTATTACACTTGTAATTAATACCTGCAAAGATCCTAGGCCAAAAACATATCTTCGCATTGCTTTTAATCTTTCAATAGATAGTTCAAGTCCGATAGCGAATAATAGGAAAACCACACCCATTTCCCCGAGAAGGCTAGTTTGATCATAAGTCACAACTTTAAACCCATTATCACCAATCAAGGCACCCGCTACCAAATATCCAAGCACAGGACTTAAATTTAATCGCTTAAAAATTGCAACAACAAATACTGCTGTTGCAATTAACATGATCACTACTACTAAAACATGGCTTTCCATAGTTCCCTTACTTAAACCTTTATAATTAACAATTTACTTTTTATCCCATAGCTCTTCTAGCTTCAAATGCTCTCTGGCTTCTGGATGGAATAAATGCACAATAACATCTCCAGCATCCAAAAGGATCCAATCTGAACCTTTTAAACCTTCGACATCCGCTCTCCAATTCAGCTCTTTTTTGAGCTCAATAGATGTAAACTCGGCAATTGCTTTGATATTCCGAACCGAACGCCCACTTGCAAAAATCATATATTCTGCAAGCGGTGTTTCATTCTCAATTTTTATACAAGAAATATTTACAGCGTTTTTTTCTTCTAGACATTTTAAAATAAAATCTCTTAATTCTTCTTTTGATAAATTCACCTAAAGCTCCAGCTCTTCTTGTTTTTGTCTAATTTGCGTTGAAGAAATATCGTACAAATCGTTTCTATCAATTATTATATTCTTTACTACAGTATTATCAAGGTTTCCCGTAGGTTTTAACCCAAAATCTTTAAGATTTACATCTCGAGAAGCACATGGGCGATCAAAAATGATAATATTACACAATTTTGTTACCTCACTACTTCTATACCACTTTGGAAAATCCACAACATTATCTATACCCATCATCCAAGTAAATTCTACATTTGGAAAATGTTTAATTAAACATGACATTGAATCATACATATATTGTGTATTAAAATCGTGTTCTGCTACAGAGACTAATATTCTGTCATCATCCACTATACTTAGTGATTGTTTAGCCCTTTCAAAAATATTTCTTTCATTCTTCTTCTTTAATGGATTTTGATTGGCTACTAACCAAATTACGTAATCAAAATTATGAAAGTTCAGCGCTTTTTTAGATATCATTAAATGTCCATTATGGGCTGGATCGAAAGTACCGCCTAATACTCCTACTTTTACTTTGTTACTATTTAAAAATTTAAGCTCTTGCAAACTATAAATTTTTTGCGTAGATTTCATACGAATAATATTTATAAATTATAATCTCAATAAGAGTAATAAATGGCCATATCTGAAACCAAACTTATATCTATTCTACAGCAAAGCTTCCCAAATGCGAAAATAAAAATTACTGACCTTGCCGGTGATCAAGATCATTATTCCCTAGATATAACATGTAGCAGCTTTAATGGGCTTCCATTAATCAAGCAACATAGGCTTGTTAAAGATGCATTATCAGAAGTTCTAGAAGGAGAACTTCATGCAATTACTATAAAAACTCGAGATGAATAAACTAACCTGAGAATGGCTAAGTTATGCTATTTCACATTTTGAATTAAAAAACTCTTATTGCTAGGTGCAAGATGCGACGTGTATTATAGTAAAATCAGCCAAATCCTATAAAATGCGGATATATAATTTAGAATAAAAAATATTACAGCAATTTGTACTTCATATTTACAAGCTTAATATGACAGTTAACCGTACATCTTTTATTCCTTAATGGTCTCTTTGCACGAGAACCTGTTTTTTTCTGCAGACCTAATGTTCTTAAAAATCTCTTAGTCTCACCATTAAGATACTGCAATCTTACTTTTGCAGTTCCTTTGTGCCTCATCCCAATTCGAGCTGCGGCTCTTTCGGATAAATCTATCACTCTATTATGTGCAAATGGCCCTCTGTCATTCACAAGTACAATAACAGATTTTCCATTCTCACGATTAGTCACCTTGACAAGCGATGGAAGGGGTAAAGTTTTGTGAGCAGCAGTCAACATTTCTTTATTATAAATATCACCATTGGCTGTCTTTTTTCCATGGAACCCGTGACGCTTTCCATACCATGACGCGACACCTGTTCTTGTATATCTATTAACTTCTCTAGGTTTATATCTTTTTCCTTTTATTTTGTAAGGCTTGCCAACCTTATAATGCCCATGATACTTAAGATTACCTCTATCTTCTTTGGAAAGTGTTCTATATGTTTTGGCATGACCCTTTCTAGACGACCCACCACCTTGGCAGGCAGAAAGGAATATAGACAGAACAACTAATAATGTAATTTCAAAAACTTTTTTTGAAGCAGATATCTTACCAATCATTTCCAACATTCTCTAAGGTTAAATCTTCACCTTGATCAATTAAATACTCACTGCTATTTGTTGAATCAACATTAGTGGAATCTAGATTATTTGATCCAGATTTTGTTTTTCTTGCTAATTTCTGTACTTTAACGTGACTAACGACTTTTTGAACACCGCTAATATTTGACGCTATACTTGCAACTTTTTCTAGCTCTTCTTCAGATCTTGCAATACCAAACAAATAAACAGTATCATTAATAGTAATTACTGTGTAGTTGACGAATTTAACATCTCTATTCATAAATGTCTTAGATTTGATCTGACTAGTAATCAGAGCATCACGCGTATATTGAACTATGTTAAACTTATTACTATCCTTATCAACTTTTAACTCATTGATAACTTCAGTAACTCCTTCTTGATTCCATGCAATCTGAACAGCTGTAATTGCGTCTTCTTCTTTATCAATATTACCTGTAAACAACACTCTTCCTTGAACAACTTCAATCTTAATTTTTGAGTATAAATTACGAAAATTATTTTTAAGAAATGCACCTTTAATAGCTGTAGAAATTCTTACATCTGTTAAGGTATCACCAGCAGGCCTATCTTTTGCAAATTCCATAGTCGTACCAGCAGCACCTGCAAAAATTGTTGGCAGACAACCAGATAACAAAAAAATGGATAATGTAAATAATACAATATTTAAACAAACATTTTTCATAATATATAAGCTCATATTTCTCTTAAGACGACTTTAAACTAAAAATCTATAGCCTAAACAATATACATAAATATTATACAAAATAAAACCTTAAGAGCAACCGCAATTGCATATTGATACAATTTATTTTTTTTAATCAGAACTAGTGAAAATAGTTTTAGAACTATACCTCGAAAATTCTGTAACTCCTATGCCCAACTTGACATACCCTTAAAAAGAAGATAACCTTAAACTGTGTGTTGTATATACTTATGGGGAGGTATGATATGGGTCCACGCAACGATATTCTCGGTAGAATTATACCGGCAGATTTTTCTAATCAATTTCAAGTTCTAATGTTAGAGATAGTTAATTTTGATATTGCTACTCTTAACACACCTGATGAAGAAATGCCTTTGGCAGGTGAAGGCGACTGTATGGATATAGATATTTAACGTAGAAAACGTTTAAACATATTTTGCACATCACTTGAGTATGTTGCACTTGAACTGACTTTGGTATGAGAAGCCTAATTATTTAAGCTTATATTGCTATCTAGCAATAAATATATTGCGCTACATTTATTGTATTGACAAAACAATATACAAAACGTTAATATTCATTGCTTACTAAATAACAAATAGCAATTACTACAATGTCAAATATTTCTTTCAAAAAGGCACTGTTCCTGTGGTCTTTGGCGAGTATATTCTTTGCCTTTCAATTTATCTTAAGGCTATCCGCTGGTATCCTAAGGGAAGAAATTACTCAAAAATTTGCTATTGATGCGGCAAGCTTTGGTACACTTGCTGGCTATTATTATTTAGGATATTCCGGCGCTCAAATACCACTTGGTATAATGCTTGATCGTCTCAGCTTTCGGTTTGTAACCTCTTTAGCAATTGCAACAGCTGCCATTGGTACATTCACATTTGTTGCTACAGATAGTTGGAATATATTATTATTTAGTCGCTTCTTAATTGGTGTTGGATCTGGCGTTGCATTCTTATCAGTTGCTAAAATAATCAAAAGTTGCTTTGAAGAAAAATATCATTCACCAATGCTTGGTTTTTCATTTTCATTTGGTCTAATTGGCGCTGTCTTTGGTGCTACTCCTATGAAGTATCTCTTTGATCAATTTGGCTATGATGCTGTATTTAATATGCTTGCAGTTACTGGATTCATAATTTCTGCAGTAATATTATTACTTGGCAAGTTAGATAAAAATGAAGAAACCAGCACTGCAAAAGACACTTTTAATTCAGTACTAAAACTAATCCTTAATCCCAAAATAATTCTTATTGGGATTTCTGGTGGTTTAATGGTTGGCTCTCTCGAAGGTTTTGCTGATGTATGGGCAATACCATTCTTCAATCAATCATTTACCTTTAGTAAAACTGACAGCACAACAATCACATCATTTGTATATGTTGGAATGTGCTTCGGCGGACCAGTTCTTACAATTGCTGCTAGTATACTAAGATCAACAAATCTTATGATCTTCCTAACAGGCATATTAACAATAACAATATTTGTTGTTTTATTCTATATACCTGGTTATTACTTTAACTTTGCAATGAGCGCTGCTTTAATGTTCTTTTTAGGAATTTTATGTTGCTATCAAGTTCTAGTATTTATTGTCACAAGTGAATCTGTTGATCAAAATTCCACAGGGCTTGCAATAGCCGTGATAAACTGTATTAACATGTCTTTTGGGCATTTTTTCCATACAATTATTGGATCAGCATTTGAACTAAGCTGGGATGGAGCACTGACTGAAAGTGCTAGCCCGCTATACTCACACGAGAATTTTATCTATGCACTAGCTGTAATCCCTATTTGTGCTTTCATTGGCCAGTTTGGCTTTGCCTTACTCGCCGCAAAAAAGTCAAAACAAACTGAGTATATTGCAGATTAGTAGTAGAGTTTTTAATCTAGTCACAAATATTTTTATCAAAAAAGCTAGGAGCGCTGCGGTTAATTTTTTAACTTTAATCTCATATATTTAATGAGATTAAAGTTAAAAAATGGATAGCCGTGTTCTGCTCTCTATGACAGTTACCAATTTAATGGGAACATCTGTAAAAGCCATGTGGTTAATCTTTGAATTTTAATCTCATAGATATAATGCGCTTAAAGCAAGTGTGGATAGCCGAGCTTCGCTCACCATGACGGTTACGTCTAATAAATATCTATAATGGAACGAAAGAAACGGTGACATCATTAACTTAAAATTTTGTAGATGTAACGTGCTTAAAATGTTAGGTGGTCAGGTTCACTAGGCAGTGATAATAATATTTTCTTGAGTATTCCTCTACCCTTCACTATCACTATTCTCATCAATTTTTTGATCTACACGCACGCTAGTCAAGGTAGACATTCCGGGGACTATTTTATCTTTAATGTCATCTGGAACAGTAAAGTCAATAATCACAGGAACTCTTTGGACAATCTTGGTAAAGTTACCTGTTGCATTTGCAGGTGGTAGTAGGCTAAATTTAGAGCCAGTTGCCGGTGAAACGTTGCGAATCACTCCTTCAATCTTGGTTCCAGATTCTGAATCAATTTCAATTGACGCTACCATACCAGGTCTAAATTTTGAAATCTGCGTCTCCTTAAAATTTGCTTTCACATATAGCTTATCAATTGGTACAACAGAAAATAAGACAACACCAGGTCTAATAAAATTCCCATCTCTAATTGAACTATTACCAATAATGCCATCAATTGGCGAACGGATATTGGTATTATCAAGAGCCCTTTTGGCTAAATTACGCTCTTGCAGCGCAGTATTACTTTTAGCAATTGCCGCTAACTTTTCAATCTCAAGCAATTTTACACTTTCTTTGCTAGTCTGCAGGTCTAATACCGCCTGAGATAAGCCACTCTTTGCTTTCTCAAAAGTAATCTTCGTATTATCTAGACTTTTCTTACTCGCAAAATTATCTTTGCTAAGCTCAGTGATACGCTTGTAATCTATCTCTGCAATCTTAAAATTCTCCTCAGCAAACTCGTGAGCTTCTAATGCTTTATTTTGCTTTATAATTGTAAGTTTTATATTTTGTTCAATCATTTCAATATTGTGAATAGCTCCATCAAGATTTGCCTCAGCCTGCTCATATTTGGCTTTATAATCAGCTGCATTAATTTGTGCAATTATCTGGCCGTCTTTGACAAAATTATTCTCTTTAACCAAAACGCGATCAATAACACCACCAACTTCTGCACTAATACTTGAAATATCAGCTTCGATATACGCATTATCCGTAGATTGTGTATTTGCCCAGACGTAAATTTTATACGTAACAAATAGCAAAAATAAAGCAGCTATCCCCGCTATCAGCTTTGCATGCTTATGCGATGATATTTTTTTTAACATAGAAGACATTTATTTTCCTACTAAAGTTTCCGTGCATAATATATGCAAAGTGGTATTGATAATATGTAAATAATAGCAGCTACAGGCAATGAGTACCAAGGATATATTACAGCAACAATGATTATTATTGCTGAGATTATCATTGAAAGTGACAAATATTCCGGCTTAATTTGAATGTTCTTTAGAGACATAGTCGGAAAACGGCTTGCAAGCATCAGTGCAATAATAACTATATAAAAGTTTATGTATAGCGTATGGTTCCTAACACTAAATTCAGAAATTATAGTAGTAATTTCAAAATCTAATATCATCGGAATAAGCGCAAGGATTGCACCAGATGGAGCAGGCACTCCTGTAAAAAAATTGCTATTATTCTTAACTGTTTTATCAGTTTCAACAATTGCTGTATTAAACCTAGCTAAGCGAATTGCCATACAAACAACAAAAAGCATAATAGATGCCCAAGAAATAACTTTATATTCATATTGTTGAAATGACCATAGATATAAAAGCAACGCAGGGCACAAGCCAAAATTTATAAAATCACATAGTGAATCTAGCTCTGCTCCAAAATGACTCGTTGCATTAAGCATTCTTGCAACTCTACCATCTAAACCATCAACTATTGTAGCAATCAAAATACAATAAACAGATTTTTCCCAAGCAGACTCAAGAGCAAACCTAATTGAGCTAACACCAATAATCAAACCAACCAAAGTCACAACATTAGGCAGCAACTTAGTAAACGGAACTGGTTTTATTATAAGTTTTTTACCCTTAAATTTTTTAATCAAACTATTTTCTCTTTCTACATTCCTAAAGTGAATTTAGTATAAGAAATTCACTTTCCTAGCGCCTTTCAAATTTTGGTTGTTCAGTAACTTTCTTTTTCATATCTGCAATTACTGTCTCACCACCAACGCATGTCTGCCCTTCAGTTACCATTAATACTGTCTTAAGTGGTAAATAGATATCCGCCCTACTACCAAAACGAATTAAACCATATCTTTGACCAGCTAAAACCTCTTGATCCTCTTCTAGATCACAAACAATACGTCTTGCAACTAAACCAGCTATCTGAACAAAACCAATTTTGGTCCCGCTTTTAGTTTCCATTAAAACAGATTGACGCTCATTATGAATACTAGCTTTATCAAGTGATGCATTAAAGAATTTTCCAGGATGATATTTTAATGCAAGGACTTTTCCGCTTGCTGGAATCCTATTAATATGTACATTAAAAACATTCAGAAAAACACTAACACGTATCATCGGAGCCTCACCAAGCTCTAGCTCAGTAGGAGGCGTTACTTCAACAATTTTCTGAACAACTCCATCAGCTGCGCTTATAATCAAATCATCAGAAACAGGTGTTACTCTTTCTGGGTTTCTAAAAAAGTAAGCACACCAAACAGTGCATATTCCGCCGATCCACGCCAAAGTTGTACTAAATGATCCAAGTACAAACGTAACTACCGCAAAAATTGTTATAAAGATGTATCCTTCTTTGTGAATCATCTTTGCAAGATCACTATATGGTTTCATATTTTATCTCCAACCTTAAAATCCTAATTTCTATATTTATCCATTTCAGCGATGATAAATTTCTTCAAGCCGCCGGTCAAGTACAAAACGTTTTGTCAGTAAAATATATTGGCTAATAATTATACTTACAACTTAACTATTTAAAATTATTATTATAGTTTGCCCTTGACCTTCTTGGCTATTTCATCTATATTGGCGCATGAACTAATAAAACGGCCTATTTGAAGGCGAGATGAGGCGATTATGAAAATTGTAAAGTCATTAAAATCACTTAAAGCTAGAGATAAGAACTGCCGTCTCGTGAGAAGAAAAGGCAGAGTACTTGTTATTAATAAAATGAACAAAAGGTTCAAAGCAAAACAAGCTTAGTTCAAGTTTACCTATTGAAAAAGTTTAATTAAGAGCCCGGAAGGGCTCTTTTTTTATAAATAATCTGAGCCATAATTATCATTTAGATAATTATAATAACTACTACCTAACAACTCACTTTCATCTTCCTGCCTTGTTAAAAACAATTCATCCATATGCTGTAAATTCGTACCATTATAAATATCAACCGGTGTATAACCTTTATAATTATGGATATTAGTATCCGCACCAAAATGAAGTAATAATTGCACCATATTATTATGGCCCGATTGCAGTGCACAATGCAGGGCGGTTTGTCCGTATAATCCTTCTTGAAAATTAATATCATCTCCAGCTCTTAGATATTGAAATGCTAACTGTAAATTATTATTCGCAGAGGCTTTTATTAGTCTTATTGTCATGATTAAACTCTTTAAATTAAAATTATATTTAGGAAACACATGTTTCTTAAATAAAGAATTTAGAATGTATCCTCGTGATTTTTTAAATACTTCTGCATATTTTTTCTCTCTTAATTCCTAATTTCTCTTACACCAGAAGAGCAAACTATGATCTACTATTTAAAATATTGCAGTTTAAATGGATACAACATATGGAAGAAGGTTTACTTTCCTGGGGAATTTTTGGAGCAATAATTATCAGCTTACTAATTCTTGATCTAGGAGTATTTAACAAAAAAGATCACGTTATTTCGCTGCGTGAAAGCCTTTTTATGAGCATATTTTATATTCTGATCGCTTGCGGTTTTGGTGCGTTTGTTTTCTATGAGCTTGGAACCCAGCACTGTAAAGAGTATTTCACCGGCTTTATTCTTGAAAAAGCTATGTCCCTAGACAACATATTTGTTATTTCAATTATCTTTACATTCTTCAAAATACCACCGAAATTCCAACATCGAGTATTATTCTGGGGTATTTTAGGTGTAATAATCTTAAGAGCAATTATGATCGGTGCTGGTGCATCTCTAGTTGCTAACTTCGAATGGGTATTATTCATCTTTGCGGCTATCTTAATTTATACAGGGATCAAAACATTCTATATCTCAAAAGAAGCGCCGATGGATGTTAAAGATATGTTCATATATAAATTCCTAAGCAAGAGGCTAAATATAACGCATGAGTTTGTGGGAAATAAATTCTTTATTATTCAAGATAACAAACTATTTGCTACTCCTTTGTTTATGGCACTAGCGACTGTTGAAGCTATGGATGTAATTTTTGCTATTGATAGTATTCCAGCAATCTTTGCAATCACTCAAGATACATATATCGTATATACGTCAAATATTTTCGCTATATTAGGACTTAGAGCTCTCTTCTTCCTGCTTGCAGATATTGTTGAAAGGTTCAGATATATCAAATATTCCTTAGCCTTAATTCTGATACTAATTGGTATAAAAATATTCGTTGCCCACTTTGTACATATACCAACCTATATACCACTTGTCCTAACTATTGGATTACTTATTCTTGGAGGTGTTGCATCAGTGTTAATCAAGGAAAAGAGGTAGAATTTCTCTATTCTTTCTATTTCTTAACTGACAAGTAAATATACTATATTTCTATCACATTAACTTGCTCGCTACCTATTTGTATAGCTCCTAGTTCTTGCATTTCTTCTGGTTGTACATCTAATCTCACGTCACACATCGATGTAAATTCACCTATTTAAATATCTTGAAAACAACCTTCTTCTACTAGTGTCAAGCACCCTTATATTTCGTTTTATAGCTTTTAGAATAAAATTCTAACATAGATTTAAATCCTTAAAAAATTATTACTTAAAGATATAGTTTAAAACGAAGATCCTTCCTCTTTCAAAAACTCTATTTCCTCTGGAGTTGACTTGCGTCCAAGAATTTCGTTTCTGTGGGGATATCTGCCAAAACGGTCGATGATGGCTTTGTGCTTGAGTTCGTAATCATAGGCGCCTTCCATGCCTGGTTTGTTGAATATCTCAACTGCAATCTCATGCACTTTTTTTGACTCGCTATGCATAAAAGGCATATATAAAAAGCTCAAATAGGATTCATCAATTGCCTTGTCAAATCCATTTGCAATTGCTTGTTTAACAGCTTCTAGTGCAAGCTCATCGGTAGCAAAGGCATTTGGAGTATCTCTGAAAATATTACGACTAAACTGGTCAAGTATAATGATTTCAGCAAGAGCACCTTTTGCATTTTTTCTCCATGATGTAAGCTCTCCTTTGGCGGCCTTTTCATATAAGTCACCAAATCTCTGAGCAATTAGGGCATCAAATTTTGGATCCTTAACCCATCTTTGTTTTGGATCTATTTCTTCAAACCAAAATTT
This sequence comes from Rickettsiaceae bacterium, assembly GCA_023301685.1. GTDB lineage: Bacteria > Pseudomonadota > Alphaproteobacteria > Rickettsiales > Rickettsiaceae > Megaera_A. The sequence goes on from JALZUG010000006.1 coordinate 33,310, forward strand.
AATTACATCATTATATGATAGTGTCATAGCTTCCTCCTTATTACCTTTAAGCTTTGGTACTTCAAATACTTGCCCTACTTCAAGTAACTTTACATTATCACCAATTTTCTGCTCTTGCATTGCTTTTCTTAGGGTAATTTTAGCCTCACCTCTTCCTTCATCTGTCAATTTAAAGACGTCATAATGCGAAGGTATAGTATATGGTTGTCCTAAGTCATGATAAGCTTTTAGCATATCATCTGGATTCATGTGTGCATATTTCATAAACCAACGCGGTTCATATGCTCCCATTGGCAGAAGAGCTAAACGAAATTCGCCAAATTTCTCTTTATCTCTTTTAAAATATCGCCCTTCACCATATCCCGAGTCACCGATAAAATATATATTTCCACCCCTTGTTTCTATTGTAAGAGCCGCCCAAAGCGCTTTATTTCTATCAAATAATCCACGAGCTGACCAATGCTGCATTGGAGTTAGATGCAGTTTCACATTATCCGAGATTTCTACTTCATCACCCCAATCATATGCTTCCACTATTATCCTCTTATCGTGCGAATGGATTATTGCATCATTTCCTAAAGGAGTTATTATGCGTGGCTTATGATCTTTCCATAGTTTTTTAATTGTAGATATATCAAGATGATCATAATGATTATGGCTGATCCAAACTACATCTATTGGCGGCAAATCTTCAAACTTAACACCTGGATCTATTACTCGTTTTGGTCCGGCAAATGAGACGGGACTTGCACGCTCTGACCATACTGGATCAGTTAATATGTTTACCCCCTGGGTCTGAATAAGAAAAGTAACATGACCAACATTTGAAATTCGCAGATCATCTCCCAAAACTCGAGATGGTGGAATATCATATTGAGATAATTCAATATGATTTGGCCATGGAACAGACTTTTTTATTAGTTGCCATTTCAAAAATGTTCCAAAGTTCTTATTATCCTTAATTTCCGGATCAAAAAATCGACTTCCATCAAAATGATCTGACACTTTTCCCTCATAATAATTTGTACAAGACGATATGGTAACTACAACAAATAACATTGCAAGCAATCTATTCATATATTTACCTCCTTAAAGTTTTACATTATAAGAGATATTAAACGTATGAATTTTTTATGAAAACAAAATATGCAAAATCACTTACTTATTTTTGGCTATGGATATACCGCAAGCACGATGGTTGAAAGCTTAAATCAAGATGAATGGAATATTAGAGGGACTTCAAGATCAAAAACTAAGGATAAGTATTGTAAAATACTTAACTATAACAAATTTGAAATTGAAGCAGAGTTAAAGAATGCTACGCATATCTTGGTTTCAATTCCACCAAATAATAACGGAGACATGGTATTTCAAGAGTTCAAAGAGTTAATTGAAAATTATAAGAATATAAAATGGATTGGTTATTTTTCTTCAACTGCTGTATATGGAAATCATAGTGGAAATTGGGTTGATGAGAGCACTGATACAAATCCATCTAGCCAAAGAGGTATAAACCGTAGATTAGCAGAAAATCAATGGCTAAAATTTGGAAAAGAAAATAGTATCCCCGTAAACATTTTTAGACTATCTGGAGTTTATGGACCAAATAGAAACGCCCTATTGCAAATAAAAGCTGGTAGAGCTCGCTCAATAAATAAGAAAGATCAAGTTTTTTCAAGGATTCATGTATCAGACATTGCTCAGATTGTTGAAGCTGCTATGAATAAGGCATTACAAAACGAAATATTTAACCTCGCTGATGATGATCCTTGTTCATCAATTGAAGTCAATAACTATGCCGCTGGCTTACTCAAAACTCCAAATCCAGAAATTATCAATTTTGCCGAAGCTAATCTTTCTGGAATGGCAAAAGAGTTTTATAGTGATAACAGAAGAGTTTCAAACAAAAAAATAAAAGAAAAGCTTGGTATTACACTCAAATTCCCAACATATAGAAAAGGTATAGATAAACTATTTATTGATGAGTATAGCGACTAACGCCAGTTATTTTCTATCCATGGGGTAGGTTTGATATACTTCCAGATATTGCCAAAAAAACCACCTTTTATAGCATCCTCAGGTTTTGGATTACCATGGAATACTACTATTTTTACATCTTTTGGTTTCGCAGGAGTTTTAAAATATCTGATTATATAGGTTGGAATACAATGTCTTTTAAATGACTTGCACCAGCTAGCTGGCCAATAATCTATATCACCAATCTTACGTGAAAGATATATCTGTTCATTACTGTATTTATTAGTCACCTCTTCAATGTGATCTCTGTAATATTGAATTACATCGGAATGTGCTCCAATTGTGTAGCAATATACTGATGAGTTACCTATTCCTCGACCTTTCTGCGTCCAGTTTTCAATTATTGTAAATTTGTTAGAAAACGTAAAAAAACAATCAATATTTTCAACAATAACAATGTCTAGATCTAGAAATAATGCTTTACCTGACAAATCACCAATCTTTTCTGAAAACATTCCAAGTTTTCTCCAAGGTGATACGTCTTTTGCCTCTGGAACATCAATTTTAGGCATATCAAAACATTCAACTTCCTCAGAAATACCGCTTCTATCATCTGTTAGACATACAAATCTATGTGGAATTGTTAGGTGTCTTTTCACCATTGAGTGCAAAACATTTACATCCTTGGATGTATATTTTGTTCCCCATTTCATACATATAACATTTACTGGCGCTTGTTTCATATTTTCACTCTAACAGTAGCTTATAGTTAATTAATTATCTCAGTAATGCATTAAAAACAACGACGATACTCTTGGCGCCATAGTTTATAGTTTTAGCGACGATAGTCAAGCATATATAAACAAGATACTGGCAAGAAAAACTTTTCTTACATATGGTCTTATGTCATGCTAGCCGACACCCTAACTACCCATTATTTCAATAATAATTAAGCTCAATTGAAAAATTAATAATTCTGAAAAATATAATTTTAAAAGATGGTACACCCTAGAGGATTCGAACCTCTGACCTACGGATTAGAAATCCGTTGCTCTATCCAGCTGAGCTAAGGGTGCACAGTAAACTCTATGAGTAAATACATAGGTCGGCTACTTTATAGCAGCGAATTTTTCTTTTTTCAAGTAATTTTAGAAAAAATCAGCTCACCTATCATCAAGTTTAGTACATTATGCTTTTTTTATAAAAATCTATAACATTCGCATGCGAATCGCTTTTTTGGGGGTAATTTCTTTACTGAAATTTAAAAACTGACTCACAGAATCAACGATATCATCATTCTTTGAGTTTGGGAAAGTTGTAAGCTCCCGGAGCAAACTTCTATTAAATGCAGATTGTTTTGGCAATAGAATCTTTTCAATCTGGAATAGATCTACAACTGATGCAAATCTAGTAACTTTATCCAGTTTTGGTCTTATAGGATTGATATTCGAGTACCCTATAAGCCTTAAATCTTGAATAATTGATTGACCACTTGCTTTATCCTCAACTAAAATATGCTTTGGTAAATAGCGTTTTGCAAATTTTTCAATCGTTTGTTTTAGATCTGGATATATAAGCTTTTTACGAATCATAGATACTAAATAGTATTTGTTACCAACTATACCAAAACATGTACCAACACTAAAGTCTGATTTTTCTGTGATCTTAAGAGCAGTATCCCAGCTTTGAATATAATAATCAAATTTTTCAGGAAGCTCATCATAAAAACTTATATCTTCTTCAGACAGTAAATTATAATTTGATGGTAATGGTTGTTGTAAAAATTGAGCAGCAAAATTTCGTGCTCCCATCTCCTTCTCAATTTTTGATATAAAATCAACATCATCTCTTTTAGAATTTAAAATCACATCTTGTTTAAACTCATATTTTTTCTGTCCAATACTGTAAAATAAGTTTTTCGGAGCAACCATAGGAATTTTCAGTAATTCCCAATCACCGCTAGATATTAATTGAGCCGATAAATCTTCTTCATGCAATCTCTGCATAACTATAACAATAACTCCATTTTTGCTATCATTTAGCCTAGTTACAAATGTTTGCTCAAACCAATCAATTGCTTTATTTCTTAGTTTCATTGAATTAATTTGCGTCGGATTGTGAGGATCATCTACGATTAAATAATTCCCACCTTCACCAGTCGCAGAGCCACCCACACTTGTCGCAAAACGAAAGCCATTTCGTGTAGTCAAAAACTTATTCTTACAATTATGTTTTCTGCTAAGTTTAGTTTTTGGAAATAGTTTTCCGTACCAATCTGATTCCAAAACCAATTTGGTATCAAGCGAGTGCTTAACGCTTAAAACTGAAGAATAGCTAGCAGCCATAATTCGTGCCTCAGGCGCTTGTGCCAAAAGCCAAGCAGGCCATGCAACACTTACACACACAGATTTCAGAGCTCTTGGTGGCATATTTATTATCAATCTATTTATCGCACCAGATCTTGCTGCTTCTAGGTAATCAGCAATTAAATCAATATGCCAATTAGAATGATATTTTGCACCAGGATTAATAGTGCTAAAAACTTTACCTATAAAACTAGGAAAATCTTGGCGAATTATTGCTTCAAACAGCCTTGCTTCATTATTCATTTTTTTCTTTTGGTTTCCAGCTTGATTTTCTCAATAAATTTATTCAGAATCTCTTTATCAGATTCATCAAACCCTACCTCTACTTCAAGCTGTTTTTCTTTCGCAACTTTATTAAGCTGTGATATAAGATTAACTAATTTATTCAAAATATCCGTAATATTCTTCTGAGTAGAAATTGTATTTTTTGTACTTCCGACCTTGAGCTCTTCTAGCTCATTTTCTAAAAGAATAACCAGCTTTGTAATAAATTCATATATTTTGTTTATAGTAGTTTTCACAAATTATTCCCCTGATTCCAAATCATTTACCTTGTCACCACCTTTGATTTGACCAAGCCCCACGAAAGCACGTTTCTCATTTACAGTCATAAAGTTTGCATTAGCAATTTTGGACCACAAGTTCTCACGTCTTTTAGTGAGAACAGAAATAGCATCGCGATCAAAATCAATTATTAGATCTTCTTCATACCAATGCGAAAGCCAGTTACTAAGAGCATCTGAATATTTATCAAGTAGAGGAATAATATTTTCTTCCCACAGAGCAAGACGTGCCTCTTGCATATTGCTATAAGTATTATCTCCACTTATTCCAAGCAATTGTGGTGGCACATTAAAAGCAATTGCAATGTCACGAGCGCTTGAATCTTTTAATTCAATAAATTTTTCAAAGCGCTCAGCATTATTTGTTTCTTGCCATTTTAGACCTCCTTCTAGAATTAACGGTTTTCCAGAATTAGAAGCACCACTAAAACCTTCGTAAAATTGCTGTTGTAACCTTTCAAACTGTTCTTCACTTAAATACCCATTTCCGTCTTGAAATACTAAAGCTCCGCTTGGTCTTATAGCATTCTTTAGTAATGATTTATTCCAATCCATAATTTTTGCATGTAAATGAATTGGCTTTGCAGCAGCAGACAGAGAGGAAAGACCGTGATTATCGTCCATAGGGTTATAATTCTTTAAATGCAAAACCCTGCTAATTCTAGTAATTGGATCAATTGAGTAGTATTGCTCATTCTTAGTATTTTTATATTTGTAAGCTGATCGCATATTTCCAGAAGTAATGTATTCCATCTGGCCTGCGTGCAGATTATACAATTCACCTGGAGCAGAAGACTTCCTGCCTGACGCCAAAATATAGCTATTTCCATATAGTAAAAGACTAGAAATACTAGACATAAAAAAATCTGCTCCAGATATACTTGGAGCCGGAGTTTTCAACAACCTTGCTACTGGGTGTAATGGAACCTGCTCTCGTTGCCCACCTTTTTCTTTATATACTTGCCAAGGAATATGACTTGCAGAACATGCAATTAAACTTACACATCGATGAACAATGGCGTTTGTCTTATACACATCCACGCCTACCTTTTTTTCGCCTGAATGTTGCATAAAAGGTAAATCCAATGTATTAAACGCTTTTTTGATAGGTTGTTTAGAGAATTTCTTAAAATATGACTGTAACATAACAAAATAAACCAATGATTTAATTTAATAGTGGAAATTTTTATATCAGTTTGATATGAATACACTAAGCTAAATACAAATAAATACTTTGCAAACCATTCGTTTTTGCAATAGAATATATAAATAAAAAAAACATAGGATTAATATGTCTGGGCAACTTCTAGAACTTATAATTTTTGCTGGTATTGCATTCTTTATAATTAACAAATTAATTGCTACACTAGGTAGCACTTCAGAAGAGGATCAAACTCGCAGCAAATCAATCTTTAAGAATAATGCACATGGCATACGAGATGTCACAAACTCTGCTAAGAAAAAAGCAGCTATTTTAAAACCTAAATTTCCTAAGACAAAAAAAGTTAGTCTAAAAGGTTTAGTTGTACCAGGTACTGAAAAAGAAGTAATGGAAGGACTTGCCGATGTATTAGCAAAATTGCCTAACTTTAGTTTAGATACATTCCTTAAAGGTGCAAAGAGTGCCTTTAAAATGATCGTTGAAGCTGGATCAAATAATGACGATGCTGAGCTAGAGGAACTAGTAGATAAAAGATATGTAGACCATTTCAAAGCTATGTCACCTAGTTACGGCGAATATTCTAAAGGAAAAACTAACTTAACTGCACAAGTTTCTGAAATTTATATGTTTGGTAATAACATATTTGTTAAGATATTATTTGCCGGCAAAAATATTACTAATAAAATCGTAGATATGCATGAAGAATGGACTTTCACAAAAAGCACATTAAATTCTGGTCATGAGTGGCACCTAACGAATATAGACAGGCCACAATAAATTATTGATTGCTGCCCTTATGCAAATGACCAATTATTATTAGCGTTACAGCGATCAGCTTGTTGGCGTCATTCCCGCGAAGACGGGAATCTATAAAATACTTAGGCTTTCGGTGGATTCCCTCCTACACGGAAATAACATCGTCAGGAGGAGGCGCTAAAAACTACAAAGTAAAGGAACTACTATAAATGAATGGCTTTGTATAATAACTTTAAATTTTGCGTAGACACTTAGTTAATTATAATTTTATTGCCCGTGATGAGATGAGCTGTCTTTCAATAGAATCATTCCTTACAAACAACATGAAAAAAGTATCTTTTGCCTTGGCAAAATAACTTTTTTCACAGAAGGCGAATTAAATGAAATATATACTTTTATTGATAATCAAATTTTACCAATATTTTATTTCACCTTGGCTTGGAAAGAACTGTAGATTCTACCCAACCTGCTCATCTTATGCGAAAGAAGCTATCACTACTTATGGATCTTTTAAGGGTTTATACTTAAGTATCAAACGTATATTAAAATGTAACCCTTTATTTTCAGGTGGATTCGATCCCGTGCCCACAATAGAGAAAAATAATGAGCAAAAAACAAGGTAGAGAAATAATAAAATCTCAATTAGTTAATACTCCAGAGCTACCGGGAGTCTATAGAATGTTAGACTCTAGCAATAACATTATTTACATTGGTAAGGCTAAAAATCTTAAAAATAGATTATCACAATATACTCTTGAGCAAGAAGGGAAAAACAAAATCATGGTCTCACTTGTACAAAATGTTGAATATAGCATTACAGAATCAGAGTCCTCTGCACTTCTCCTCGAAGGTCAACTAATCAAAAAATATAAGCCTAAATTCAATATATTATTAAAGGACGACAAATCATTCCCCTATATAAAATTACGTATTGATCATAAATACCCACAATTATTGAAATATCGTGGAAAAAATTTGAGTGATGGGAAATTTTTTGGTCCATTTGCATCAGCCAGTCATGTCGATACCACGCTACTAGAAATACAAAAAATATTTCGCCTTAGATCATGTAGTGACAGCTATTTTGAAAATAGAGATAGGCCTTGTATGCAATATCAAATAAAACGTTGCTCTGCCCCATGCGTTGGTAAAATTTCAAAAGAAGAATATGATGAAACTATATCTGAAGTAAGAGCTTTTTTATCTGGAAAGAACAAAATTCTACAAAACATGCTGTCTAAAAAAATGGAGAGTTTTAGTAAAGCCATGCAGTATGAAAAAGCTGCCGAAATAAGAGATAAAATTAAAGCAATAAGTTATGTTCAACTAAAATCTGATAATGCAGAAAAAATTGAAGATTCTGATATTATTGCGCTTTATAGCAAAAATGGTGAATTCTGTATCCAGCTATTCATATATAGATCACATCAACCATGTGGTAATCAAGCTTATTTTCCTGCTCACACCTATGACGCAACACTAAATGAAGTCATAGAGAATTTCATTATGCAGCTTTATCAAAATAAACAGCCTCCAAAAGAACTAATTATCAGTCATGATATTAGCGATAAAAGAACCTATGAATCGGCATTAAAGCATCTACATAAAAAGCATATAAAAATCACTCATCCAAAACTAGGAGTAAAGAAAAAAATTGTTGATAATGCAATTCATAATGCTGAAATATCTCTAGAAAAACATTTAAAAATTTCTGCAAAAAATATTGCAGCGTTAAATGAAGTGCAGAGACTATTTGATCTTGTTGAACATCCTAAAAGAATAGAAATATACGATAATAGTCACATTCAGGGAGCTTTCGCTGTAGGTGCTTTGGTAGTAGCTGGACCCGATGGTTTTGATAAGAAAGAATATAGATTATTTAATATCAAGGAAGAACAAAAAACCGCTTTTGGAGGAGATGACTATGCTATGCTCCGTGAAGTTCTAACTCGTCGACTTAAACGTTTGAAAAGCGAACCATACCGCACTCCTGATCTGATGATTATTGATGGAGGAAAAGGACATATGAAAATTGTATCTGAAGTAATGGACAATCTTAATACTCATATTCCATTTGTCTGCATGTCAAAAGGCGTAGAGAGAAATAGTGGAAGAGAACAATTCCATAGACCAGGTCATAAAACTTTTACATTAGACCGCAATCTTGGTGTTATGAAATATCTACAAATACTTCGTGATGAAGTACATAATTTTGCAATAAAAAGTCATAGAAGTAAACGCTCAAGCGCAATCAAAACATCTTCACTAGATCATATTCCAGGTATAGGTGCGGCTCGCAAAAAAGCTCTGTTAAATTATTTTGGATCATTTAAATCTATTTCCGATGCCACAATCACTGAATTATCTAAAGTTGAAGGAATAAGCAAAGAACTTGCAAAATCTATCTATGAGCTGTTGAGATAATTTCAACAACTGGTTATGAAATATAATTCCAATATTTTGGCTCCACTTTTAGTATCAAATTCAAACCATCTCAAAGTAATTATTATAAATTAATAAAGTAGATTGCAGTTTAACAAAAATCAATTTATCCTTAACTTATCAGCCAATCAAAAAGAAACAATGAGAATTGAAGAAAATAGAGGTGTTTATCCACTTCCCGAGTGGATGGATATATTATTACGGTTTACTAAAATCAAAAAGTATAATGACGTTATAATGAATCATGGTTTTCAACCAGATACCTATTATGTATTTTCACAAGTTGACAGAGTCATGCATGATAAAATAAAACCTGATAATTATTTCAAAAATCAATCTAAGGACGTAACTAAACCTAGTTTCAATAAAAAGATTGATGATAACGACATAGAAATTAATACTAAAAAGTTTAGTTATATTGATGAGAATGGAAATGACACCTTACAAAGTGGAGTTGGAGAAGATAGTACGTCTCATGGAGTAAGTTCATACAACTATGGTCTATCACAAGCTGAATTGGATCAAAATAATATAGCTTTTTTAGGGACTAATAGTACCATGTTATCATTAGTTGCAACAAATAGTGCCGGTAACAACATTTCTGCACTTGGTGATACAGATAATGATGATATAGATAGCGACTTTTAATAAAAGTTATACAAAAGCATTTGATAATATTTTATTGAGCTTTACGTTCTTTATTCACCCGTCGCCAGGTGAGAATAAAAAAGAAAGCTCCCATAAGTGCAGCGCTAGTAAAAAATGTAAACGCTCCTGACCAACCATAATTATCGATTAAATAGCCAACACATATACCCGAAAGACCAGAACCAACATAACCCATTGTTCCCGCAAGGCCGTTTGCAGTACCGATTGCTTTTTTGGATGCAAAATCAGCCGATGCAACACCAATCAATACTTGCGGTCCATAAACAAAAAACCCAACTAAAATAAGAGCCGCAGCACTAAGGCCAGTATACTCTTCAGGCATAAACCAGAACATTAATAGTGCACAAGCCAAACAAATCATAAATACGAAACCTACAGGCCCTCTTTGCCCACCAATACGGTCAGATAGCCAACCTGCTGCAAACCCACCTAATAATCCCGTAATTTCATAGGCAGCAACCTGCCACCCTGCGTGAACAAGATCGAAGCCTTTAAATTCCTTTAAAAATAGAGGTGCCCAAAAAATAATTCCAATACGAACAATGTACACACACATATTTGCAAAACAAATATACCAAAGATTTCTATTAAAAAATACCTTCTTAAATATTTGCATAGCAGTGAAGTGATCTTCACTAGTATCTTCTTTAAAAGACTCATTGCCTTTATATGCTTCAACTGGCGGAAGCCCTAACTCTTTAGGCGATTCACGCAATCTATTAAAAAGAATAACTGCAATAATCAAAGCAATTATACTTGGTACAAAAAAAGCATACCTCCACCCGTAATTTGCCACCAAATAACCTGAAAAAATTAGAGTTAGTGCTCCTCCGACTTGATGCGAGGCTGCGCCAAGAGCCCATTTCGTACCCAGCTCATGCGGAGCAAACCAATGAGTCAGCATTCTAGCTACTGGTGGCCACCCCATAGACTGGAACCAATTATTCACAATCCAGAAAAAACCTAAAAAATATAAACTATTTGTAAATCCAAGAACAAAAGTAATAGTCGCAGAAGCACAAAGACCTATAGTAATAAAATATCGAGCATTTGACTTATCACTGATATAACCATTAACAAACTTACCAATACCGTAAACTATCGAAGCAAGCGTAAGTATAAAACCAAGTTGTGTTTTAGAATACCCATACTCTTCCATAAAAGCTGGCATAATCATTGAAAAATTTTGCCTACACAAATAATAAGTTCCGTAACCTAAAATAATTGAAATAAGAATCCTTAAGCGCCATCCATTATAGACTTTCCTTTCTTTCATCGTCATAAAAGGTTTGTCTTCTACTTTACTTGTACTAGAAGTCATTTCGTGGTCTGTCGCACTTGCCATAATTTATGTGAATCTTGGTTAAATCTTAGGAGCAGATATTAACTTCTAATTTTGCTATTTGCAAGAAATGTTTAACTGACAGTGTCTGATACAAATTATTATATCTAAGAATATAAGATTCATTAAAAGCGTTGTTGCAGAAAATATTTTTGATCAATATAGTGGTTTCAGCAATTTAATATAAAAGAATGTAAGGAATATGCTCGATTTAAATATGATAACAAAAATACTTTTAATGTCCTGTAATGAAATAGTGCTAGTCCCTGTAATAATCGGTGGATTTTTAGCTATTGATAGGAAAGTTTTTGGCCATGCTACAATTCTATTAATGTTTATAATGATTTTAAATTCATTTCTGAAATCAATTTTTCAAGTTCCTCTTGCAGAGCACTTAAATATTGAAGGTTATGCATTTCCAAGTGGACATATGAGTAGCGCTATTACCTTTTACGGGTGGCTAATATTAAATACCAAAAATAACTTTATACGTTTTGCTCTAGCTTCTCTAATAGCTGGAGTTGGATTTAGCCTGATATATAAGGGATATCATAATATTTATGATATTGCAGGTTCAATTTTCTTTTGTGCTATTTTACTTGCTATATATACATGGCTTTCAAAAACCAAACAGGCTTCTGATAAGCCCTTCCTTTTAGGATATTTAATGATAGCGTTCTCAGCTGGAATAATGTGGTATTTCAATAAGAATGATACTATTCCAAATCATGTATGGATGGCTTTTATGGTTCTTACTGGATTTACTCTATCATGGACATTTTTTGCAAATTCTATAAAAAGCAATCCATCAGTACTTTCTGCAATAGTCGGCTTTCTGTGCATCATTGGTATATATTACCTATCTATGAAAATTAAAGTGATGGTAAATATACCTTATGACTTCCAATGGGCCATTGTTGGAATATTAATACCAGTTGCAGCAAAGCTTACCAGCGGCATTAGCTTGAAAAGGTAAAATCATGTCATCAAACTATTTGGAATATGTAATGGAAATTCTGGCTCCCTACGGAGAAATGACCTCAAAGCCAATGTTTGGTGGTCACGGTATCTATAAAAATGGAGTTATAGTTGCTTTCATTGCATATGACGAGCTTTATTTCAAAGTGGATGAATCTAACAAATCACAATATAAAGATTTTGATTCTGAGCCATTTATATATGAAGCTAAAGGAAAAAAAACTGCTATGTCCTATTGGAAAGTTCCTATGGAAATATTGGAAGATGAAGACAAAATTGGTGTTTGGCTAGATCAATCTTATGAGATATCCTTAAAAACGAAAAGATAAATATTATAAATTACATGCAAGACAAGCAATCACCACTTCAAATTTTACAAACTATTTATGGATACCAAAATTTTCGTGGGCAGCAAAGCGAAATTATTAGTCATATTATTGAAGGTAAGAATGCTTTTGTACTAATGCCAACTGGAAGTGGTAAATCACTATGTTATCAAATTCCTTCCCTTTGCATGAATGGTGTTGGAATAATTATATCACCTCTGATTGCTCTAATGCACGACCAAGTCTCTGCACTAAATCAACTTGGAATAAAAGCTGTAGCAATAAATTCTGGCTTATCATATGAGGAGGTTTATCAAGCTCAAACTATGATTCGGGAAGGAGCAGTAGATTTAGTATATGTCGCTCCAGAAAGAATATTAATGGATGAATTTCTTGATTTACTGTCTGATGTTAAGATTTCACTATTTGCTATAGATGAAGCACATTGCGTATCTCAATGGGGACACGATTTTCGACCACATTATACCGAACTATCAGTTTTGGCTGACAAGTTTCCTGACGTTACAAGAGTTGCTCTTACTGCTACTGCCGATACTCCAACTCGCAAAGATATAGTTGAACGCCTTCGTATCGATGATGGAAAGGTTTTTATCTCTGGTTTTGATAGACCAAATATAAATTATACTATTCTTGAAAAAGATAATGGTAAAAAACAACTTCTAAATTTTATTAAAGAGAACCATCAAAACGAAAGCGGTATTATTTACTGTCTTTCCAGAAAAAACACAGAAGATATTACTCAATTTTTGTGTGAAAATGGCTATAATGCTATGACTTACAATGCTGGTATGTCGTCTGATAAGAGAGCTTTAAACCAAAACAAATTCTTAAGAGAAGAAAATGTAATAATGGTTGCTACAATTGCCTTTGGCATGGGGATTGATAAGCCCGACATACGGTTTGTTGTCCATATGTCTATTCCAAAAAACATAGAAGCTTATTATCAAGAAACAGGAAGAGCTGGAAGAGATGGCCTACCATCAAACGCACTAATGCTTTACAGTATTGGAGATGCGGCATTACTTAGAAATTTTATAGAAACATCTAATGCACCCTCAAACCAGAAACGCATAGAACATCATAAGCTTAATGCTCTACTTGGTTTTTGTGAAGCAGTTTGCTGTCGTAGACAAATACTACTCAAATATTTTGATGATCATTGCAAGCCATGTAATAATTGTGACACGTGCCTTACTAACCCAGAAACTTTTGATGGTACTACAGCTGCTCTAAAAGCAATTTCTTGCGTATATCGCAGCGAACAAAGATTTGGTGTAAGCTATCTTATTGATATATTACTTGGTGTGGAAACAGAGCGCATAATAAATTTTGGACATAGTAATATTAGTACCTTTGGTATCGGCAATGAGTATGTAAAAAAGGAATGGCAAAGTATTTATAGGCAATTAATTGCTCAAAACCTGTTAATGGTTGATGTAATTGGCCATGGTAGCATCAAAATAACCCCTGCTGGTTTTGAATTTCTTAAAGAAAAAAACACTCTCAATCTAAGAAAATATAGTAAAAAAACTACAACAAAAAAGTCCACCCGGGAAAAAACTTTACAAAGCATTACAAATGAGGATGATCAAAACTTATTTACTGCCCTTAAAAATAAAAGAACGGAGCTTGCAAAAATACAAAATGTTCCTCCATACATAATTTTCCATGATAAAACCCTCATAGAGTTTGCTATGCAGAAACCTTGCAACACTGAAACAATGTCTACAATTACAGGAGTTGGACAAAAGAAAATAGAATTATATGGGGATGAATTTTTAAATGTAATAAAGAATTTTTAGACTAGAAAAATTTTTTATCAATAATTTATAACCCCTAATAACCTAAAAACTCCACAAAAAAGCTAAGATACAGATTACGAAACTCGTACAAAAAAAGCTGTAGAACAAGTTTTACTAGTATCTAAAGGTATTTGCATATAGGCATCTATAGGTTATTAAAAAGTTAGTCATGTTTGTTAAATCGTATAGTAGATATTGGTTTGTCATTACCTTCTTTATATATATCCATATACTCTTTCGACATATGAGACTTTTTGCAATCTGATTGCCCGATGATACATAACTTATACAATCCTGACAGATAGTGGTATTTATATTCACCTATTTTAAAACTAATAGATAGGGCGCCACCGCCAGAATAACCAAAGCGATTTATATAAATAGTTTCAATTGAATATTTATCATCACTTGGTAGGACATCAGGCATTTTTGAAAAAACTTTTGTATCAAATTTTAATACTTTTGCATATTTATTTGGAAAAGTAAGTTCGACATGATTATCTCTACCAAATCTATATTGTAAGTACTCAGGATATCCTATATCTTCGGTAGTAGAAGGCATACAAAAACTAACTTTTTTCCCATGTTTTGTTTTAGCATTAAGAAATACTATTTGATTTTCATCACATAGAGATAAATCTTTAGCAAACGATGAATGAATAAAAAATATAAAAATAAAAAAGAAAATTTTGTATAACATCTTATAAATATATTTAATTATAAAAATCAGATGTACTTAGAAAAGTATGTATAATATTAATTAATGCCAACAACAAATAATCCATAGATTGGCCCTAAATTATTCATATTTTGATAAATTATTATACAAATTACAATGGAACTAACAATTTAAAAAATTGACATCAAATTGGTTGCGGGGGCCGGATTTGAACCAACGACCTTCAGGTTATGAGCCTGACGAGCTACCAGACTGCTCCACCCCGCGCCTAGATACAATCGCTTGTGATTTGCAGCATAGCTGATTTAGTCATTATATGCAAGTATGATTTTTGTATTGAAAAAGTTATTTTTTTATGTTTTTTACAATGAACAATTCTATAACAAGTCGGTTTTCTCTTAGACAATGAAATATTACCATCTAGTATATCTTAATTATCCTAAGATTCTTGAGATGCAATTGAATTAATACTTATAAATTCATTGATATTGATTCCATGATATTCTTCTAACTTTAATTTCCTAAGGCAATTTCTGAGTTCTTTTTTATTGCGCATCCTATAATTATGCAACCGTTTTACTTCTTTACTTGGAATTCTATATTCACTATTTAGCATCCTCAAAATGAATGCAAAAACTCCCCATTTTATCAATCTATCTGAGTTCTGAATATTTTTCATATTAAGCTCTAATTGCTCAATAAACATAATATCCATAAAATTATCTTCATCGTAATGATAAAACTGCCCTATTAGGTCCTTAAATTGACAATCAATGATCTCTGTATTGTCATTGATCTGAACTCTATGATTATTTAAACCTTCTAAAATTGTATCTCTAATGTTTGTATTTTTCCAGCTAGCTCCAGAAAAATTTGCTCCAGAAAAATTTGAATCTCTAACTTCTGCACCATTCCAGACGCTATCACTCATGTCGCTTTTCATCATACGTACATTAAACATTTGCCCACCCGTAAAATCAAGCTTTTTACATTTAGATTCACTAAATACGCAACTATCTAGTTCAGCAAAACGCATTGACACATTATCAAAACACCCTTCAGCAAACTTGCCATAACCAATTTTTACGTAGTTCATGCTAGCGTTAGCAAAATTTGCTCTAGGTGCCTTAATTCCATCTAAAATAGAGTGTGAAAAATCTGAATTTTCAAAATGACACTTCTCTGAAATTTTGCATCCAGTAAAATTAGAATATCTAGCTTCTATTGATTCTGCTTTAGTATTATCCCAAATAGTGTGTAATGATTTTACAAGATTAAATAGAGAGTTACTAAAACAACAATCAACGAAATGCGATTTATTAAAATTCGATTTATTGAATAAAGTATGTCTTGCTACAACTTTGTTATAGCTTGAAAATCTAAAATCTGCTCGACAAAAATCAGCATTATTAATATTGCATTTACTTAAACTTACTTTTCTCCAGCTTGAATTCACAGCTCGAACATAATCTAAATTTGTATTTTCAAAGTTTGAAGAATTTACAATACTCCAATCAAATCGTGCTTTATGGAAATCACAGTTTTTAAAATTAGAATTAGAAAGATCTGCATTATAAAACCTACTATTATTAGCAATCGTTTTATCAAAAATTACCGAATCCAAAAATGCGCTTTCAAAATTTGAATAGCTTATATTTGTATTTTTAAAAATACCTTTACTTAAGTCAGTACCTGCAAAATTTACCTCAGAAATATCTGTACCAGAAAAATCGAACCCAGATAAGTTAATTCTATTCCATTCATTGTTACCATATACATTTACTCTACTAGAAATATCAGCAATAATTTTTACATCCTTATCAACTGACGCATTTTTTGGTAATGACTTTATATATACTTCCTTAGCAAAATTATTTAACGAAAGTTTTTTGGACTTTTTACTCCTCTTTAAAAACTCAATTATATCTCTTCTATTTAATGCAACTAGCTTCTTATTATTATTGGAATAATAATCTTCGCTTTTTAGCATTACTGGTTCAAAAGCAAATGACTCTGGATGAAATATATTTTGAAAACTTGTGTGAATCATATGGTCGTCATGAAAAACACCTCTCTGCATTTTTCTAAACTCACTTCGAACTCTATTATATTCATGGTAGCCACTAGTTAAGTTGCAGAACAAAGCTATTCTAGAAAATAATGGTGTACGATTCCTAACTTCATAAAGTTCTAACTTTTTATTATGAAACAACCTTTGTTGCTCATTTTTTTTAGCTAGGTCATTTTTTATGTCAGCAAAAATTCTAATGCACGAAGAAGTAGAACTAAACTTTAAACCCACTTGAGAACTCCAAGTAGAATCACTATAGTTTTCCGAAAATTCACAGCTACTAAGATCAGCACCTCTAAAATCTGCAGAACTTAAATTGCTGTCCTTAAACATAACATCTTCAAGATGCATGCCACAAAACTTAGCACCTTCTAAATCACAGTTGATAAACTTAGTATTATTAAAAATAGAACCAATAAAATTAGCGTTCCTAAGATCAAAAAGCTGCTTTGCTTTAGCCTTACCAATGTTTAAGTTTGATAAATCCGCAATGAGTAACTTATGCTTATCTATGCCACCTCTTAATTCTCTAATAAAAACATTAAGATCTAGCTCTGCCTTATAATCTTGGTTTTGACTATCTATATATTTTTTTAGATCTTCATTTGTAACTGGCTCAATAATTACAGAGGACGAAAAACTTGACTTACCTATAGCAGACTTTGTTTTAACTTGTCGTTTTTTAGATGGTTGTTCCTTGCTAGCCAGTTCATTCCTAACTGACTCACTATTCTTAACTACATGCTTATCACGAGTAGTTTGCTTCCTTCGAACCATACTTTATTCTCTTACCATTCCCTTCGGTGCTTTTTTATTCATAACTGCAAGCTCTCCACTAACATTAGTAGATTTGTTATTACCTAGTGATTTACCTACAACTCTCGCCTCTCTCTCCAATTCACCATGTGTTTTTGTTTTAGATGAACTTTTCCCTTGAGTTGGCGGTATTTGCGTAGGGCCTTTTGATAAGTTAGCTTTTTTAGATCTAGATTTTGCAGCTTCTCTATCTAAAGCTTCTCCAGTACGATCTATTTCTTCCTCTTGAGAAATATCCGGTTTTGGAGCTTTATATGTCTCGTTACTTCTCTTCTGAGCGTTTGCAAATTCTTCACCTTTTCTAACGTTCTCAGCATGATTTACTCCATGCTCTCCTGCCTTTTCAAAAGCACCACCCATTGCACGATCTGCAGTAGTGCCAAAAGCCTGTTTTGATGCACTATTTGCAGCTGCCACACCGGCTGCGCCGAGACCAGCACCAACCGGCCCACCAAATGCAAAACCTGCTCCAGCTCCAACAAATGTTGAGAGCCCACTATGCTTTGCAGCAACATGCCCTGCAACTACTCCAGCTCCACCGCATGCTAATAAAGTACCACCGGCTACTGCAGCCATAACAGGAAGACTAAGACCAGCAGTTAGTACTGTAGTAGCT
>JALZUG010000007.1 GCA_023301685.1 Rickettsiaceae bacterium
ACTAATTAATTTACAAATTAAAGCCAACTTATAATAGACTTTAATGCATACAATTTCTATTATAAGTTAAACAAATTCAATTGAGGTTATGTATATGAAATGTTGTATAGACGGTATTGGAGGTGCATTTGAATATGTAGCTAGAGGCACATCTGCTTTATGTAGTACTGTGTACCATATATATAGATATAACAGACCTTTACAAGCCTTGACTGCAGGTGCAGCAACACTAGCACTGCTACCCATTTTCTCAAGACAACTAAAGAAATTTGAAGAAGATGTAGGGGCAGTAAATATACGTAGTGACGATATTATTTACCCTCTATTACTAATCAATATGCTACTTGTGTCCCCTCATTTACTCCACTATTTTTTAACAAAATTAGTTAATCACCATTCACATGATGAACATGAAAATAATGAGAATAGTCATATTGTAAAAAAATCACTAGTTCTATATACTGCTGAAGCTGCTGCTATTACACCTTACCTTGGCTTTTTATTGCCAGAAGGTTACAACTACGCGGCATACTCATTATTTGCAGGCGCACTAGGTCTTGCAGCTGCAAAAAGTTTAAAAGACTACCTTTCTGCAGTGCAAGGTAATATGCAATCAGTAAATGAAGGAATTAATGCAGAACACATTCCATTTTTTCAACATATAACAAAAACAAATTTTGCTTTAAAATCGATTGGAAGTTTAACACCAGCCGCTCTTATGGCTTTTATGCTATACGGTATAGAACTAAACAACTCTCAAATACAAAACTCTGAAGGATTCGATCAATATGTAGCTTGGGCAACTGCTTATGTATTACCACTCGTTATCTCTACATTCATTCAAAATAGTCATATTATGCTAGGAGTTGGAGAGAGTTTAGAAACAAATGATGGGTCAGAAAATACACCTAATAAGGTTGTAGTTAATGCTCTTTGCACCCTTTCAACAGTAGGACGTGGCATTTGCTATACTTCATTTACACAAGAATTTTTTGAAGAAATAGGAATTCCTACTAAAGCATCCCTTGGACTAGCAATTGTTTTCGCAGGAATTGGAATAAATGTTGCAGCTACCCTTGTTGAAAGAAAAGAATTAATGACTATTCTACCTAAAATACTAAAATCAGAACACAAAGGGAGCTGTCTAAACATAACTAAAGCAACTTTAGCGATGCTTGAAGGTATAATTTTATCCTCACCTTTCATAATTGAGCAATTGTCTGTACTTATGAAACAAGATATAATCGATCCTGCTATTATTGCACCACTTATTGGTATACCTTTTGTTGCAGTTGAAGCTACATATGCTGGTAGTGTTCTACACAAAGCTCTTTTCGGTCATGAAACTATTCCTGAAGAGCAACAGAGAGAATTAGATGCTCTTTTGCTAGGAGATGGTATAGAAGGTTATCATACTAACGATCTATAACAACATAGAAAAGCAAATAAAATTGATTATTCAGACTATAGACTCGCCTAAAATAGTAGAGCCCTCCAAATTTTCACAGTCATCAAGTGATATATGCACCCAATCTACATCTTCTGTATTACCGCTACCTCCAGCTATATCTGCTAAGAGATCAGTAGTATCTGCATCATTACCATCTCTTTCTTCTACAACACTGTTATCACGAACTTCCGCAACACTCTGAACGCCTACTTCAATTGCATCAGATGCCACAACAGATACGATGCCTTCTTTATCTACAAGATCTGAATGAGATGGCGGAATTACAACTATAGCGCCAGATGTAACATCTATTATAAGCTCATCTGCGCCATTCTCTGCATCTGGATTACTTCCATTGCCAAGAAAAATAATGGGTAGATCACCTGGTTCAATCAAACCTTCTTCACAAATTGCCATTAATTGTACACTATCTTCTTCAATATCAACAACATCACAAGAATTATCTTTTTTTGCTCTTCCACCAAACACTAAACCGCTTATTGCACCACCTACGCCCCAAAAGACTTGGTTAAAATGACCGCACATCTCCAAAATATCTTTTGTACAAAAGCTAATCAAACCTGTGGAAGTTAGAAGAGTAAATGATGCTTTGGGGTGATAGAGAACCTGCATCCCTACTGCAGATAATGCATCGAGTGCAACAGAAGCAGCTCCATAAGCTTCGTAGCCAGAATACATCATTCTAGCAGCCATTACAGCGCTTGGCGCCCCACTGACTGCAGCTGCACAAATAACAATTACAGTGCTACCTTTTACTACAATCTTAAAAACATTATATGAACCTTTCAACAGATGCAAACTGCTAGACTGTCTATCTTCTCCTTTTGCCATAAATCCCCTCTTTTATGTTTACAAAATCAAGTAATATACTACTCAACTGCCAATGTAGCGCATTGTTCTTTATTATTTCTAAGAAACTTTACTTTTATATTTTCACTTACACATTTTAACCCAAGCTCTTTTTTCACATGCATTAGATTACTTACTGGCTTATCATCCATGCCAACTATAATATCACCAATTTTTAATCCTGCCATATCTGCAGAGCTACCTTTATCAAGAGCGTTTACAAGAACACCTTTTACTACATATGATGCTTTTTTAATATCACTCGATGACTTTACTATATCTTTCAAATGCAAACCTATCCGACCACGTTTAATTTTACCGTATTTTACTATTTTCTTATACATTGTTTCAACTGTATCCACAGGAATTGCTAACCCGAAACTACTACCACCTAGCTTACTTATTACAGCAGTATTCATTCCTATTAATCGGCCATTAAAATCTACTAAGGCACCTCCTGAATTGCCTTTATTGATTGCAGCATCAGTCTGAATAAAATTTTCATACTCTTCAATTCCCAAATTAGTTCTATTAATACCACTAATAATCCCAAATGTAGCCGTATACTCTAATTGGAATGGATTACCTATTGCTGCAACAAACTTACCAATCTTAACTGATGTAGGATCGGCAAACTTTATCTCTGATAAACCGTTATTATCAATCTTGAGAACTGCAATATCCGTCACACTATCTGAACCAACTAACTTTGCCTTCACGACATCTTCGTTAAATAGCGTAACAAAAATTTCACTAGAGTCCTGAATAACATGATAGTTAGTTATTATATAGCCATTACCCTTATCTACAATTATACCAGAACCAACACTCTGGAAACGCTCCACACCACTGTCTTTAATTAAACCAAGCCCACACACTATTTCATGGCAGAATTTAAAAAGTTTAGGAAAAGATGAATTTTTGATTTTTAAATTAGTAATTTCGTGCTCAGAAACCGTAATTGATATATTCACTACTGCAGGAAAAACTTTTTCCAATACTGAATCAAGTTGATCACTATCTAGAACTACTCCTTGCGCGCTTAGAGTATAAGTTTGTACTAAAAAAATATATATAAGCATCTTTATCTTCAAAAGACTCTTCAAATAGCATCTTATCTTCACATAATTTAAAAAGTTCGTAGCTGCATTCATTTAACTAACTTTATTTTTTTACTCTTCATCTTCTACAATCCCGCATAAAGCATTCAATAAAATAACGGTAAAGCAAAAAAAATGTATAATCTAGAAAAATTAACTCTTATATAACTAAATTTTAGATTAACCTATAGTTTATTTATATTATAGAACCTGGGTTTAAAAAATATCTTAACAATAAATAAACAACATTCTACCAAAACTTCATTTTATACTAATACTGTAACTTTTTGGTGTCATTAATTAGATATATGACATTGTTGCACTCATGTTTACCAATAGCGCAATAATATTTAACTTTTTGTATATACCTTGTTTGACCCGCCTTTTTTCATATGCTAACTTAAGGTTTAATATTGTATTTAATATTAAGGTATCAAACTATTATGAAAAAAATATTACTCGCTCTTGCACTACAAACAATAATTAATATTTTCATTGCACTCTTTGTTATATACAATGTAGAGAAACATTCCACACATCCTGTACATGGCATAGATAAAGAAAAAGTTAGAAGTTGCATGCCATGGGATGCATGCTGAATTGATTCAAATTAGTACTCCTTATAGATAACGATTTAGATAAAATTAGTTATAATAGACGACAAAATTAATACTTATCTCAATCTCATAGTGAGCTCTAAAACTAATTTTAGAGCCATTCTGAATCATAATGTTACATTAAAATTAAAAAATTCATCTAATCTTCATCAACGAGTTTGATTTAAAACCAAATTTATGATTAAACTATAGGTAATAATACTTGAAAAATTTACAACTATAGATTTGGTATTATTGATAACTCGGTCAAAGAAATTATTAAATTAGGTAGAATTTTATGGCTAAAGCGATTACTAGAGAAGAAGTAGAAGATGTTGAAAAACTTATTGAAGAAAATGTACTGAATCCACTGTTTAAAGCAGCGGATCAAGGAAAATGGGTGTGGAAGAACTGGGCGTATACTGATTATGGAGCAGGAGCATATGTATCAGATGCTTTTTTAGCAAAAGAATTATCTACAAGTAATACCGAACAAATGATGATTGCAAAAGTATTGTGTTTGTTAAAAATGCTGCAATCACAAAATAAAACCTGCGCCAACCTATATAACGATATTATTTCATCTCAAGACGGTACAACAGAAGATACTTATAAATGCGATGGACTGAATGAATTTTTTATGCAAAACAGTATAGCGTTTGGACTAACAACCGAACGAGCACTAGCATCAGTTACTCAAAAACCTATAGATGCTTACTTAGAAGAAAGGATACAAGGTCCAGTTCTTAATCCCTTGAATGAGCTTCTTAAAGATTGGCTAGAAAAAGATCCAAAAACAATCCAAAAAGAGGAAATTGTTACCCTAAGACATGATTTAGAAAAACTATGCTCAAAAGAAAATTTAATGACCTCAGGTTATATCTCTTCCTCCACACTGGGTAACTCTTTACCTCAGGTTCCAGGAATATGGGATTACCTTAGAGAAAAAGTATACAATACAGCATTAGCTAAAATATGTGATGTAGCTGTAACAGGCATAGCAGGAAGCGCAGCAGCAAGATTTGCTTTAGGAAGCGCAGCCTTGACACCCATTGGTGTAATATTGAGTATCTGCGGACCTACCCTTGCAAGGAAATTGGTTTCAGAAGAGCATATATCAAAAGTGCTTCAATATGCAGCTGATAAAGTTATACAATCTATAACAACCTGTGTGAACGGTTTTTACGAACAAACTAAAACAACACAAAATGATGATGACTGGCTAATTGTGGAAGATCCTGCGCATACCACTGCAGGCACTCCTATATCTGAAGCAGATGCAGCAACAGAAGGTGCTAGCGCTACAACTACTATTGATGCAGAAGAGCAAGTAGATCCGACTGCAGGCACTGTTACATCTGAAGCAAATGTAGTAGAAGAAGGCGATAGTGCTACAACTACTATTGATGCAGAAGAGCAAGTAGATCCAACCGCAGGTACTCTTACCTCTGAAGCAAATGCAGCAGCAGAAGGTGCTAGCGCTACAACT
>JALZUG010000008.1 GCA_023301685.1 Rickettsiaceae bacterium
TATAAATCTTAAATTTAATTAATTATATCACAATTTTCTTAACCTTTCAAGGAAAATACAAAATTTGCAATGTTCTATTACGTTTTATTAAGCATAATACATGCCAAATAGGCTGGTAAAACTAAAATTACTGATAATGTGTTGTTAAACAAAAGATAAACTTAATTTCGAAATAGAGATCACGCACTTTCTGCTAACTCGGCAACAATCATACATCATAACAAGAGGAGCGCTGAATCAATTATCTTGGCATTGTATTTTAAATTTCTGTATCAATACTTTGTATAGATAAATTATAGTTATAGCGAGCGAAGCATGGCTATCCATTGCCTTAACAAATTAACTACCGAGTATTAAACTAAAAAATTGCAACAAGTTTTGCTAGACACAAATAACGTAAAGAGTTGTAAATCATTACTAATATATTAAAAAAAGCGCTAACCTTTCAGGATTAGCGCTTCTGCTACATTTACTTCACATCTAAAATTTTATGCAATTTTAGATAGTGATTTTACTAAAGTATTAACAGCATTCTGATGCTCTGAGCTTTCTATTCTCATGAAGTTTCTTGACACTTCAATACACATACGCTGATGCTGAGTCATAATTGGTTCTTGCTCCGAAGACTCAAGTCCTTCGTAAAAATATGAAACTTCCTTTGAAAGGGCTTTAGCAATTAAAACTAGCCTTCCAACAGAAATTCTATTAGTTCCTTTTTCATACTTTTGCAATTGTTGGTGAGTAACACCAATAACTTTTGAAAGTTGCTGACGAGATAGACCTTTTGCTAATCTCAAAGAATATATTTTTCCGCCGATGAACTTATCAACCTCTTGTATATAATCATTTTTGCGTGCCATAACTTTGTCTCTTTAAAACATTAAATATTAATTTATCTAAACAAATTCGAAATCTGTTAAGTTGATAATATAACAAAGAAAACAACCTAGCGCAACAATTTATTTAATATTTTTTAACTTTTTTTACAATTACCTTTTATATTCCTTATAAAATTTACTATTTGAAGTATTCCATTTCTTGCTAAAAAGGAAATAAACACTATAATAAATTTCATATCTAAAAAAAACCGTATTCAAAATTCTTAAATAATGAAAAGACTATTCTACAATCTTTATAAGTCAGTCGATAAAATGGTCGACCATGATGGCATTGAACATTCCGGCTACATGTCTTTTATGATGCTAGTATCAATATTTCCGTTTTTTATCTTCATACTAGCTTTTACCAGCTTTTTTGGAGCGTCAGAGCTTGGAGAAAAATTTATTGAACTCGCATTGGAAAATATGCCATCACATTCTATTGATTCAATAAGATCTCGGGTAAATGAACTTATAACCTCACCACCCCAAGGTCTATTAACACTAGCTATCTTTGGAACAATCTGGACATCATCATCATTTGTAGAGTGCTTAAGAACAATATTAAATAGAGTCTACGAAATAAAGTCTCCACCAAACTATATTCTACGAAGATTGTTGAGTATTGCACAATTTTTGGGCATAAGTATCATCATCTCGTTAGCCATGCTGTTACTCATCATTATACCCATAGGTCTCGAGAAAATACCTCAGTTTATGGATCTAATTGATGATTATGCATTTGTAATAAAAGCATCAAGATACACATTGATTTTTGCATCACTCTTGTTTTCTGTTTGTTCGCTATACTACATAATACCTAATGCAAAACTAAAACTCCTTGAAGTCATCCCTGGAGCCATCTTGACAGTGATATTATGGGCCTTAAGCGGTTATCTCCTATCTAAATATATAGTATATTACAGACAATTAAGTATTGTATATGGCTCACTTGGTAGCATTATCGTAACGTTAATATTCTTCTATATAGTAAATATGATCTTTATCATAGGGGCTGAGTTCAACTATTTAATGAGAGACAAAAGTGATTAGCGTAATATCTCCTGCAAAATCAATGAATTTTACAGACACATCTCCAAACAATGTATCATCTCAAATAACTGAATCCAAAGAGATGACCAAAACGTTGCAGGTTCTTAAAAAGCTCTCAACTAAAAATATTATGAAATCTATGAAAGTGAGCGAAAAAATTGCGGAATTAAACTATGACAGGTTTCAAAACTTTGAAACCCTCCCAGAAAAACAAGCAATATATGCATATAATGGAGATGTTTATAATAATATAGATACAGAAACTTTAGATAAAAACTCGCTCCGTTTTTCTCAAGAACATCTACGAATTCTATCTGCACTGTATGGCTTATTAAAACCTTTAGATATGATCAGAGCATATAGGCTAGAAATGTCAATTAAAATGCCCAAACTTGCACCAAAAGGTATGAATTTATTTTGGCAAAAAAATATCACCAATCATATTAATTCAGAATTAAAAACGCATAAAAATAAGTTTTTAATTAATATAGCATCAAATGAATATAGCGCTTCAATTGATAGTAAAATACTTGATGCAACACTAATAAACACGCATTTTAGAGAAACTAGAGATGGTAAATTAAAAAATATTGCTCTTAACTCAAAAAGAGCGAGAGGGATGCTTGCAGACTATATTATCAGAAATCAACTGGACCATCCTGATGACATTAAAACATTTAATAAATCAGATTACAAATTTAATAAAACAATTTCAGATTCAAACAATTTCTACTTTACGAAATAAATTAACCTAAGTTATGGATAAAAAATTCTATTGTTTATAATTAATTAATTCTCTTCTTAAATTAATTCATGTATAGTGATGTGCATTACAATATAGGAACTAAGATGTTTAACTATAACTCTTCATTTAAGAACCAAATAAACCAAATACAAAGCGAAGGAAGGTATAGAGATTTTATCGGACTCCAAAGGCACGCTGGCGACTTTCCGCTTGCATCATGGGGAAAAGATAAGAAAAAAATCACTATGTGGTGCATCAATGACTATTTAGGCATGAGCCAAAACCCAAAAGTTATAGAAGAAGCAAATAAAGCACTACTAGAAAATGGCGTGGGCTCAGGTGGAACAAGAAATATTGGTGGCAATAACTATGCTATCGTCGATTTAGAAAATGAGCTAGCAGACCTACATAGCAAAGATTCAGCTCTAGTATTCACATCCGGCTACGTGTCAAATGATGCAACACTTACTACCCTTGCAAAAATTTTGCCTGATTTAGTGTATTTATCTGATGAGTCAAATCATGCTTCAATGATTGCTGGAATAAAAAACTCTAGGGCGGAAAAGCAAATTTATAGGCATTTGGACACTGATCATCTTGAAGAACTATTAAAAAATATCGACATTAATAGGCCTAAAATTATTGCATTTGAATCTGCATATTCAATGGACGGCTTAATTTCGCCTATTGCTAAAATTTGTGAATTAGCAAAGAAATATAATGCTCTAACTTATATTGACGAAGTTCATAGCGTCGGATTATATGGTGCGCGCGGGGCTGGAATTGCAAGCATGCTAGGATTTGAGCAAGACATAGACATAATACAAGGTACACTTGCAAAAGCTTATGGAGTCATTGGGGGATATATAACAGGAAACCATGAACTTATCGATGCAATAAGATTAACTGCCAGTGGATTTATTTTTACCACCTCTCTTCCCCCTGCAATTACAGAAGCAGCAAGAGTTAGTATAAAGCACTTAAAAAACTCAGATCTAGAAAGAACAAAGCATCAAGAAGTCGTAAATAAAACCAAAGATGCGTTGAGGAAAGCTGGAATTAATATACTTGAAAATCAGAGCCATATTATCCCAATAGTTATTGGCAATCCAGAACTTACAAAAAAAGCTTCAAAACTACTTGTTGATAAACATAATATTTTTGTACAACATATTAATTTCCCAACAGTACAAAAAGGAACTGAAAGATTGAGAATAACCCCTACTCCTCTTCATACTGAAAAAATGATCCAGGAACTTGCAAATGCATTAGCAAGTGTATTTGAAGAGCTAGGAATAAAGACTAAAAAAACCGAAGCAGCATAATACATCCATTAATATTAAGCTTCTGATTTATAGAAAATATAAACGCAAAAGTATGCTAGAATTTCCAAATATAAATCCTATCATTATTTCCTTTGGACCTCTTGCGATATCTTGGTATTCGCTATCATACGTAGTAGGCATAGTTTTAGGCTGGTACTATATAATAAAGCTAATTGAAAAAAAATATACCTCCCTTGAAAAGCAACATGTTGACGATTTTATAACCTGGGTAATAATTGGAATTATTATTGGTGGAAGACTTGGATATGTAATATTTTATGATCCAGTAAAGTATTTTTCAAATCCTATTGAAATTTTAAAAACATATGAAGGAGGCATGTCTTTTCATGGTGGAATACTTGGTTTTGTAATTGCATCAATTATATTCACCAGAAAGAACAATATAAAATATTTTACACTCGTTGATGCAGCAGCTGCAGCAACTCCGATTGCATTATTTTTAGGTCGAATAGCAAATTTCATCAATGCCGAATTATATGGAAGGGTTACAGATATTCCGTGGGCATTTATCTTCCCTGGCAGCGATGGGTTGCCAAGACATCCAAGTCAGCTATATGAAGCAGCACTTGAAGGCTTTGTCTTATTCTTCATATTATATTTTTGTATTACAAAGTATCAGGGGCTGAAAAAGCCAGGATTTACTTCTGGATTATTTTTAATATTCTATTCAGGTTTTAGACTTATAATAGAAAATTTCAGAGAACCTGATGCGCACATTGGCCTCCATGCAGAATTTATCACTAGAGGGCAATTACTCTGCATTCCAATGTTTATAATAGGAGTTATAGTAATAAAATATAGTTATAAACCCAATGCCAATTGATTCAAATATTCGATATCGTATAAAAGAGCATGGTCATATCAAAATCGATGATATGATGAGAGAAGCACTATCTACAAATAATGAATCATATTATAAATCAACTAAAACACTAGGCGAAGAAGGGGATTTCATAACATCTCCAGAAATATCTCAGCTTTTTGGAGAAATTATAGCACTATGGGCAATAGAAAAATGGCAAACTCTTGGATCTCCAAAGAGTTTTGCATTAATTGAACTGGGACCTGGGCGCGGTAAATTAATGCAAGATTTTTTAAAAGTAGCAAAACTTGATTCAAAGTTTTATGCAGCAATTGAAATTTTCTTGCATGAAATAAATCCATTTTTTATCGATTTGCAGAAGGCTAACCTAATTGAACATAATAAATCTATTTCTTGGATAAAGAATATTGAAGAAATCCCTAAAATTCCAGCAATCTTCATTGCAAATGAATTTTTCGACGCCCTTCCCATAAAGCAATATATAAAAGTTAAAACTAAATGGTTTGAATCAACTTTAGTAACTGATCCAGTTGATGGAAGAATAAAATTTAATAAAATTGAACTACACAAAGCTCTTCAAAAGCAACTATTATCAGAACACAAAAATGCAAAAGATGGTGCAATTATTGAAGAATCGATTGAATCTCTAAATATTGTCAGAAAACTAAGTAAACATATTCAAAAATACACTGGAGCTGCGCTAATTATAGATTATGGTTATAATATATATTCTAGCGAAAGAAGCCGAAAGCAGTATAACTCAACTTTACAAGCAATTAAGAATCATCAATACAGCTCAATTATTGATACACTTGGAGAAGCTGACCTAACTGCACATGTTGATTTCAATGCTTTATCAAAAGCAGCAAGAGAACAGAATATAAAGAATATAGCATATGGAACCCAAAAAGATCTATTGCTAAAATATGGTATAGAACTTCGGTTAGAATCTTTAAAAAACAACTTATCTCAAGAAGACTTTTCTATCATAGAAAAACAAGTTTTCAGGCTAACATCAACAAGACAAATGGGGGAATTATTTAAAGTATTAGAATTGCTTAAAATCTAAATAATTTTCATACCATTTTTTCCTAAAATAAGCATCGTATACCAATTTTCATTTCAAATCAGAGTTCGTATTTCAAGGCGAGGCTGCGCAGCGTATATTTATACGTGAGCACAGACGAATCCTGCAAAATGCGAATATATAATTTGAAATGAAAATTGGTATTAATACTTGATAAAATATGAAAAAACTAGTAGTCTTTACAGGTTAAAAAAATCAACTTTTAAGAGTTAAAAATTGTGAGTGAAGCTGAGTTCAAAAACCTGATGCCTGTAAACATCGAAGATGAAATGAAAAGTTCATATATGGACTACGCTATGAGCGTTATTGTCAGTCGTGCCATCCCAGATGTTCGGGATGGTTTAAAGCCTGTTCATAGAAGAATTCTTTACTCAAT
Organism: Rickettsiaceae bacterium; assembly: GCA_023301685.1. Classification (GTDB taxonomy): domain Bacteria; phylum Pseudomonadota; class Alphaproteobacteria; order Rickettsiales; family Rickettsiaceae; genus Megaera_A. Next base: position 6,309 of record JALZUG010000008.1, read on the forward strand.
GCATGAAGGTGGTTATGTAAGCTCAAAACCTCATAGAAAATCTGCAAGGATTGTTGGTGATGTAATCGGTAAGTATCACCCACATGGTGATTCAGCTGTTTATGATTCTTTAGTTCGAATGGCTCAAGATTTTTCACTTCGAGTTCCTCTAGTTGACGGTCAAGGTAACTTTGGCTCAATGGATGGTGATTCAGCAGCAGCAATGAGATATACTGAATCACGATTAACTAAAATTTCTCATACTCTTCTCGAAGATATTGAGAAAGAAACTGTTGATTATAATCCAAACTATGATGGATCTGAAAGTGAACCAAATGTACTACCAGCCATGTTCCCAAACCTTTTGGTTAATGGTACAGGTGGTATTGCAGTTGGTATGGCCACTAACATACCTCCACATAATCTCGGCGAAGTAATTGACGCTGCATGTGCATATGTTGACAATAATGATATTGAACTTGCCGAACTAATCACATATATAAAAGGACCAGATTTTCCAACTGGTGGAACAATTCTTGGAAGCTCAGGTATTCAATCAGCCTACCTAACAGGACGCGGAAGCATTATGTTCCGTGGTAAAACACATATTGAAGATAATAATGGTCGTGAGGTAATAGTAGTTACAGAAATGCCTTACATGGTTAACAAAGCAAAGTTAGTCGAAAAAATTGCTGACCTTGTTAGGGAGAAGAGAATTGAGGGTATAAGTGACCTTCGAGATGAATCAAACAAAGATGGTGTTCGAGTTGTTATTGAAGTAAAAAGAGATGCTGTAGCAGATGTTGTTCTAAATCAGCTTTATTCATATACACAACTTAGAACAAGCTTTGGTGTAATTATGCTTGCCCTAAATGAAGGCATGCCCAAAGTCATGAATTTAAAAGAAGTAATTGGAGCGTTCATCAAATTTAGAGAAATAGTCATTACAAGGCGTACTATTTTTCTTCTAAATAAAGCACGTGATAAAGCTCATATCCTACTAGGTGTTAGAATTGCCGTTAGTAATATTGATGAAGTTATCAAGATTATCCGAGCTGCATCAAATCCAACTATAGCAAAAGAGCAACTAATGGAAAAAGCCTGGGATTGCTCTTCTATTACAAGTTTAATAAAACTTGTTGATGATAAAGCCAACATAACAGATGATGGCAAAATTCATCTTTCAGAAACTCAAGCTAAAGCCATCTTAGAAATGAGGTTACAGCGCCTAACAGCGATGGAAAAAGATAAACTAGAAAATGATCTTGAAGAATTAACAAAAGAAATCACAGAATTTGTTAGTATCCTAAGCTCAAGAGATAAATTGCTTTCTATCCTAAAAGGAGAGTTGGTAAAAGTAAGAGAAGAATTTGCAACTCCTAGAAAAACTGAAATCATAGAAGGTAATTTCGATCAAGACATTGAAGACTTAATTCAAAAAGAAGATATGGTAGTAACCGTAACTCTTAGTGGTTATATTAAAAGAGTTCCACTTGCTACTTACAAAGCTCAAAATCGCGGTGGCAAGGGACGTTCTGGCTTATCAATGCGTGATGAAGACATTACAACACAATTATTTGTTGGTAATACTCATACTCCGATGCTTTTCTTCTCAAGCAGAGGGCAAGTATATAGCCTAAAACTATATAAACTTCCACTTGGAAACCCACAGAGTAAAGGACGTCCAATGGTAAATATTCTCCCTCTTCAAGAAGGAGAAACTATAACAAATATTATGCCAATGCCTGAGAATCAAGATGAGTGGGATAATATGCATATTATGTTTGCGACGGCAAAAGGTAATATTCGTAGAAACGATCTTTCTGATTTCAAAAAGATCCAATCAAACGGAAAGATTGCAATAAGAATGGACGAAGATGATAGTCTAGTCAACGTAATGGCATGTAGTGAGGAAAACCATGTTCTTCTTGCAAGCAAACAAGGTAAAGCTATTCGTTTCCCAGTTAATGCTATTAGAGTATTCAAAAGCCGTACATCTGATGGTGTAAGAGGCATGAGACTTGCAGATGGTGACAGAGTAATTTCTATGACTATTCTGCATGGAATTAAATCAACTATTGAAGAAAGGGAAGCTTTCTTGTCTATCCCATTTGAAAAACGTCAATTAATTGCAAGTGGTGATACTGAATTTTCTCCTACAGACTTTGAAGTTGAACTATCCAAAGAGCAAATTATTGAAATGGCGGCTTCTGAAGAATTCATATTAACAGTTGCTGAAAATGGTTTCGGCAAAAGAACTTCTGCGTATCATTATCGCATCACAAATAGAGGCGGTAGCGGTGTTGTTAATATGGTTCTGTCTGATAAAACTGGAAATGTTGCTGCTTCAATGCCCGCTAATATGAATGATGAGTTAATGCTGATTACTAATAACGGAAAACTTATAAGATGCAAACTTGAAAGCGTTAGAGTAACTGGACGTAGCACAAGCGGAGTTATTTTATTTAAAACAGAAAAAAATGAACAAGTTGTTTCTGCTTCATTAATTGCAGAATCAGATAGCGAAGATGACGAAGATGACGAAAATGTTGAACAACAAGATACTGTAGACGCTAAAAACTCTGAAACAATTTCTGGAGCTGATCAAGATAATTCAGATAGTGATAGTAGTACTGAAAATTAATTTTCAG
>JALZUG010000009.1 GCA_023301685.1 Rickettsiaceae bacterium
CGCTAAGTCTAGAGTATGTAGTGAATTAGATGTAGCAAGAGCAGATGCTGTTGCTGGGCCATGTTTTCCTAAGTCATTATTCGCTAAGTCTAGAGTATGTAGTGAATTAGATGTAGCAAGAGCAGATGCTGTTGCTGGGCCATGTTTTCCTAAGTCATTATTCGCTAAGTTTAGAGTATGCAATGAATCCAATGTAGCAAGAGCAGATGCTATTGCTGGACCATGTTCTTTTAATGAATTTTTCGCTAAGTCTAGAGTATGTAGTGAATTAGATGTAGCAAGAATATATAGCTAAGATATATGCTTTTGGTGTTAAAGATCTTGCAGCTGTATAGTGAAAACTAATTTCCTCTTCTCCTTGTATTTCTTTAAAGAAGAGAGAGTTTGTTATAACATCAGAGTTAAGATCTTCTGTAGGGTTTTGGGCTATTGCATTTAATTCATTTATTAATTCTATATTATTTTTTTTTGAAATTTGCGGCATTTAAAAATCCTATATTGCTTCAATTGAACCAAAGGTTAATATATATTAATGCTTATGTCAATCTAATATAAACTGGATTAAAATAAGATGATATACCTCTTGTAAAAAAATGAGGAAATATATCATTGGAATGTTTTCGAGATTTGCTAAATGGTTTTTTCTTTGGAGAATTCATGCGATATCTGGATCAAATTTCTATGAAGGGTTCTTTGCAGGAAAGGACATATTTTTCCAGTATGGGTTATAGGCGTTTATATATAAGGGATTGGATGTATCTACTTTAATGAATTAGTTGTAGAGCAAGCGGTGCAACACAGAAAAGATGATGAATTTTCTTGTATGTATTGGGGTGCGGTGATAAGCAGTGAGAGAGTGCCAGGAATAAGTATTGAGATTGCCGATTTAATTGAAGACTCTGCTCTAGATGCAAGCAATTTGCCACCTGTGCAGGGTTTGGCTGCTTATCTACTAGACCATTCAACTCATTAAACAACCAAGGCATTTATTAGGATTAGGATACTCAGGAAGTTATTGTATACAAGGAAGCACCTCCCCTTGTATACATCATTTAAAAATATATAGAATTAGCTGGCTTTATATATCATAATAATGCACTTCAATAAAAATTAAAATCTACATACTACGGCCTGATTCTTGTGTTTTTGAAGGAGTTTTTAGAGAAATTGGAGGAACTGCTTTTCTTGGAGTAATACATTTCTTTTGCTTTTCTTTAAGCTTATCCATCATAATGTCAGCCATTTCATCTGCAATATCGCTTTCTTTGCCAGATATCTGCACATTAAATTTTTTCAGAGCTTTTTCAGCATTCCTATATCTTCTTTTAATATCTTCAGGTGCTTTTTTACCATATGTAGTATTTTCCAAGACAAACTTCTCTATATCCTCTGAGTTAAAGTTATTATTACTTTCAGATTCTTGAAGAAACTTCATCATCTTTCCTTTAGAACCAAGGTGAAATTGGTTATCATAATCTACTAATAATATCAAAGATTGTTCTCTTTTGAGTGTAGCGCGTATTTTAGGTGATTTTATCTTATCATCAATCTGTTTAGAGATTTTATCAATTCTTTTTGTAATTTCGTTCATATAATCTTGAGTAATTTTTTTCTTCCCATAATCACTAGTAAACGCTTTATTAATTGTAGCTTCTTGCTGAGGTGTAAGAGTTCTTGTATCTCCTATCTTAGTTATAGCACCACCAATTAATACCTCCTTATTTTTTACAGTTCTTACAGTTGCAATTTTATCCAGAAAGCTCTTAGTTACAATCTTATTACCATTTTTATCCACTGCATTTTTCATAATATCTAAAAAAGTTGCTGCAGCATGTGTGTTGATTACTTTTTCGCCTTTCTTGTTGATTTTTATCCCTAGATCCAACTGATTTCCTCCAAAAGAATATCCACTTTTGGTAGTTGGTGCAGCAGACAACTTAAATGCTAAATAAGAAGAATTGCTAACCTCGTTTTCAGCAACGGCCTCTGCAACGGCCTTCTGAAAAGGAGTATAATTCTTACAAGAATTATGTTCCTTACTTTGAAATACTATATCTGTGAAACTCTTTTTACTCACAAAAACCTCCAAAATTCTACTACTAATTATAATTACTTTAGCACTACCAATTGTTACTACCATAGGTTGCATTTACTGTCAAATTGATGTACTATGCTTTTTGCAATTTGTATAGCTTCTTAACTAAAAAAATATGTAGCTACACATTTATAAAAACTCTTGATTTATGTAACAAGTTAGGGAGAAGGTAGGTATGATATTAGTAGAAATTCTGAAAGGACTTAAATTTAGCAAATTTTTATTAGTTTTCTTTATATATAGCGGTATAGGAGCAGCTATTGCAGCATTTATTTTAGATCATTATTGGAATAACAATCAAACTCCTGTTCCTATTATGATTCACAGCGATTTAACTGGAGTTCCACCAAAAAAAGTGAAGTTTGACGGGGCAAACTCTAGTGACCCTGATGGAGATGAATTAAAATTTTCTTGGTGCATAAATGGAGTAGAAATTTCTTCTAATCCACAATTTGAGTATATATTTAGAAATGTTGGAAATTACAATATTACTCTTAATGTTGAAGATACTGCTGGACATGTAGCAAAGAAGTCAGTTTTTGTGAATATTGATCCTCCTAAAACTGCTTCTTCTATAAAAGAGGCACTTACTCATTTTGAATATAAAATAGGCTGGAACTCATCAATAAGAAACGAGATAAAATATCACCCTATTGATGTAATAAAATTCATCAATAAACACACTGTAATGTTGTATGACTTTAATGGAATTTCAGAAATACATGCAATATTATTGGAACATAATAGAAAGATATTCGGTATTTGGAAGGATTCTGAGAATGTTGGCGAACTATCTATGACATTTAATAAAGATTATACTGAAGCTTCAGGTTGGTGGTCCTATGATAATGGGGCTGAAAAATATTCAATAAAATTGAAACGTTTAAATACAAAGGATTGACTCTTTTTTCTTTAACTAACGGTTGTATATCACTTGAACTCTAAAATTTTCTATGCTAGCTTAAATTAAAGGACATTAACTTAAACTGTTGAGATATCAAGCATGGCAAAAAGACGATACCCTAAAATAATAGAAGAGGCAGGTGTAACCGAAGAAGAAATTGAACAATTTAAGTATTCTGAATCAGATATTTTGAAATTAACTAGAATAATAAAATTAGAAAAAGATTTTTCAACTTCACCACTTATTGCTCACCACCTTAAAGAGGAAAGTGATGTAGTTGGTAAAAAGCATAAATTTTCAGATATTACTGACGCTGAAGCTGAAATTCTTTCTGGATTTGAAAGCGGAAAAGCAAAATTTCATGCAACATTATGTATATTAAGAATTAGAGAAGAGCTATATGACAGCAATTCAATGCTAATAGCGGCTGCATCAGTGGAAGCAGGCGCTACAGCATGCAATATTGAAGCAGATTTAGTAATGTTGAATATGGCAAGGAGTCTTATGGTAAAGAGCCTAAGCATCCAATCTGTTTTGCTTCACAAAAGCGAAGAAGAGCACCCTATTCAAGCAATGTATTCTACACTACTTTTAAATAATTTGGCTTTGATGAATTGTAAAATAGGTAATGTTTCTTTAGGACTTGAATTATATAAGCAAGCATGGTTTCTGGGTAATAATTTCTTTATATCAGTAGAAGAGATTCCTTTTATGGAGAATATTAAAGGAATATTGGATAAGCATGCTGAAGGATTTACATCTAGTGAGAATTCTGTGTGTAGTTATATAGTGGAGAGAGGTATAGATGAAGAAGATAATATAACTCTATTAGTTAAATCTGCAATACAGAAGCCAATTATAAGCCAATGCGATAAACGTATAGAAAGTGGAAAATGGGATAATACAATGATGAGTTATGGTTTAGGTTCCTACTTAACACCAAAAAATATTGCAAAAGTACTTAAAAAAAGTTTAATAAATATATCTAATGAAATTATTGAAGAAGCCCAAATGCTATGTTTTCAGCAAATATGTGCTGTAACTAATGTTTCAGAAAATACTGTATGCTTAGATAAATTTGTTGACACCTACCCACTGCTTTCTTTGAAAATTCTAAAAACACATCCAGAATATTGCGTTGATGGATGGTTATTTAATAGAATTGGCAAAAAACTATCTGAAGGTAGCTATGATCTTGAAGATGTTCCAATACTAGTTACAACTATCGATATCTTACTAAATGAATCACATGTTATACCGGATGAAGAAAAAAACTCTTATGGTGAAGATGTTGATGCTATAGGAAAAATGTTTGAAGAAGTTGCAGGCTTAGGCTCGGGTAATTAATACAAGTATAATATAACTGACACAGATGCAAATATTTATTTAGAATTAATAAAAAGTTACTTTATAGAATCTTGACTACAATAACCATTGCGCTATAGTGTTATTCTGAGTGGTGACTTATGTTTAATGATTTTATATTACATAAGCTTAGTTTATACCAATAAATTCAAATTTATACATATTAATAATAACCTTTAGGGCGTAGATCAAATGAGTGCAAAAAAAAGTACTAAAAAGAATTTTCTAAGAAATATACTAACAACAACTTCAGCTTTAGCAGTAATTGCAGGTGCAAGTTCAAATGCTATGGCGGCACTAAAAACCACAGATGGTAATGGAAATGCAACACTATCTGATGGTAACCCTGTAGTAAATATCGCAGGTGGTGGTAACTGGGCTTTAAATGATTCATTTGCATTCAATCATGCTAACAACCTAACTATAGGAACAAATGGTGGAGTAGTTGGAACAGTTGCAACCATTGATGTTAACAATCAAGGAGGTAGACGAATTACTGCTTTTGATTCAGTAATATCATCTATAGTAAATACTACAGGAGTTCAAGACATACAAGTTGTTGTACCAACTGCCAAAACTCTAACTCTTGGAGGAGTAAATGGATTACAACAGGATGGAGTCACAGCTCAAGCTAAAGGTGACTTTTCTGCAGTTGGTAGTTTTCAACTTGGATTTGGTGCTAACCAAGCAACATTAAAAATTGATACAGATTCTACAATAGCAGGAACTATTGATCATGGGGCTACTAATAACAAAGGTTTTATTGAGATTACAGCAGGTAACACAGCAACATTTAACGGAGTTATTGGAGGTACCAAAACATTAAATGAAATTAATTTGGAAGGTGCTGCTTCTAAAGCAATATTCAATCAAAATGTAAGCGCAACTAAAATTGTTACAAAACATGCAACTGCAGAAATAGATCTAGATAATGGCAAAATTATTACAGCAGATGTGGATGCGTCTGCAGCAGGTGGTATATTGAAATTCATTGGAGCTGGGCAAGTTACTGGTACTATTGGTGCAACAAATGGCCTTACTAAAGTAACTGCAAATGGAGCCGGACTAGTTCAATTAACTAATGGCACTCATAAAGCAACAACATTTGAAACAAATGATGCTGCTGCAATAATTCAAGTCGCTAATGGTGGGCTTGGTAAGCTACAAGGTAACGTAGATGCAACAGCAAATGGTGGTCAGCTGAAGTTCTTAGGAGATGGACAAGTTACAGGAACAATCGGTGCTACTAATGCACTTACTAAAGTGATTGCAAATGGTGCTAATGGTACTGATGTGGTTTTAGATGGTGTAACAAAGACTGGTATTTTGCAGCTTACTTCAGGTTCTGATGTACAGTTAGACAACACTACTACTATTGATACATTAACAATAGGCAATGTAAACTCTCATGTAAAAATTACAAATGCTAAAGAACTCATTCTATCTGGAAAACAAAGCAATGCTATTGAGGGAGCTGCTGTTGATATAATTTTTTCAGGTAATGATTCAAAACTTACCTTTAAAGCAGAAGGTGGTAATACTCCTGTAGTTACAATAAATACAGCTGCATTAAACACTGGTGCTAATGATAAGGGTAAAATTGTTTTATTTGCTGATGGAGATGATGGAGCACTGGCACCAATAGCTTCAAAATTAACCATAAGAGGTCAAGCTTTAGGTGGAGCTAATACTTTAAGATTAGTTAGCGTCGGTGGTGACAAAGTTGTTAGATTAGAAAATGAAGGAATTAATGCTGTAGCTTTTGATATTGCTGCTGGTAGCACTCTAGAATATGCTCCATCTGCAGATGTGTCTTTTAATGATGTGACTTTTGCAGATGCTGCTGCACAGATAAAATTAGAAGCAAATGGAGCAAATAGATTATTTACTCTAAAAGCCCATTTAGACCCAGGTGCAAATAACCGAGGTACAATCGGTCTACACTCTAATGGTGGAAATATTGCAACTCTAACTGGAAATGGTGGTGTTAAAACACTTGGTACTGGAGTAAGTAAACTTAGTGTATTAAATGTTACTGGTGGTAGTGAATCTGTTATTATAGATCAAGTTGACCTTACTAATGTCCTTACACTAAACATAAAAAATGGAGCAGCGCTAAATTCAAAATCAAGTACAGCTGCAGCTATAGCTACTATAAATATAGGTGAAGTTGGTGGAGATGGTAGCTTAACAATAGACGCAAATGCTGCTTATAACCTAAATACCGGTGGTAATATTGACTTTAAGCATGCTGATTCGTTATTAAAATTAACTAATACAACGGGAGGCAACAAAGTAGTCACTTTAAAAGCTCATTTAACTACAGGAAATGACAACGAGGGTAGATTAGAAATTAATTCAAATGGAACAAACACTCTAAATCTTGCCAAAAATGCAGCAGAAACAATTGGTACAGCCGCAAATAATCGTATCAAAGAGTTAATAGTATCAGGTAATCAAAATACTGAAATAAACCCTGTTGTTCATGCTAAAACAATTACAGTAAGTTCTACTGGAAATGTTACATTTAAAGCTGCAGTTGACGCGGGTGTGGCTGATGCATCTTCAATTAACTTTACAGCTGCTGGTAACACGCTTTTTGAAGAAAATGTAACTGCAAAGTCTGTTGACTTTGCTAATAATGCAAGAATTGTAACTATAAATGCTGGAAAAACTCTAACAACTAATGCAATTACTTCAGGAGCTGGTAATGGCTCTCAAATTATTTTCGCAGGAAATGGAGGTCTAACTACTGCTGCTGCAAATAATCCCATAGATATTGATAGTATTAAATTAGGTGCAAATGGCGCAGACCCTACTCTAGGTAAAGGTTTATATACTGTTGGAAATATTGAGCTAGCTAATGCAGGTGGTACAGCTAAATTTGCAGATGGTTTCCAATTAACTGGAGATATTAACAATGGAGCAGGTGCAGCTGGTACAGTTAAATTCCTTGGTGACGCAAAAGTAACGGGCGCTCTTGGTACTGGTGCAAATCCAGTTGGCGCAGTAACTGTTGCTGGTAATAACAAAACGCTACAGCTTGGTGGTAGTGTAAAAGCTACGAGCTTAAATGGTTCCGCGATTACTAATCAAGATTTAAAATTCATAAATGCAGCTGATATTACAGTAGATGGCACGGTTGGTAATGCCCAGGCATTTAGAACCATTGAATTCTCAGGTGGTGGTAAGGTCACATTTAATGGAGCTGGCAACTTGACAGCCCCTACTACCTTCCACTTTAGTGAAGATAACGAAGTTGTCACAAATAATTTTGATATTGCAGGAACTAATATTACGAATATTGCAGGTAAAAACGGCAGTAAATTTGTAGTTACTGTAGCGCAAGCTATTGCTGGTAACATGGGTACAAGTAACGCAGAAAGATTTGGTGAATTACACGTCAATGCCGCTGGTGCAACTAATGTTACTCTAAACACTGCTAATTTCTTTGCAGGTGTAACTGGTGCAAATGCACAAGTAGTATTTAACAATGTAGCAGGAAGCTCTGTTTCATATCTTGGTACTGGCGCACAAAAAATAACTAATGCAAATTTTGTACAAGATGGACAAGTCTTTGGCGTTGTGAATGCTAATACTGTTGATGTAAGAGATAATAGAACAGCTACATTTGATCATGCTACTTTTAATGCGGCGCTTAAAATGCATGGTAATAACTCTACTGCAAATTTTGCATCCAAAATAACTATAGGATCGGCTATGGAAGCTAATGCTGGATCTAATGGTACTTTAAACTTTAATGCTGGAGCAACTGTAAATACTGATATTGGTGCTGATGGTACAAGGCTTAAAGCTGTTAATTTTGCTGGTGGAGACACTGATATTAACTCAAACATCCACTCAGATGCTATAGGTTTTGGTGGTGATACAGTTACGCTTCAGAAAGATGCTATATTCAATGGTGCAACTACGTTTAATGGTACTACAGTAGCTCTTGGACAGCATGATCTGACTCTAAAAGGTGGAGATTCTGCAATTACTGGAAATACTGAGATTAAAACAACAGTCAATGGTGTTGATCTAGGTAATTTAGTGGTTGGAGCTGGAGGTAAAATTACTCTAGCAGGCGGTGGAAATGCGCTCAAAGTTACAGTCGATGATGCAGCAGCAGTTCCTGTTGATGGTAAAGCTTTGAAACTTATCAAGAAAGATGGTAATGGTCAGCTACAGCTTGACCTATCAAAACTTACTGTAGAAGCTACAGGTGCGTTCTCAAAGTGGATTACAGCTGTTGAAAATGGTGAACTGGTTCTAACACAAGAATCTCAAATAGAGGAAGTTATTGATGAGTCTTTAAGGCAACAAAATTTGAGAGATGTTGTTTCTCAAGCAGTTCTTGATGCAATTGAAGATTTTGAAGAAAACACCCCTGGTGCAGATTTTGTTCTACAATTGAATCAAATGACAAAACCAAATATCGCAGATGCGGTAGTAAGAACTGCTAATACAACTACGAATGAAGTAGAAAAAGTTACCTTTACTGCACTGGCTGATGTTACAACCGTAGTGAATAACCGTATATCAGAAATTACAAATTTTGTAACTTTGCCGACAACAACAAGCACACCATCATTTGGAAACAATTTAAATACTAATAATAATATTATTGGTGTTTCATCTGGTGATGAGCACGATCGCTATGGTGTATGGGGAACTCCATTCTACTCAAAAGCTACTCAGAAAAAACGTAAGAGCAGCTCAGGCTATAAATCAACCGCTTATGGTGGAACAATTGGTTTTGATGTCAAAGCTAGTGACGATATGTTAGTTGGTATGGCCTTCTCTGCTATGAATTCTGAAATAAAGCATAAAGATTTCAAATCTGGAGATAAAACAAAAGTTACTTCATATTTATTTTCAGCTTATGCGACTCATCAATTTACTAATAATTGGTTTGGACAAGGAGTGTTTAGTATTGGTTCAAGTTCTTCTGATAATAAAGAAAATAGAAGAATTTCTAATACAGCCATGCAAACAGCTCAAGGAAAATATAGTTCAATGATTTTCTCAACTGAAGTACTTGGTGGCTATAACCACATGTTAAATGAGCAGTTTGTGGTTACTCCAATGTTTGGTTTAAATTATAACCGAATCAATTCAGCGGGATATAAAGAGACTGGAGCAGCTGGAACTCCCCTACTTGATGTAAATAAGCAAGCATCGCATAAACTTAACCTTGTTGGTGGTGTTAAACTGACATCTACACCATTTATGGCAAATGATGTTGCTATTACTCCAGAAGCTCATGCATTTATCAGACATGACGTTATTGGTAAAGGTGCAAAAGTAAATGCAAAACTTGCAGGGTTACGCACGCTAACTGAAAAAGCAAAACTGCAAAAAACTTTCTATAATATCGGAGCTGGATTAAATGCAGCTTATGGTGCAATGGATTATGGAGTTTCTGCAGACGCAAACTTTGCTGATAAATATGTTGGTGTTCAAGGTACATTAAAACTTCGTGTGAATTTCTAATTACTTTTGAATTTCATAACGCATAATTAAGGCCTACTTTTGAAATATAAAGTAGGCTTTTTTATTATATTAAAGTTAAATAGAATTAAAAAAAACTTGCCAAATAATTAATTTCTGGTAGATATTTAGATATAAATTTCTAATTAATACTATGAAACTAAAAGAACAATTTAAAAATTTTATATACTTTTCTAGCTTAGCAATAATAATTATTTTTTTTAGTCTAACTGCCTATAGCAGAGATACATCCTTAGAAAAAGATAGTAAAAATACTGATGAATTTGTTGATATAAGAGTTAAATGCTCTCCAACTTATAGTCAGAAAATAAACTCATATTACTACGATAAGAATTGGAAAGAATATAAACAGAAATCTTCAGACTTTAAATCGCCAGTAAAAAAAGACGATCTAAAGCTAATTAGTTATAATGTGTGGGGCGCTCCGCAGGATGAATCAAGTAAATTTTTTAATTTTGAATTAAGGTCAAGATCAGTATTAGATATTTTGGAAAAAGAAAATGCTGATATTGTTCTTCTTCAAGAAGTTTCTGAAAAATGGCTTAAAGCACTGTTATATAATAAATTTATTCAGGAAAATTATTTTGTCTCAGAAAATAAGCCAAATAGAATAAATTCTACATTTGGACTTGGCCAAATTATCTTATCAAAATTGCCGTTTGAGAATATTAATATTTACGGATTACCTGGATACGAGATGTATACTTTGCTATCTGCAGAAGTACAGCATAATAAAGATAAAATTCAGCTAAATAATATACATCTGCATTCTTGTAAGCATCACCATCAATTTCGTATAGCTCAGCTAAAAACTATTTTTAATATAATTGATAAAAGTAGTATTACTAATCAAGTGATTGCAGGTGATTTTAATTTCGGAGATGGATGGAAAGAAAATAAATGTATAAGAGATTGCTATGCAGATGCCTGGTTAAAGCTTAAAAAAAATTTAAAGGGATATACTGAGGATACAGAGATAAACCGTATGAGATTTATGTTCAAGAAAAAAAATAAGCAAGAAAGATTCGACCGTATCTTATATAATGGAAAAATAAAACCAAAAAATATCAAAATAATAGGAACTCAATCAGTTAATAAAGAAAAGACTATTTGGCCATCAGATCATTTTGGACTTTCGTACGAATTTTCGCATTAATAACACAACAAATAATACACTTAATAAAAAGTTAATTATATTATTAGATTACACTGTATAGAAATAGTACAATTTAATAAAAGAAACAATTACGATGATGTATAAGATTATTATTCAAAAAATTTCAGTTATTGTTGTTTTGTTACTTGGGTTAACAACCTATGCACAAAAACAGGTTGATTCAGATACTTTTTTCTTGCTAGATGTAGATCAAGCTTGTGTTGATCCAGGGTATCTTTTAGGGAATAAAAAAAATACGTATAGGAATTCTCCAAAAATACTCACACCAGGAACTTTTATGATATTTGAGCCAAATCAAATACATAAAAAGGACTCTATAAACTCCCTATCAGAACTAGAAAAGGAAGTTGATTTATTCTTTAATACAAAAACTCAACGTAAAGGTGAAGATTTTCATAACAAATTAATGAGTAGAATTGATTCTCAATCTCTTACTAATATTCTTAAATCACTGTTAAATGATAAAGAAAGATTAGAAACTGTAGCTAAAAATTCTTATATTCATGTGATGGGATTCGTAAAAATTGTCTTAGTAAATGGCCCTAAGGAACGTAATTACAAAGTCAGATTGCACTTGTGGTGGCCAGACGGAGATATAGACGAACAAAAATTAATTTTAGAGGATAAGCATCTTCACAAATGGAGCTTTGCTTCAAAAATGTTCTCAGGAAGTTTTGAAGATCAATTGTACATTGTTAATGATGTAAGAAGAGATGAAGCCCTCAAATATATGGATTTCATTGAAGACGTAGAAAAATTAAATCTAGAAGATCAAAAAAAAGTGTTTGATAGTATCAACGTAATTGAGGCTGCAATGCTTGAAGAAACTAAATTCCAAGACAAAAAATTTAGATGTAGTATTGACAAAGATAAGGTATATACAAAAAAAGAAATTATGGCAAAATTTGATCTCAATGAGTCTGATTTTCTTGATATAATTAGAGTACACGAAAATTATATCACCTTACCGAATCTTACAGGTAGTTATGGATTATCTCGTATAGGCCTGAAGCATCTAAGTTTCCCAGTAGTCTACGAAATAAACGAAGGTTATAGTTATTTCCATCATCACTCTATTGGTCATAGATTAGTTTCAGACCCAGATGATATAGTTTCTACCTTTATAATTACAGCCCCACCAATCAATGACATCAAACCTTCAATATTGATGAGATCTCAAGATGGAGAAGATATTACAAAAGTAGCTCCAATTCTTACTAAGGAATTACTAGTAAAAAATATTAAAAGATATATAGCATATCTTGAAAAGAAGAAATGATTATTTCATTAAATTTACTCTCAAAATGTATTGAAACTACAATTAAACTTCGAAATTGAAAATTAGGCAATCTTACGCTATACTGACGGCATAAATCTAAATTGGAGGGATGTATGGAGAAAAATAATAAAAAACAAAAAACAGTTATTGATGAACTATTCCCTGTTTACGCATCCTCCCATATATTATTTTTTGGAAATAGTTTAGTTCACTCTGACCCACTGAAAGATGCTCAAGCAGAAAACATTGAACCAATGCCAGGATTAGTTGATAATCCCAAATAGATTAGTCCGTTTAAGATACAAAATATATGGATTATATTTGGCTAATCTGTCTTTTCAAAAACGTATCAACCTTTTCCTATAAAAAGAATCCACAACATAAAATCAAAGAACTACTAAATGCGGTTCTAATTGAGCTAAATTCAATTTTAGGAAACATGTTCTTAGTCATATTAAATACATACAAGCTCTACTATATTAATTCTAAGAAGCGTCCACACTCTTTTCTCTTCAGGATATTATCTAAGAGGGCTTGAAAGTTATGAGATTAATTGAAATAAATCTTGAATCTGAACTTACTCAGGCAAAGAAGGTATGAATATTCCTATTAAGCAGATAACCAAAAGACAGACTAATATCATAATAGTTCTGCGGCGTATTGAAAAATTAAATCTATAATCTAACAAATATATTATAGATGTTGCAACGCCTGAAAGAAATGGTTCAACAGCCAAATTTGCTAAACTCTTATAAGGTAGATAACTAAGACAAAGTAAGCTAATTACTCCTGGTATTAAATAAGCAAAAGAAAATAAAAATGATTTCTTTGTCTTGTTATAAGCTGCTGAATAAAGAAGAGAAATAAAAACTGACATACCAATGACAAAGAAATATATGCAGTACCCACTTAAAAGAATCTGCCAACTATAAGTACTGTATGTTGAAAAAACGATTGGCAAATAAAGCAACCCAGCAATAATATACCATACCAGTGCTATTTTAGTAAGATATTGAATTTTTTTACCAAATTTATTAATTCCCATTATTGCAAAAAATATAAAATATACTGCAAAATATATTTTGAAAAAGAGGAATCTCGCATCACTCAAATATCCTAATTTAGTAAGTCCAAGCATATCTGTAGTATTCATCCTAAACTATTATTTAGCAAATACACTCAACAGGTGGTTGAGTGTATTATTTTTTAAACTGTTTATTAGCAATTTACTTCTGTGTAAATTTCTCCAGCTTTTCACGAAGTATATCAATTGATACGCCTAGAATATTAGCAGCCTTGCTCATATCTCCTAGACAGTAGCCAAGAGTATTAAATACCATTTGTTTTTCAGCTGCTGAGCCAGTTTGTTGATTTATGTTTTCTGGATTAGATTCTTCTTTTTCAACTATATGAATATCATTAGCTTTAATAGAATCTTCATCAGACATTAATACAGCGCGATGTAAGACATTTTCTAACTCACGAACATTACCAGGCCACGAGTATGAAACCATTCTTTCTAGCGCTTCAGATGATAAAGTTTTTTGTGAAAGACTATTATTTTTTACATATTTATCTATAAAATGCTGGCTTAAAATTTCAATATCTCCTTTTCTTTCACTCAAAGCTGGCAGCTCAATATTAATTATATTTAGTCTAAAGAATAGATCTTCTCTAAAATTTCCATTCTCTATTTCTTTTTGAAGATCTTTGTTCGAAGTTGCTATGATTCTAAGATCAATTTTAACTGGACTATTCCCACCTACTCTATCAATTTCTTTTTCTTGTATTGCTCTGAGTAACTTTGCTTGAAGCCTCATATCCATTTCACTTATCTCATCAAGAAGCAAAGTTCCACCAGAAGATTCTTCAAACTTACCTATTCTTCTGCTAACTGCTCCTGTAAAAGCTCCTTTTTCATGGCCAAACAACTCAGATTCTAGAAGATTTTCTGGTATAGCTGCACAATTTACTGATACAAATTGTTGATCTTTTCTTTTACTTTTGCTATGGATATAATTTGAAAAAACCTCCTTACCTGTTCCAGACTGCCCAGTAATTAGTACATTTGCATCTGATGCAGCTATTTTATCAGCAACAGTCAAAGCATCTTTTAGAGATTCTGAATCACCTATTACTCTAACTGTATCATCAGATAATGCTGCAAATATTGCTGCAATCAAGCGCTCATCAGGAGGAAGTGGTAAGAACTCTTTCGCTCCAGATTTGATTGCTAATACTGCTTCTTTTGGCGAACATTGGACGCCATATGCAATCACAGGAGTTGAAATTTTTTCGTTTTTCATAGCTTTTGTCAGCGATTTTATATCAAATTGAACATCAACCAATACAAGGTCTGCACCTTTTCCTTGGCACAAAAAATTGACACCTTGATCACAAGATTCAACCATCACGACTTTTGCATTTTTTGATTTTGCAATATCAATAGCTGTTTTTATCTCGCTATTTATGTCTCCGATAATTAATAATCTCATAAATAATAATGTCTTTTCTAGTTGCTTTAAAACTGACTTCTGATAAATACCACCCTAGCTACGCCAAGCGGGAACTAATATGTCCGCGGATTGATGTTCAATGATAGCTATTTTTTTATCTAAGCCCAAGTATTTTTCTTCTCTTAGCTGTGCAATAGCTATCTTTTCGTAATATGAACACACAATCCCTATCTTATTACCATTTAAGTCTGTAATAACAGCACCTTTATCAACAAGTGCAATTTCCGTACCAAACTTCAACTTATAAATTTTTTTTCTTATAACGCCTTGATGTTTCGCTCTAGATATTACTTCCTGACCAACATAACAACCTTTTTGATAGTCAATAGCATTAAAATTATCAGCACCATATTCAATAGGAATAGATTTCTCATACACAAGATCCGTATTGCCATCTATAATTGACATATCATACTTATCATCTATGTATAAGTTCTTTGAATAAGCTTTACTCTGATCAAGTCTATCTTGTCTTATAATTGAGCGAAAACCTAATTTAATGTTTCTTGGGTCTTGTACTGAAAATAGCGTATTATCCACCATCTTTTTCGAATATAAAACAGAAAAATCATTTGAAATATTTTCTAACTCAAGTTCACTCCTCAGCTTATACATAGCAAGCCTTTTTAGGAATTTATCACATGAATCTTTATGAATATCTATATAAAATAATTTATTACTTTCTTTAAAAACAAAAAAATCAAATAAATAACGACCCTGGTTATTTAACATAAAATTATATGAATATTTGTTTTTTATTATGTCATTAGTTGTTTGTCCTTGAAGAAAACTCTCCGCATCTGGTCCGCATATCTTTAGAACCGACCTATCTTCTAATAACTCAATCATGTCAATTAATCTCTCATAATTTCATGAAAAATTTTCTCAAGATCTGGCTGTGATACTCTAATATCTTTGATATCAACATTAGTGCTAGAAATTTGCTTCAGTAAGTTAGTATAATTATTATCTTCTGAATTAAGCTGAAAACGTACCTTATTAGCTGCAATGATTTCGTATTCAAATTCAGGAGATATTTTTAAGCTATCCCTTGCCACATCATTATTAAATTCAATATCAATATGTCTAGTACCAAGCTCAGAAAGTAAGTTTGCTTTTGTATCTTGTTTTATTATTCTACCCTTATTTATAAAAGCTATTTCATCACATAGCTCTTGAGCTTCAGCTAGGTAATGTGTTGTAATAATAATTGTCATACCACCTTTATTTAATTCAACTACATATTCCCATAGCTGATTTCTAAGTTCAATATCTACACCAGCAGTTGGCTCATCTAGTACCAAAACTTTTGGTGAATGCACCATCGCTTTTGCAATTAAAAACCTTCTTTTCATCCCGCCAGATAATTGCTGCGGAAAGCTTTTTCTTTTATCCCATAAGCCGAGCGCTTTAAGAATTTCTGCAGTCTTACGTTCATTTTTGGGAACGCCATAATATCCAGCCGTAAACTCCAAAGCTTGCTCAATAGGAAAAAAAGTATCATATACAACTTCTTGGGGCACAATACCAATTAAAGATTTGGCTTTCTTAGGAAATTCTACAATATCAGTACCCATAATGCTTACACGACCCTTAGTCATCACTACTGTACCAGCCAGGATATTAATTAATGTAGATTTACCTGCGCCATTTGGCCCTAGTAGCCCAAAAATAGAACCTTGGGGAATTTTAAGGTTTAAGTCGTTTAGTGCTAGGAAACCACTATCAGCACGTCTTTCTTCATACTTTTTTGTTAGATTTTCTATTAAGATTGCGTCTTGGCTCATACTAAATCTTTATCCAGATTGTATTCTAATTTTCAGCCTCAACTCGTTGCTGCTGTGGTTGATTTATATTATTTACAGGATTTTCATTTACAACTTTAAGAATATTGTTTAATTCTCCACTTTCATACAGCTCCCTAACAATATCGCACCCGCCAATAAACTCACCACCAATATATAGCTGTGGAATTGTTGGCCAATCAGAATAATCTTTTATACCTTGTCTTATATCATTATTTGCTAAAACATTGATATCTTTAAATTTCAGTCCCATTGTTTGCAAGATTCCAACAACCATCGCTGAAAAGCCACATTGTGGAAAATCTGCAGTCCCTTTCATGAATAGTACAATTTCATTATCGGAAACTTGTTCCTTAATTTGCTCAAAAATTTTGTTTTCACTCATATTTTTGCCTTATTTTTTAATTTACTTATTAAGCACTATATTATACATAAGTTATCATATAAAATAAACATGCATTTAGAAATTCATTCTATCCTTAAGAACTTATGAACAGCAAGACAATTAATCAAATTTTTCAAATTTTCAGTAATAATAACCCTGCTCCAAAAACTGAATTAGAATTTACTAATAATTTTACACTTAGTATTGCTGTTATATTATCAGCTCAAGCTACTGATATTTCTGTAAACAAAGCAACTAAAAACTTGTTCCCATCCTATAGCACTCCTGAAAAAATACTATCCATTGGAGAGAATGGGCTAAAAAAATACATAAAAACAATTGGATTATATAATTCAAAAGCAAAAAATGTTATTGCTCTTTGTAAAATTTTAATTGATAAATATAATTCGGATATTCCGTCGGAATTTGATGAATTAATAAAATTACCTGGTATTGGAAGAAAAACCGCTAATGTAATACTAAATTGCGCATTTGGAAAACCAACAATGGCAGTAGATACGCACGTTCACAGAGTATCAAATAGAATAGGATTTAGTAGTGGAAACACACCAGAAAAAGTAGAAAGGGATTTACTTAAAAAAATACCTAACAAATGGCTTGATCATGGGCATCATTGGCTTATTCTGCATGGAAGATACACATGTAAAGCAAGAAGACCTCTATGTTCTGAGTGCCAGATAACTGAATATTGTAAATATTATAAGGAAAATAATGTATAATAACTATCCAGAAATAAAATCGTTAAGTGATAAACCTACAAAATTGATGGTTTTTTTACATGGTGTTGGATCTGATGGCAATGATCTAATCAGCCTAGTACCATATATACAAAAATCTCTAAAAGAATACCATTTTGCCTCCCCTCATGGTATTGAAAGCTATGACATGGCGCCATTTGGCCGCCAGTGGTTTAGCCTTCAAGATAGAACTCCACAAACAATAATAAAACTAGCTCAAGATAATGCTCCAAAAGTTCAAGAACAAATCATCCTTAAACAAAAAGAGCTTGGTATAGATAATGAAAATACTGTTCTGTTTGGATTTTCTCAAGGAACGATGATGGGAGTATATCTGACACTTACTCAAGAAAAACCATTCAAAGCGATGATTGGTTTTTCTGGAAGATTAATTCCTCCATCACCCCTTAAGAACACTTCTACACCAATATGTATTGTACATGGAGCGGATGATGATGTTGTAGAAGCTAGCCAAAGCTTAGATCTTGCAGAATATTGTAAGGAAAATAATATTGAGCATAAATTGCTACTAATTCCTAACCTTACTCACTCTATTGATGGTGAAGGAATGGAATTTGCATTAAAATTTTTGAATAAACTAAAATAGGAGAGTTACTATATGATAAACCAAAGTTTAAGCACTATAGACCCTGAAATAAGTTCAATTGTAACTGATGAAAATAATAGACAAGAAGATTGTATAGAATTAATTGCATCAGAAAATTTCACAAGTAGAGCTGTAATGGAAACTCAAGGCTCAGTCTTGACAAATAAATATGCAGAAGGATTTCCAGGCAAGAGATATTACTGTGGTTGCGATGAAGTTGATAAAGCTGAAAATATTGCAAGAACAAGGTTAAAAGAACTATTTAATTGTTCTTATGCCAACGTACAACCTCATTCAGGATCACAAGCAAATCAAGCAGTCTATCTTGCACTACTTAAGCCAGGAGATACAATTCTTGCTATGTCACTAGATTGTGGGGGGCATTTGACTCACGGAGCGGCGCCTAATCAATCTGGAAAATGGTTTAACCCTGTTTTTTATGGAGTGGATAAAGAAAAAAATCATATAGATTTTAACGAAGTAGAAAGATTGGCTTTAGAGCATAAACCAAAACTGATAATAGCTGGTTTTTCAAGCTATACCCAAGAACTTGATTTTAAAAAATTTAGAGAAATAGCGGATAAAGTTGGTACATATTTAATGGCAGATATTGCTCATATTGCTGGTATTATAGCGGCTGGAGAACACCCTAGCCCATTCCCGCATGCACATGTTGCAACATCAACCACTCATAAAACTCTACGTGGTCCAAGAGGAGGTATTATTCTCTCTGATGATCTTGAAATCGGTAAATTAATGAATAAAGCTGTATTTCCTGGCCTACAAGGCGGACCTCTAATGCATGTGATTGCTGCCAAAGCCGTGGCTTTTAAAGAAGCATTATCAGATGATTATAAGAAATATATAAAGCAAGTACTAAAAAATGCTAAAATCCTAGGAAAAACCCTGCAAGATAGAGGGTATGATATATTAACTAACGGAACTGTAAATCATATAGTTGTACTAGATCTTAGAAAATATGGTATAACTGGAAAACTTGCATCAGAGTCTTTAGATCGAGCTGGTATTACTTCTAATAAAAATACTGTACCTTATGATGACACATCACCATTTATTACATCAGGCGTTCGTCTTGGAACACCTGCATGTACTACAAGAGGTTTTACTGAAGAAGAGTTTATAGTTACAGGTAATTTAATAGCTGATGTTCTTGATGGGCTAAAAAAATCAGAAGAAAACAGCAAGATAGAGGAAGAAGTATATATTAAAGTTAGAACCTTAACTAGTAAATTTCCTATTTATCAAAAACATAATTTATAATTTATGAAATGTCCATTTTGTGAAGCAAAGAATACCTCTGTAAAAGATTCTAGAGAGACTGATGAATCAAGAGTCATACGTAGAAGACGCCATTGTGGTAAATGCAATGGCCGTTTTACTACGTTTGAACGCATACAGTTTAGAGAACTGGTAGTTATAAAAAGAACTGGGATAAAAAGACCGTTTGATAGAACAAAAATTCTAAAATCAATAGCAACAGCTCTTAGAAAGCGAAATTTTACTGATGAAGATATTGAAAAATTATCAGATCGTATAGTCCTTGAGCTTGAAAGTTCAACCACAAAGGAAATTAAGTCTAAAGCAATAGGGAAATTAATTATGCAAGAACTAGCAAAAATAGATCCTGTAGCTTATATTAGATTCGCATCTGTATATAAAGATTTTTCTAATGCTCAGGATTTTGCAAAATTTATCAGTAAAATAAAAAATTAAAAAAAAACAACTAAATGAAAATAATATTAATTCCTATAGCCGCATTTTTACTTCAAGGAGCAAATATGACTAATAAAAAAGAAATCAACCCGCCAATAGCAAATAAAATCCCTTTTAGCTACGAACATCATGGAGTAAAACTCGAAGATGAGTATGCATGGCTTAGAGCTGATGGGTGGCCTGATAATGTAAAAGATAAAAAAGTATTGTCTTATCTAGAAGAAGAAAATACTTACTATAGAGACTACATCACTCCACTAGAAGATAAAAAAGCAAAGTTTTTTGAAGAACTAAAGGGGCGTATTAAACTAGAAGATAAATCAACTTACACAAAACGAGATAATTACTATTATTATTCTCGTATGGAGGCAGACAAAAACTATCCTATTTACTGTAGAAAAGCTGAATCCACAAAAGCTAAAGAAGAAATTATACTAGATGTAAATAAACTAGCGGAAGGAAAAGAATTCACCTCTCTTGGAGCTTTTTCTGTTAGTCCTGACCACAAATTATTAGCTTATTCTATAGATTTCACTGGTGGAGAAAAATATTCTATCAAAATTTATAATTTGGAAACTAAAAAATTCTTAAAAGATGAGATAGATAATACAATTGGTAATATTGTTTGGCATGAAGATCAAACTGGCTTCTTCTATTCTCCAACAACAGAAAATTGGAGACGTGAAAAAGTGATGTTCCATAAACTTGGAGCTGATAGTAAAAATGATAAGCTTATCTATCATGAAAAAAATCCATTATATCTGACATCTGCATCGAAAACTTCTAGTAAGAAATATATTCTGATAAATATTAGCGGTCATGATAGTAATGAGGTTTATTACATTGACATGAATGACAAAACTCTTACTCCAAAACAATTATCAAAAAGAAAAGACAGAGTATTAGTTTCAATCGATCATGGTAGTGATTATTTTTATAAAAGTACAAATGATGGAGCTAAGAACTTTCACTTGCTAAGAACTGAATCAAAGGACTATTCCATGAATAAAATATGGGATAGCTATATTGAAGAGGAAAAAAATAAATATCTTGCCAGCTATGATATCACAACGGATTATCTCTTGCTAAATTATAAAGTAAAAGGCCTATCTGAATCTATTGTAAAAAAGCTTAATGGCAATAAAGAAAAATCAATAAAATTTCCTGATGAAGCTTATACGGCAAGTCTTTACTCAACAAATTACAAAGAAAACGATGTCAGAGTAAATTATGCATCACTTGCAAAACCAAGTACCGTATATGAATACGACTATGATAAGGATAAATTAAAGACTTTAAAAGTTCAGGAAATACCTAGTGGTTTTAATCCTAAGGAATACAAAGTTGAAAGGTTGTATATACAAACCGACGGGGTTCAAGTTCCTGTAAGCTTATTCTATAAGAAGTCATTATTCAAAAAAGATGGGTCAAACCCCTTGTATCTTTATGGGTACGGATCATATGGCATCTCGATTCCACCAGCATTTAGAAATTCCGCCATATCTCTTGTAGATAGAGGTTTTGTCTATGCTATTGCACATATAAGAGGTGGTGATGATTTAGGACATGATTGGTATGAAGCAGCTAAATTTCTGACCAAAGAAAGAACATTTAATGATTTCTTAGCATGTGCAGAGTTTTTAGCTGATAAAAAATATACCTCAAAAGGTAATATAGTTATAGCAGGTGGCAGTGCCGGAGGAATGCTAATTGGTAATGCAATTAACCAAAAGCCAGAACTATTTAAAGCTGCTATTGCACACGTTCCTTTTGTAGATGTGCTTAATACTATGCTTGATGAAGATCTACCTCTTACTCCGGGTGAATTTAAGGAATGGGGAAATCCAAAAGACAAAGAATATTTTGACTATATTTTGAGTTATTCTCCGTATGAGAATGTTAGCGTCCAAAACTACCCTCACCTCTTTGTAACAGCTGGTTTATCTGATCCAAGGGTTGGATACTGGGAAGCAGCAAAATGGGTGGCACGTCTTCGTGATAGAAAGTTGGATAATAACAAACTTTACTTAAAAACAAATATGGATTTTGGACATATGGGAGCTTCTGGTAGATTTGATTATCTTAAAGAAGCAGCAGAAGATTTGGTATTTATTACAGATGTTTTTGATATTAAATAGTATAAATTAAAACAAATTTTGCAACCTTGACAATATATACTCCTATTGATACTAATACAATTTATATTGGTATTTTTAGGAGTAGTATTATGAGTAAAACAGCAATAAAAGTATTTGCATTAGGTACAGTTTGTATTTCAGCTTTTATCTTTGGACACAGTGCATATAATGGCTACACTCGCGCGGTCACTCCTTCAAAATTTGAGCATACAGCTAAGCTATTAAAATTTAATGGTAATGAAAAAACTTCTGCTAAAATCCAACAAGAAGCACTTCTTAAAGTATTTTACTATGCAGGATATTTTAATCCTGAAAATTTATGGCAAGATATAAATCATCTTGGATTTGATAATCAGGAAGATGTCTTTTTATCAATCATGGAAGCTGTCGTAAAATCAGGTGCAAATCAGAAAGATCAATCTAAATTTAATCCAACAATCTTAAGAAAACATTTGTTTAACTCAGATTTAATATCTGAATCAGATGCTTTAGATTTATTAATGTATATAGGACAACATGCTTTTAATAGAAAATTAAACCAAGAAAGAAACGAACTATCTGAACAAACTTGGATGGAACAATATGAAGATGAATATACAAAGGTTGCAACTGACCTTGGCTTAGTTGAGAGAATTCCTCCCTCTAAGACATTATACGATGAAGCAGTAGTTCTTGGAGCTGCACGCTATACAGTTACCGGTAGAATTTTAGATTATATATATAATAAAAATAATGGTATCGTCATAAAGGGAATTACTACAGCTCTTGCGGGGAAACGACCTTTGTGGGGTGAGATAGATGGAATATCTCCTGGTGCGTATATACAGCTTGTAAACGAATCTAGAGAAGGAAAAAAGATAGAGGATATAAATCAATATCACAGTACATCTACAGAAGTAACTTCTGGAGGTATTAAGTATATGATTGATCTTGCTAGTAAGATGGGTATAGAAATTAACGATGATAAGCCAATAGTAATGTATAGACTAGAGCATGAGCTACCTTCTGGATTTAGATCAGGTAGAACTTATCTAAACTATGTAGATCCACTAAAGTTTTTAACAGAAACTCATATGGTTTACGATGTTTTAAATACTCTATCTGAAGGAACAGTAAAAGTTAGTGATACAGAAAGTTCGTCAGATGGTAGAAGACCTGACACTTCATCTACCGCTAGAGATTATGCAAATGTATTTATTGAAAGAATAAAATCTGGATATTTTGGTGATCAGAAAGAATTTATTATTTATGTCCAAAGTAACCAGCCCTATGTCAAAAGACAAACTCTTACGGTACAAAAAGAGATTAATAGGGCTATTGAAGAAAGTGAAATTGTAGGTCTAGAAATTATTGCTGAAGGCGTTGGATATGGTGTTGGAGAAATAAATATAAAAAGAACACATTCTGAACTTGGTGCACTTATAAGTATAAAATACCAAAATGCTTTTAAAGAGAAAGCAATAGATAGTGAAAGATCATTAAAAGACTTACAATTCTCAACCAGAAATAAACTGGAAACATCTGAACTGACTCCAGTTTTTCCAAAAATAGTAGCTGAGAGTAAACTGCCAATTCTTGGTGCTATAGAAGATTGGTTTTTTCAATTTTATGATGGAGATCAGTAAATTTTAAAGACTAAGAACTGTCGGCACCATCTGGGCACAAACTTTAGAATTTAGATTGAAATAAAGAAATCTACCCTACTCTTTTAAAGATTTAGCAGCTATCCTTACGCCTCTAATTAAAGTAGCAAAAATTATAGTTAGTACTATTAAATTTACAGCTAATAACATAATAACTTACCTTATTAATTACCTATATTTTATTGTACTACTTGTATAGTTAATATTAAGTTAATCACTTAATTTACCACTCTAATACATACATAAATAATTTTTTTAATAAGTATATTATTTTCTGATCTTCTTAATTCATGCTTTTTTTCTAGCCATTTCAATCATTAACCTATAATTTAACTTTCCAGTTGCAAGCACTGGAAGCTCATTAATAGGAACAATAATCTTTGGTATATACAGTTCAGATAGCTGTTTTTCTTTACATTTTTTAGAGATTAAATCTCTTGTAAGATTTTTATTTGTGGTAAAAAGAACAATTTGCTCACCTTTTTTATCATCCTCAATACAAACAGCAGCATAATCAAATTCTGGATCAACTGAAATTAACATCTCTTCAACAGCGGCAAGAGAAACCATTTCACCAGCAATTTTTGCAAAACTTTTCTCTCTTCCTAAAATAGTTATATAGCCTTCATCATCAACCGAGACAATATCTCCAGTGTCATACCATCCTTCACCAAGTTTCTCTACACTTGTTGGTTCTATCACTCCAGGCTTATCAGGCTTAATGTATCCCTGCATCACATTTGGTCCCTTGACACAAAGTCTTCCACCCTCTTCTATACCTTCAACTGCTTGCAAGAAATATTCTATCTGAGGCAAAAACCTTCCAACCGTTCCAGGCTTGTCATGCATAGGAGTATTCACCGCTATTCCAGGTGCCGCTTCTGTTACTCCATAAGCTTCAAAAACCCTAATACCAAATTTATCAAACCAAGCTTGCCTTGTTTTAGATTTTAATTTTTCAGCTCCAGCAATCACATATCTCAGAGAATAAAAATCATATGGGTGTGCGTATGTTGCATAGCCTGTAAGAAA
Organism: Rickettsiaceae bacterium; assembly: GCA_023301685.1. GTDB lineage: Bacteria > Pseudomonadota > Alphaproteobacteria > Rickettsiales > Rickettsiaceae > Megaera_A. The sequence goes on from JALZUG010000009.1 coordinate 24,953, forward strand.
AGTATCTGTACCAAACATAATAGTTGCACCAACATCATAAACAATTTCAGGTATAATTCTGTAGTGCAATGGTGATGGATAAAAGAAAGTTTTAACTCCAATTAGCGACATTATTAAAGTCCCAGTCAAACCAAAACTATGGAATAATGGTAATGCATTAAATGCACAATCATACGGGTTAAAATCTATCCTAGATGCAACTTGACATCTATTAGCTTGAATGTTTCTATGAGATAACGCAACGGCCTTTGGTTTTCCTTCAGTTCCAGATGTAAACAATATTACAGCAGTATCTGTATCATCTCTTTTTGTACATATAGTTTCGTAATAGCTTTGAGGAAAGTAAGTTGCAAGTAAGCTCTTAATTTTAGTCCAAGATGTGATATATTTTCTTAAATCTTCTAAATATATTATAGCAATACCAGCTTCCCTTACTGAATCAACAAGTTCACCAAGCTCAGCTTTTTTAATAAATTTTCTTGAGGTGTAAATTGTTTTAACTGTAGCTGTTTGACATGCAGACACTACGTTACTTGGCCCCGCAGTGAAATTTATCATTGCAGGAACTCTACCTACCGCCTGAATACCGAAGAAAGTAATAGCACTTCCAACCATTCCTGGCATCATAAGACCAACCTTTTCTCCTGGCTCCGTATCACGCTTAACAAGCTCTCCAACAACAAAAGCTTTAAGCAAAATATTTTTGTAGTTAGCACTATTATTATCAATATCTTGCATAATAGTAGTTTTTTTACCGTAAACTTTTGATGCGTTTATCAGCGATTGGAATAAAGTTTCTTTATAATCAGAGCTTTCAAACATCATCTCACTCATAATATCATATAGTGATTGGCCGATTGCTTTTCTTCTTTCTCTATTATCTAGAGTTTTTGGTGCGTTAAGTTTTACTGGAGGTAAAATAGTTACTGTTATTTTTCTTCTAAAAGAAAACTTACCTTTCATCAGCTTTCTTACTTTAGAAAAAATAGTAAACTGAGTGCCATCTACTCTAATAGGCAAAATTGTTGCATCTGCTTTATCTGCAATCATTCCAGGTCCTTCATATACTTTCATCAAAGAACCAGTAACACTAGTTCTTCCTTCAGGAAAAAAAAAGAAACCA
>JALZUG010000010.1 GCA_023301685.1 Rickettsiaceae bacterium
CTTTGATTTTAGATTCATCATTTAAACACATAGCGTATTGTTCAGCTGAAACCCCACCCATTACTCCAATATTGGTCAAAATTTCCCGGTAATTCTTACTATATGCCCAGTTATCCTGTTGCTCTAAAATTATATCCATAAATTTAAAGTAAATATCCTGATCATCAGAGCATCTAGCTAGTACAGTTGCATCCAAATCCTGCTTATTACCAATAAATTCGCGCATAATATATTGTATCCGCCCTGTATCAATAAATTTCTTCTTAATTTCTGGAAATATACGCTTATGATAATTTACACAATGTGGACATGTTGGCGAAAAATATTCAACTAGAACTAATTTTGAATCGTTATTTCCAAGCACAATATCATCGGATTCCGCAGAGAACCCTCTACCAAAGACTTGTTTCTTTACTGCCTCTTTAGCTTTTTCGACTTCTTGCTCAGATTTTTTTTCTGCTACACTATCCTTACAATCTTCAAGCTTTTTACTATATTTTTTTATCTGCTCTTTGGCCGGAGACTCTTCTTTATCTTCTTCTGGTGAGCAACCAGATAGTAAAAAAGTTGTAAATATAAGCAGTAGAAAATTTCTTAACATAACCAAGCTCTACAAAAATTATAGGTTGTAAAATCATTTTTTATCATAAGAACACTTATGAAGTATAGATAATTATGCGTTATAAGTTATTTTATAGCATATTAAATTGCCTTTTTCCAACAATGTTGACAATAGCTCTATATCGCCATACCATATAGTGAATTTAATAATTCAGTTAATTATAAGTCAGGAGATAATATTATGAAAAAAGTTGTAACATTACTTGCAGCATTTACTTTACTAGTAGGCTGTTCTGGAAATTATGGTAGCAAGCATGATCATAGCCATGATAAGAAACTACACAATAAAGGTGTAGCAATTGAAAGTCATGCACCAAGACATATGAGTGACGTAACTAAGGAAGTTGCAAGACGTGCGTCATCTGCTACTACAAAAACTCCATAAAAAAAGCTTAGCTTAATATTCAAATAGGAAGCCAAAATAAATAATGGCTTCCTATTTGGGTTATAATTCATATAATTCTATTCCTACTAAACAAATTACACTATACCTTCCCTTTATTCAACTTTTATAAAAATATTTATTCTGATAATAGACGCTTTTTAATGTCTTTATAAGATGACTCTTTACCAGCAAAATATTTGTCCTTAAATAAAACCCTTTTCTTTTCAATATACCGAGCTCTAAATCCTTTAATGTAAAAAAATTTGCTGAATTTTATCCACACACCCACACCTTAACTTTAAGTTAAATATATCTTTGTATAATAATCCATAACTTTGGCCTTGTTAATATGTACAAAGTACTTAATTTAGCTATATAATAGTACAAATATTCATTATGGAATCCACAAACATAGCCAATTTATAGTTGTATTTTTTAATTTTAATTTATAGACTATAGTGAAATGGAATGTAATTTTAAGTGGCATTTTATGGGACAAAACACTCTGATAACTAACTATAAAAAAATTTCAGTATTAGGCATAAGTAATTTCGTAGAATATTTTGACCTTGGGATTTTTGTTTTCATGCTACCGCAATTAACAAGCGCTTTTTTTCCTGAGACCAGAAGTTTTGCACTGTATATACAAGGATTTTTGATGGTTAGTATCACATATCTAGCAAGGCCTATAGGAGCAATAGTATTTGGTTATGTAGGAGATGTACATGGAAGAAAAACTGCTCTTTTATCAAGCATACTCCTACTTAGCACCGTAAATTTTATTATTTTTTTTCTACCGACATACAATCAAGTAGGGTCTATATCTACTTTGTTATTAATACTATTTAGAATATTACAAGGAATCTCACTAGGCGGGGAATCCTTTGGGATAATATTACTTGCTAGTGAGTCAAATAATTCCTCAAAAAACCCTTTATTTCTTTCTTTGATCACTTCTCTTGGTCTACTTGGATGGATTAGTGCACTATATTGCACGAATTTATTAAGTGGTATTAGACCTAATTTGCCACACGAATCATGGAGATATCCATTTTTAATTGCTGGCACAGCAGGATTATTCTGTTTTTCCCTTAGGCTAAAAGGACTAGACCATTATAAGCTTAACGACACTAATCATTACTCACAGCAATCAAGAAAAATAACTACTATATTAAAAGAAATATTTAACAACCACCTAAAAGACTGCTTAGTATTTGTGGGTTTAGTAGCAACTTTAGGAACATATTTTTACTATTTTTGTATTGGAACAAAAATATACTTAGCAAAAATATCGTCAACAGATCAGCAAGTTGCATATAGTTTAGCCAATTATGCTCTATTCTCATATATGTTTTTTTTACCCATATCTGGATGGATAACTTGCAAAACCAACCCTATTAAACTAATTAAATATGTACTTCTATTGGCAATAATTGCTTCTCCAATATTAGTATTTAATCTGTTTTCTGTAGTATTCCTATCTTCTGCATATGCTGCAATAATTTCAGGTATTATCATGTCATTTTACATGTCACCTATGCTAAGTATTGTATCAAGCATTTTTCCAAAAAATATTGCCTATACGGCTGGTTCTATTTGTTATAATTTAGCATTTAGTTTCGTAGGAGGAATAGTTCCTTCTGCCATGTATTTTTTAGAAACAGAATATCCAGGAATAGCCAGTTCTTCCTACTTATTATGCATTGCCTGTCTTATCTCTATTACATCTATCTTTCAACTAAGTTTTAAAATAAAAAATGATGCTAAGCAAGAGTCAAATTTGTCAATCTAACCTGATTAAGGATATAATGGATTCTTACTGGAATTACAAAGATTCTTCAGTATTAAAAGAAGGTAATTTTTTTGATCATTTTTCTATTCTTAGCCCAATAAAAAATGAACTTAGCATAAACAGCATTGAATATGTCGACAATATTTGGCGATCTTGGAGAGATGCCTTTCCAGATTTAAATGTGGAATTTAAAGATATTGAATTTTATAATAATGTCATTATCGTAGATTGGACGGGTGAGGGAACACAAGATGGTGAATTCCAAAACCTGGAGCCAACTGGCAAGAGCGTTTTCTATCCTGGAAAAACCATGTGGACATTCAACAATGGAATGATTACAAATTACATGTGCCAAATTGATCTAATGAATATTTACACGCAATTAGGTTACTTCTTGGTTCAAGAAGAATATCCTCAACAAGAAACTATTAGAAAGAATAAAAACATTATCATAAGTAGATTAAGCTCAGTCAAGCTATATAAAAAAAATTATCTAACCCCACGGGAAGTAGAAGTTCTTAGCTTGTGGTTACTTGGCTTACAAGCAAAAAGAATCGCAGACTGTTTAGATATATCTTATAGAACTGTTCAAACAAATATTGCAAACATCTCGTATAAATGCGATTGTATTTGCAAATCTCAACTTCGAGATTATATAATTTCTAAAAACCTACTACACATGTTTATAGATCTATCATCTTTAATATTGGATCAAAAAAACAACTAGCTCTAGATCTTTCTGCGAGTATTTAAAACTTACTATAGAATATGCGAGCTAAACCCTTTAATCAACAGGAGACACTCGGATAATATGACCATCAGGATCCTGAACAAGGAATGTACGACCAAAAATCTCAGTAGCTGGAGGCTGTAATATTTTTATCCCTTCATCATCTTTCCACTGCGTATAAAGTTGATCTACATCATCATTAGTTGGAAGCATTATACCAACTTCTGAGAATCTTGGTACATCAATATCCGGAGAAGTAGCTCCACTCCAAATAGCAAATAATGCATTACCACCAGCTGAAAACGCTACATATCTAGGGCTTGTAAAAACTGGATCAGTATTAAAAAGATTTTTATAGAATGCTGTTGAACTCTCTATATCTGATACATAAACAAGCTGTAAGTTTGGTTTTGGTGATATAGTCATAACTTAAACTCCTTATTTTTAAACTTCTCTCATCTTAATATAGTTGTTCTAAAAAGTAAGATGTTTTTGACGTGTTTCTTATTTTAATTTTAGATCAGTCAAAGAAGTGAATACTATCTTAATAACTTTTTAAGTTAAAGCATCTAGCCGGTATTAATCTATAAAAAAACCTTGTTGACATAGAGTTGTACTGATAGTAAACTTATATACTATATGTATAGCGTATTAATTAGGTGTAGATTATGTGGACAAGAGAATATAGCAAATTTTATCCAGACATTAAACCAGAGGATATATGGAAAACCTGGATTGATATTGATAATTGGCCCAAATGGCATACTGATCTAGATTATTGCAAGCTAGAAGGGGAGTTTAAAGCAGGTAACCATTTTATTCTAAAACCAAAAGGAGTTAAAGCTGTTAAAGTTACTTTGACAGAAGTTAATAATGGTCAGAATTTTACAGATAGTACAGCCTTTCCTGGTGCCAAAATGTATAATACAAATAGCGTGGAAGCGAAAGATAATGGCGTTCTTTTATCAAATAAAGTAGTTGTTACAGGGCCATTAAGATGGCTTTGGATAAAATTAGTGGCAAAAAATGTAGCAGATACTGTACCTAATGAAGTGGATAGTTTAGTTCAATTATGTTATAAAAAAAATAAAAATTTATGACTAATCCACCATTTGGTTTTGATGCTCCAGAAGATAGTCCTGGGTTCTTGCTTTGGCAAACAAGTATCAGTTGGCAAAGACGTATCAAAGAATTTCTTGAATCATACGAAATTTCTCATTCTCAATTTGTAATTATGGCTATCTTACTTTGGTTTAATGGCAAGCAAACAGATGTTACACAAACTGATCTTATTAATATGTCAAAGTTAGATAAGATGACTGTATCTAAATCTTTGAAAAAACTGGCCGTAAAAAGCTTTGTTACTAGGAGTGAAAACGCAAGTGATACAAGAGCTAAACTAGTATATTTAACAAAAGAAGGAACATCACTTATACAAAAGCTAGTGCCTGCAATTGAAAAAATTGATGAAGAGTTTTTTGGTAGGTTACCAAGTACAGAACAAAAAAGTTTAATAGGTATAATGCAGAAATTATCTAAAGAATAAGTAGCGATACCGTAAATGATTATATATACTCTAAAAACAAATCATTTTCATCTAAAAGCTTTTGTGTCTCTTCGGGTTTAATAACAATTACGCCCATCGATTCAATCGCAAGACCGCTAAAACCATGCTTAGCTAGGCAAAAAATTGTATCTGGACCAATGACAGGAACATCCAACCTCATATCTTGGCCTGACTTAGACATTTTGACTAACACACCGCCTTTGTCTTTTTTTCGGAGCAAATCACATCTACGAATTAAATTATCCGTCCCCTCTGCTGCTTCTACTCCAAGTGTGTAACCATCACAAACTATAACTGACTGACCAACATCTAGTTTACCTAAATTTTTTAAGATATCTGAACCAAACTCTATATCTGAATTATCGTTTCTTGATGGTTTTTTCTTCGCAGAAATCAAATTTTTATTATTCACGGATAAAATATCTAATGGGGAAATTACGTTAAATCCCTTCTTGTTTATATGATCCATAACTATTGTTAGAACGTTATCATCTCCAAGTATCTTTTGTTTCATAATATTTGCAAGCAATGCTGTTCCACCCCAATCAACCTTTAATGACTTAAGGTCTGGGCGCTGAACACCTCCAACAATAATAATATTCTCAACTTTGTTTTCTTCAAAATATTCTAGAATTGCACCAACACAGCCAAGAGTAAAAATTTTACATGGAATACCATTATAGCTTCTATCTTTATCGATTGACGCTACAAAGCAGTTTCCTCCATTGCCAACATAGATATTCGCAATCTCATCAGGCAAATCACCATTTCCTGCAACAATTCCAAGCACTGAGGGTGTCATTATATTTATTTAAACCTACAAAACGTTCTAGAATCATCCTTCTGCAAAAATTCTATAATTTCCTGAATGACCTTGTTTTCAGGATATTTTTCTTTTGCTTGCTCTATTCTTCTATTAAAAACTATATCCGAATTTTCATCAAATATTTCTTTTACAACTTTGCTTGCTTCAATAGATTGTTTTTTGTCAAAACCTCTTCTATTCATACCCACTAGGTTTAGGCCTTCTAAGTGAGCTCTATCGCTTGATGCTAAGCCATAAGGCACTAAGTCTCTTACAACTGCAGAAACCCCTCCAACCATAGTGTGAGGCCCGACTCTACAAAATTGCTGCACAGCAGACAAGCCACCCAAAATTGCAAAATCACCTACTTCAACATGCCCAGCTAAACTTGCATAATTTGCGAAGATCACGTTATTTCCAACTAAGCAATTATGCGCAATATGAACACCAACCATAAAAAGGCAATTGTCTCCAATACTGGTAACCATTTTGTCTCCAGCTGTTCCATGCTGGATAGTAACATACTCACGAATAGTATTATTCTTACCAATTATAATCTCGGAATCTTCACCATTATATTTTAAAGTCTGTGGATAACATAAAGAAGCAAATGGATATATTTTAGTGCCTTCACCAATTGTTACTCTACCTTCCATTACTACATGTGATTTTAGCTCAACATTATCACCAATAACCGCTCCATCACCGATAACACAAAACGGACCAATTTCAACATTTTCCCCAAGCTTAACTTTATCACCTATTACTGCGGTTTTATGAATCATACTAGTTATTCTTATTTATCTTTTACCATAGCAGTAAATACACCTTCTGCCGCTACCTTTCCATCAACTTCTGCACGAGCTTTAAACTTCCAAACTGGCCCTCTATTTTGAATAATTTCTGCATACATTTTAAGCGTATCACCAGGCTCTACTACTTTGCGAAATTTTGATTCATCAATAGACATAAAAAACACTTCCTTATCATCAGTGCTCTCCATAGATTTTGCTACCAAAACCGCTGAAAGCTGAGCCATTGCTTCAATAATTAAAACGCCTGGCATCACAGGACGAGTTGGAAAATGCCCAGTAAACTGCGGTTCATTTGCTGTTACATTTTTTATTCCAACAATTGATTTTTTTAATTCTATTTCAATTACTCTATCAATTAATAAAAATGGGTATCTATGTGGGATTATTGACATTATCTCATTTATATCAATTTTTTCCTGTGTCATCTTACTTTGCCTTTAATTAGTTTTTTCATCATTATTGTTTGCTTGTGCCAATCTCTTATTGGGACTGCCGGAGTTCCCCCCATAATTCCAGGCTCTTTTATATCCTGAATTACACCTCCTTGGCCAGCAATTTGTACACCGTCCGTAATAGTAATATGCCCAGCAACGCCAACTTGACCACCTAGTGCACAATATGAGCCAATTTTACTGCTACCAGCAACACCTACTTGCGCTACTAGAATCGCGCCTTTCTTAATATGCGCATTATGGCCTATTTGAACTAAATTATCAATCCGGCATAAATCTTCAATAACAGTATCATGCATTGATCCACGATCTATTGTCGAGTTTGCACCAACTTCTACGTTATTACCAACCACAACTCTTCCTGTATGGTATATTTTCTTATGAACTCCTTTTTCTGTTGAAAAACCAAAACCATCTTGACCAATCCGCGCGCCGGAAAGAGCAACAAAGTCATCACCAATTACCGAATAACTAATAGATACATTTGCATCAATTCTAGCTCTACTTCCTATCTTAACTTTATAATCTATGAAACTACCTGATTCAATTACGCAATCATCGCCTATCTCCACGTTATCCTCAATTACAACATTATGCCCAATGTAACAATTTTTACCAATTTTGGCACCCGGCGAGATATATGCAGATGGTGAAACAGATGGTTGAATATCTTTAGCAGGCTTATAAAACATATCCAAAATTATTGAATAGCTATAGTAAGGGTTACTAGTTTTAAGTAAAATTATATTTGAATCAGCTTCTTCATTAAAATCTAACGGCACAAAGCATGCTGCAGCGCGGCAAGAACGGAATTCTGATACGTATTTTTTGTTTGTAAGAAATGTAAGCGATTTTTCATCTGCATCTTCTAGCGGCTTTATATCACTAATCAACACATTATCATGAGCAGCATCAATGTCACAACCTACTATTTTTGCAATATGCGATAATTTATGTGGGCCTAGATTCGTATAAAACACTCTATCTGACATTGCCTTCTCCTGTTAGAAATATCACTAGAAGAAAACTATATCAGATTATTATGTGTGTAAATCAGTTCTTGGAATTATTTTACTTATCTTCACCAAATAGATATGAATTAGCTGTATTATATCCATAGCTAGCCGTCTCCTTTGCAGCATCATATGCAATAGATGCAACCCCCCAGAGAACATCTGAAAATGAAATTGAGAAATCTAGATCTTCTTCTCTAAAGAGATCATAATTATTCGAACTGTATTCCATATCATATTCCATAACTTCTGGAACAGGATTAAAATCTTCTGCATTATCTTCATGTAGAGCATCCATTTCAACTGGAACATCTAACTCGTTTAGAGCATCTACTTCATTTAAAACGTTAATTGGATTAACTAGCGCTGCCGCTGCATTCTTGATATATTTTACATTATCAGCACCATTAAAAGCATCTTTTAGCAGATTCTTTGTTTTCGAATTAGACCCAACTGTTGTGTAGTTAATATTAACAGAACGTCTATTTTTGCTTATAACCTGAATAAAACTATCATCAGCATTATTGATCTTTCCCGCCTTATATAAATTCAATAATAATTTTTTTGGATCATTAATATTTACATTATTTCCGAACGCAACTAAAACTAACCTGTGCTTGTTACCATTAGTTTTTATCTCAGCTCTAATGCCAGTAAATTTAGATATTTGGTTAATCTTTCTTTTAGCTGACTCCAAACTACCACCAATATTAACTCTCTTTCCATTAAGCATAATCTCACCGCTTGCAAATACTTTTTTAGTACTTACATAACTAGTTGTAGTAACCTTAGTTGTTACAGAAAGTGAAATATTTGATATTGATGCAGCCATATATTATTAACGTAAATTATTTATATAACAATATTATATATTAATTTATGTTAATATTCAAGCAATTATTAAAAAAGCTTAATTTTTCTTAAACAGTTTGATAGTCCAGCTTGGTCATTTTTGATATAACTTTGGACAAGACTCCAGCATTTTTAGATGTTAAAACTACCTTATTACTTTGAATCATATCTTGATCAGCTGCTCTTTCTAGTATTTCAGATGAAATCCATTTCCCTATACGCTTGTTATCAAAATAAAGATCTTCAAAAGTAATATACGCACCAGCTAATCCAGTTTCTATCGAACTAGTAACTCTTTTTGCATTTGAACTAGAAACTGAATAACTATTTCTTTTAAAAGACTCTACAATAGCAGTTGCTAGAGTTTTTATCTCATTTAATTTAGTTGTTCTAATTGCAGAATTAATGGCCTCATCTATTTTTGTTTGTGTTAAACTATATGTTGAAGATAAAGAAAAGCTTTTCTTAGAATATATTGCGTTAGCAATTTCCAGCCCTACTTCGTTACCATTTCTTCTTAAATACGTTTCACCCAAACCTGATCCCATTAACTTCTCTTGAATTGAAGCTAAAAGCTCTGATTGATCATTAGTGATAGTTTTACTTTTGCTAACAAGCGCCTGAACAGCTTCAATTGCAGTCCTTTCAACAGCTTCATTCATTGCTTTAAGCAGCTGAGCTTTAACTTTTGCCTCTCGAATACGTTGTAGCTCCTCTTGCGATGGGCCATTATCTACTTCTTCTACAACATCAGGTAAGAGATCCGGCACTTCTCCTTCATCAACTATCATAATTGGCGGAATAATTGGTAGAGCTTGAGGAGGTTTATTTAAAGATCCAAGGTATTTTATATTAGCCCCTGAAAGCTTATTATGTAATGAGTTATCAACTTGTTTAGCTTCGTACCTAGAATATACAAATTCCGGAGCAGTTCTCTTATTTGCACCGGTAATTTCGATTAATTTATCTGCTCCAATCCCCATCTTATTAGCATTAAAATATGCAGCTAGAGCACCCGATTTGTCTATTATTGATACTTTTGACTTATTAGTTTTTAATACTAATCTTTCCTGACCCTTTTTTGATATATGAATTTCTGCAGTAACTCCTGTTCCTGCTTTAAATCTGTTTATTTGCCTTGCAACATCTCGAAGGCTTCCAGAAATTCTAATTTTATGACCATTAAGAAAAATATTAGAAGCACTAATTCCCCTGCCTCTGCTAATTGCAGAACCATTCGATACTAGGCCATCATTAATTACTCTTACTGTTGATACAGAAGTCGCCAAAATAATCTCCAAACTAAATTCACAATCACAATAATTAACTAAAGATAAATAAATATATATATATTAATAGTTAATATACCTTTTCTTTTTTCAATATCTAGTTTAAATACTTTAAGATGTCAAAGAGTTTATTGAATTAAATCAGAACAGCTGGGGTGTGTGTTCTATATAAGGGATTCTTTACTAAAAAGATTTAAAAAATTAAGAAAATATTGTGGAGCCTACGATAATATTACTATTACCATTGAGATAGTCTTCAGAAGACATTTTAGATTTACCTTCTGGTTTTACAAGTTTCACATGCAAAACACCTTTTTCAGATGCAATATCAAAAGATTTATTAATAATCTGACCGGCTTTATAAGTATGATCAATGTTTGAATATTCTGCTTCTAAAATTTTTATTTTTTTATTTTCAAATTCAAAATAAACTCCTGGCCAAGGATTCATGCCGCGTATCATACAATCTATTTTAAAGGCAGAATCATGCCAATTTATTCTGCTTTCTTCCTTAGTTAACTTGTGAGCATAGGTCTCTCCAGTAGCTGCTTGTTTAATTCGTGGAAGCGTTTCAATATTATCAAGTGTTTTAAGTAGCAGATCACCACCAATTTGAGCACATTTATCATGTAACTCTTGCAGAGTAATTCTCGGATCTAAAGCAAAATCTTCCTGTAAAATTATATCACCAGTATCTAATCCTTCATCCATTTGCATAATACAAACAGCCGTTTCTTCCTCACCTTCAATAATAGTCCTTTGAAGCGGAGCAGCACCACGGTATTTAGGTAGCTTTGATGGATGAATATTTAAACATCTAAGCTTCTTAGATTCAAGGATGTCTTTAGGAATTATGAAACCATATGCAACAACCACTATAATGTCAGCTGATATAGAATCTATTAATTCAAATGATTCTGTTTTTCTTAAAGTAGCTGGAGTGTAAACCGAAATTTCATGAGACTCGGCTAATTGATGTACAGGAGACTTAGTGATCTTCATGCCTCTACCTTTGGCTTTTGGCCGTTGGGAAAAAACAGCAACAACATTATGTTCTTTTGAAAAAATTAACTTTTGAAGTGCAGGAACAGCAAAACCAGGGGTTCCCATGAAAATAATATTCACTAATTCTATCCTTATAGTCTATGCAATAATAAATTTCTAAGCCGATAATCTTTTGATTTTCACAAGCTTTCTGAGTACAACATCTTTCTTTAGTTTAGATAGATAATCAAATGTTAATTTACCATCTAAATGATCGATTTCATGTTGAAAAGCACGCGCAAGCCATCCACCTGTTTCTACTTCCTGAATTTCATTGTTATAGTTTAAAAATCTAACTCTAACTCGCTCAGGTCTTACAACAGGAATTCTCTGACCCGGAACAGACATACAGGCTTCATCTGCTTCAATCATCTCTCCAGATGTCTCTAGTATTTCTGGGTTTGCCAAGAAAAGAGGGTAAAAACCTTTTGGCCTTTCTTTATCATCATCTTCTTGCAAGTCCATTACTATAACTCTTTGAAGAACTCCAACTTGGTTTGCAGCAAGACCAACACCATGATCCTCGTACATAGTTTCAAGCATATCATCCATAAATTTGCGAACGTTATCATTCACCGACTCAATCGGCATTGCTTTTCTCGTTAGTCTTGGATCAGGCGCTGTTAAAACTTCAAGTTTTCCCATTATTTTTATATTTATCTATTTTAATTAAGAAGATTATAACATAAAGGTTATGAAGGGTAAAGTACGGCTTAAACAAACTGAGTTTGTGTAAGAATTCAACTAGAAAATAGATACCTTACCTATTAGGTTTAAGCTCAAAGCTAAAGCTTTGGCGGCTCTTTTGGCCCTTCAGCTTCATCATCTTCCTTAATTTCGTCAGACAGTTCTTCTGATACTTTCTTTGTAGCTTCATTTGCTTTGCCCGCCGGTTTTTCAAGTTTTTCTGGCTCTTTAGGCGGTTCTTCTAATTTTGGCAATTCTTCTAAGGGCTCTGGTTCTTTTGGAGGCTCTTCTATAGACTCTGGTTCTTTTGGCTCCTTGTAAGCACTATCTCTACTAACTATTTTCTCAGCTTCAGAAGCCTCTTCAACTTCTTTCTGTTTTTCAAGCTCTTTTTGCTCTTCAATATTATGCATCTCATCTTCAACATCAAGTGCTTCAGGGTTTGTCATTTCAACAGTATCTGCTCTGAATTTTATATTAGGTACTTTAAAATAATATGCGACCATTCTTGTAGCAAATGCACCGATCGCAATAACTATAACTGCATTTCTTATGCCGGTAGGATCGGGATTGTGAGAATTAATATCTAAGTATAGACTAAAAATAAGCCCCCATAATATTGAAACTTCAGCATTTATTGCTCCATTTAAACAAATAATGTAGTGCTGCTTTCTGAGCAAGTCTCGAAGTATTCCACCTCCATTTGCCGTTAAAAAGGCAAAGAATGGTCCCCATAGTTCGATAGGCTCAATCCTAGCCATAATTGCAATCGAAACACCAGTTACAATGAAAGCTGATTGACCAAGCGCATCACCAAGAACTAGGATGTTATCCCAGAACTTCATTATCACATCATCTTCATTTGCATTTTTATTATAATACTCAAGAAGTCTAATTGACGAAAACCCAACTAAAACTACAATTAAAATGTAATACATATATGAAGGTGTTAGAAATAACCCAACCTCTTCTCTATTGATCAGGACATCACGCATAATCCCTCCACCAACAGATGGTAGCATTGCAAACAAAAATGTTCCAAATAAAGTAGCATTATCTTTTGCTGCTATCGCAATACCAGAAATAGCAAAAGCAAGAGTGCCCACTACACCAATAAAATAAAACCATTGTGAATCAATTGTTTGAAGCAACATTACCGGATAAAGATAAGTCTTTACTATATCCTTATATTCGTCATTGCCAGAAAATTCTTTAATCGCTTGATTGTATTTATCAACTACATCAAGTGGAACAGATTTCTTACTAAACATTAAGTGAATTGGTGTTTTTACATGAAGTTGAATTTCACGAATTTTAGCAGTCGCCTTACTATTCAAAATAGCAGCAGCTCCAACAACGCGATCAGAAATAAACCCATCAATGTCACCTTTAATGAGAGCTTGCAAAGCATCTACATCATTCTGATATTCTCTAACAATATCTCTATTAGTAGAATCATTAATAAATAAATTTATTTGTGGGTCCGCATAAATAAAGCCTTTAGTCACCCCTAGATTAAAGTTTTGCAAACGAATTTGTACTAAAAATTCAGATACTGACTCAAAATCAAGATCCTTAATACTATCTCTCATCATAAAGAGAGAATTTTCTTCATAGCGATATGGTTCTGAGAAATATACATATTTGGATCTAGCCTTTGTATACGTTGCACCAGCCGCTATATCCCTTATTCCATCACGAAGATCTAGCTGATGCTGCCCCCATTCAACTTGATCATACTGTATTTCAATACCAACTTTCTCCGATAACCTCTTTACAAGCTGAATATCCATTCCAGCTAGGCTAAACCCACCAGCAGAAATTTTGTTATATTGATATGGTTCCCATAAATACCAACCATTTCTTAAAAGATTCCTATCTTGAGTTTCTGGGCACTCCATAATTTCTTCTTGCTCAATAGCATATATCTTTAATGGCTGAATTAGGAGGAATAAAACAAGAAATAATCTAACGAAGTTCATATGAAATAATTGTGATATTATCAAAATAAATACTATACTTGATATTTAAAGTAGCCTATTGAGTAAAAAGGTACAATGCAATACCCCTTTACTCGCTCTTAATTAAAGCCAAAGTTGATTTACTGTTACAGAAATTATACTATTTAACCTTAACTCGAAATAAAAATATAGAATGATTTTTATTTCGAGTTAAGGTTAAATAGACGATTTTCTTAGTATTTTGAATTTAACAATACCATAAGTTGAAATCAGTAGCCACAATATCTCAATTATAACTGAAGCCAAATTCCAATGATAATAAAGAGAAAAAAGCAGCATTATTGCTCCAAAAAAGTTCGAATATAAATATATTGAAGAGCTTGATGTAATTTTTTCTAGTTGAATTAAAAAGAACGCCATTATTACCAAGCCAACGCCAATAATACCAACTATATCTGATATAAAATGGATATCTATGAACATTTAACTACTATCTTTTTCTATCTTAGTTTCTCCACCCATATATGGAACAAGAACGGATGGAACTGTTATAGAGCCATCTTCATTTTGATAATTTTCTAGAATTGCAACAATTGTTCTACCAACCGCTAAACCTGAACCGTTGAGAGTATGAACAAATTTAGTTTGGTTATCACCAAAATCTTTATATCTAGCTTTCATTCTTCTGGCCTGAAAATCACCGCAATTTGATACGCTTGAGATTTCTCTGTATTTTTTTTGCCCAGGAAGCCAAACCTCTATATCGTAAGTTCTTCTAGCCGAAAAACCCATGTCGCCAGTACAAAGTATCATTACTTTATATGGAATTTCTAGACGCTTTAAAATTCCCTCAGCGGCAGATAACATACGCTCTTGCTCAGCATCAGATTCTTCATCAGTCGTTATTGAAACGAGTTCAACTTTGCCAAATTGATGATTTCTAAACATCCCTTTCGTATCTTTACCAGCGCTTCCAGCTTCGGATCTAAAACATTCAGTATATGCTACATATCTCTGCGGTAAATCTTCTCTTTTTTGAATGGTATTTGCAACAAGATTTGTAAGTGGCACCTCACCAGTTGGTATCAATCTATAGTTTCCTCCATCAGTAAGGTACGAATCCTCACTAAATTTTGGTAATTGCCCAACATTATACATAGCATCTGGTCTTACTAAAACCGGAGGAGAAATTTCCAGGCAACCATAATCTTCAGTGTGTACATCTATCATAAAACTAATTATAGCTCTTTCAAGCTTAGCTAATTTACCTTTTAAAGTAACAAACCTACTGCCAGAAATTTTTGCTGTTTGCTCAAAGTCCATCATACCCAACTCTTTGCCGAGCTCATGGTGATCTTTTGCGTTTGGAAGGTTTTTTGGCTCACCATGTTCTCGAATCAACTTATTCATTGATTCATCTGTTCCGTACGGAACTTCACTAACAGGTAAGTTAGGTATATTATCCATTATTTCTTTATATCTATCACTATCTCCCAATTGTTTTGATAATTCAGATAATTTTTCATTAATATGCTCGACATCACGCTTTGTATCGTCAAACTCCCTTCCTTTTCTTCCTTTTAGGCTACCTAGTTTTTTTGATTTGGCATTTCTTGATTGCTGAAATTGTTGAATTAAAGTTGTTAGCTGCCTTTTTTCTTCATCTAGAGCTAGTAATTCTTCAGAATTAATTTTCACTCCTCTTTTCAGTAAGAGACTATCAAATTCTTCTTTATTATCTCTTATCCATTTGATATCTAGCATTTTTTAAGACCTCTTTTTTTCAACTAGTTTACACAATATAATTGACACTTCATATAATAAAAGTAGTGGTATTGCAAGAGCTATCTGACTAATTACGTCTGGAGGTGTAAATATTGCAGCTACTATGAAAATAATAACAATAGAAATTCTTCTTTTTCGTCTTAAAGAATCTGATCCAACAAGCCCCAGCGCTCCCAATATAACCATTACTACGGGCAACTGAAAAGCCATTCCAAACGCAAAAGTAAATTGTATAACTAAATCTAAATATTCACTAATTCTTGCTTCCAAAACAAGAGGAATATTAATTGAGCTATTTTCATAGCTCAAAAAAAACTCCCAGGCTCTTGGCATAACAAAATAAAAAACAAAGAAACCACCCGTATAGAATAGAATTGGCGAAAAAGACAAGATTAAAGTAACTAGCTTTTTCTCATTTACTAAGAGTCCGGGAGCTATGAACGAATAAATCTGATAGCAAATTATTGGGATAATAATAGAAAATGCTGAAAAAATAGATAGTTTTATATAAGAGAAAAAGGCTTCAGTAAGCCCTGTATATATTATTTTTCTTCCTCCTTTATCTGAAAGATTTATAAGAGGGGACAAAAGTAGCTCAAAGATTTCTTCTCGAAAATTATAGCAAAGTGCGAAAGCAGCTAGAAAAAAAGCAAAAATAACTAGAAGACTTTTTTTTATTTCAACTAAATGTTCTTTTAAAGTATATTTTTGCACTACAGATCAACCAACGTTTGATATTCATTATATAGTCATTTGAGTTGAATAATTATATATTTAGATTACCTTTATAAAACTATTCTCCAGCATCATCTTCATCATCAGGAAGAATTTCATCAATACCTTTTTCTAAAGTTTTATCCATAGGAATCTCTAATATAGACCTGACTTCTCCATGCTTTTTCTTTTTTATTTCATCAATTTTATTTATATCTTTACCTTCTTTTGATATTTCTATTGAATTTAATAAATCTTTTGGAATATATCTAATTGAATTTTTTAATGCTGTTTCTAAATGTGGAGTTGTAACAGAATCTTTTAACCATACAGGATAATTATCTTTTTCAAGATTAAGTATGACATCTTCAGCCTTCTCGACACCCGAGTAAGTACCTGTGGTAAACACTGCAACAACAGTAAATATTAGCAAAGAAATTAATCCACCCCTTACTATCCCAACAACAAAGCCTAGTAATCTATCAAATATACCTTGGCTGATCTCTTTAAAAAGAAAGATAATCTTTGATGATAAAAACGTGAAAACAATCAATGAAAAAATATAAGAAACAACACCGCTTCCTATTGAAGTCACTAGATCATTTGCTATATAACCAGAGAAGATTATTCGTACATATGAATATAAAAATATTGCGGCAAAAATTGAAGCAACAAACCCTAAAAGATTTATAGTTATATAGATCATTCCTCTATACAGCCCCATTATCGATGAAGCAAATAGAATTGTTAAAATAATAATATCGAAAATTGTAAACATCATAATTCAATTATAATTTTATCCGTAATAACATAGTCGAGCGCTAAATCATGTGGTTCTTTCGGCAAAAATTCACTTAAATCTCTGTGAAAACAAACCCCAATTTTTACAATATTTTGTCTCGAGGTCTTTTTATTAATATACCTATCATAATACCCAACGCCAAAGCCTAGCCTGTCTCCATTTAGACTAAAAGATAATCCAGGAATAACAATAATACCAGGTTCAACTTTATTTTCATTTTGAGGCTGCATTAACTTACTAAAAGAGCTCTTTTCCATCTTAGAACTATAGCCATATTTTACGTAATACATCTTAGTTCCTTTTATTTTAGGCAAAGCAGCTCTTGCCTGAAATTTAGCAGCTAATTTCATTATGTCAACTTCACCTTGCATGGGCCAATATAAACCAATAGCCTTATTGTTGTCCAGAATATCAACTTTTTTAGTGAATTTTGTTTGCTTATTTCTATTTAAAGAAATTGAATTGATGACTTCTTGTGTGTTTTTAACAATAGTTTCGTTTTCCAAACTATGACTTAAATCTTCATATGACTTTCTCAAATCTAAAAATTTTTGTCTTAACTGCTTTTTTAATTCCATTTCTTATATTGATTATTTTTTTATAAATTTTTCTATAAATTCTTGATGTTTTTTTACTTCTTCTTTAGTTGGATAAACCACTAGTTTGTTACCGCTTGCTTTATTATTCACCACATCTTTTTGAAACTCATTTGACGCTTCATTTCCCATAACAAAACTTGTCTGCCTGCCACCAGTAAGTTCAACATATACTTCCGCAAGCAGTGCAGCATCGAGCAATGCTCCATGAAACTCTCTCGAAGAATTATCTATCTTAAACCTTCGGCAAAGCGCATCAAGATTAACTCTGGCACCTGGATAATTCTTTCTAGCTATAATTAGTGTATCTATTGCTTCAGACAATTCAAGGGAGGGTAAATTAACTAGAGACAATTCATAGTTCAAAAATTTAATATCAAATGGTGCATTATGTATAACTAATTTTCCACCTTCAATAAAATCTAAAAACTCTTCTGCTATTTCTTTAAAAACAGGTTTATCTTTTAGAAAGTCTGATGAAATTCCGTGTATTCTATAAGCCTCATTTGGCATATCTCTTTTAGGATTAACATAAAAATGAAATTTCTTTCCTGTAAGAACCTTATTAACCATCTCTAAGGCACCAATTTCTACTATTCGATGACCATCATGAGGATTTAACCCCGTTGTTTCGGTATCCAGAACTATTTCTCTAATATTCATGCTATTTTTTTTATTATATCCTCTAATGATTTTTCAATTTCTTCTCGGCTAGTATCGCTATTTATCACAAAATCTGATCTTCTTTTTTTCTCTTCTTGATCAAGCTGTACTGATTTTATTCTATTATATAAATCAATATTCTGTACCCCTCTTTCTTTTGCTCTTTGCAATCTAGTTTCTTCCAAGCAATATACACAAATTGAATAAGAAAAATACTTATCAAAATTTGATTCAAATAATAGTGGTACTTCTGTAAATACAAATTTTTGATTTTTATTTAATTCTTCAAACTCTCTTATTCCAGTTCTAACTATTGGATGAATTATAGATTCTAGTTTTTTCCTAAGCTCTGGACTATCATAAATAATTTTAGATAATTTTTTCTTGTCGAAAACCTCTAATCCCTCTATCTCACCTACAACAATATTTTGTAATTTTATATCTTTATAGGCTTCGCGAATAAAATCATCACAGGAAAAAATCATATAACCCAAGCTTTTAACACAATTTAATACAAAACTTTTCCCAGAAGCAAAACTTCCAGTAATAGCAATGTTTTTCATTACTTTATTCCCTTTTTTTGATCATAATATGCTTTCATAATAATTGCTGCAGTTTCTTCAATTGATCTCATAGAAACGTCAATCACTTTCCAATTATTTTCAGAACATATTCTCTTTACCTGCCTACACTCATCTTGGATTGTCTTTATATCAGTGTAATTAGAATTTTCAGTAACTTGCAGAAAATTCATTCTGCTTTCTCTAATTTCAACTAATCTACTAGGATTGATTATTAATCCAAATATTACTGGATTATTCATTTTGGGTAATATATCAGGAAATGGGCAGCCACTTACCAACGGAATATTAGCCGTTTTAAATCCATTATAGGACAAATATACAGAAGTTGGGGTTTTTGATGTTCTTGATGGACCAATCAAAATTATATCTGCCTCTTCAAGGTCGTCAAGCATCTGACCATCATCATGACGGAGAGAATATTCAATCGCATCAACTTTATCAAAATATGTCTCGTCAAATTTATTAGTATAACCAACCCCACTATCTGCACTTTCACCAATATATTCTGCAATTTCTTTGACTATTTTACTTACAACAGATACACAAGGTATTTTCATTTCAAAGCAAAACTTCTTTAAAGCATCACGAAGGCCTTCATCTGAAACTGTGTATAAAATAACACCAGGCTTAGCTTTTACTTTCTCAAAAACTTCATCAAGCATTTTGAGATTTCTAGTCATAGGCCAATGATATTTTTTAACCTCTATATCACTAAATTTTGCTAAAGCTGTATTTGCAGCATGTTTTACAGTTTGTCCTGATGACTCAGAAACTAAGTGAACAGTTAGTTTTTTCATCTTGTACACATTTACTTTGTGGATAATGTTATTTGCCTAAGTATATATTACTACCTTTATTTTAAAGATAAATCTACTAATATACAGTGCAAAAGCTCTATGTATAAAAAATTGTGTATAAGTTGAGTATAGTATGAATCACCCCTACTTATCCTCAATTTATCCCATATTTACACACTAATCTGTCAACTGTATAATTTAATCTATGGGTAAGTTGTATAATTTTTTCAATTCAAAATAAAATCTATAATAAACTGATCATAAAAATGTTGATAAAATAGTGGATAACTCTTAATTCATATTATCCACTATACCTACAACTAACTATAATATATATTATTCTTATATTATTATATTAGTACTGAAAAATTATGAGCAATCTTATAAAAGTTTTTCAAAAAGAGAATAAAGAAACTCCTATTTGGTTAATGAGACAAGCTGGAAGATATTTACCTGAGTATATGGAGGTAAGATCTACGGTTAGTAATTTTTTGGAACTTTGCTACGATTCTAAGAAAGCTACTAAAGTAACTCTACAACCTATAGATAGATTTGGTTTTGATGCTGCCATAATTTTTTCAGATATTTTAGTTCTTCCGCATGCTTTGGGTTGGAATGTTGCATTTAAAAAAGGAGAAGGGCCGATTTTAACAAAATTTGAATCTGAAAAAGATTTATTAAAACTATCAGATAATTTTTCTAATAAAATAAAAAACATCTATGATACTGTAAGCAACGTTAAGCATTCTTTACCAAAGAACGTATCTTTAATTGGTTTTGCTGGAAGCCCTTGGACAGTAATTAGCTATATGCTTGAAGGAAAGGGGAAGCAAGATTTTTCAGTGAGTAAAAGCTTTTTGTATAATAATCACAAAACTGCTTTAAAGTTATTTGATATTATTTCTGATAAAACAATCGAATATTTATCTGGCCAAATTGAAGCTGGGGCTGAAATAGTTCAGCTTTTTGACTCATGGTCAGGAATGTTGAATGGATTTAATTATAAAGAGTTTGTAATTAAACCGACGAAAAAAATAGTTGCAGAATTGAAGAAGAAATATCCAAACGTTCCGATAATAGGATTTCCAAGAGGTTCAGGGTATAATTATGATAATTATATAGAAAATACAAATATCGATGGGGTTGGTGTAGATCAATTTACGCCAGTATCTCAAATGAAAAAATGGCAAAGAAATATTGTTGTTCAAGGGAATTTTGACCCAGTTATTTTACTTACGAATAAAGAAAAAATTAAAAATGCAGTTGACGAAATATTATATACAGTAGAAGATGATAACTTCATTTTCAATTTAGGACATGGAATTATGCCAAATACAGATCCTAAGAATGTAGAATATCTAATAAACTATGTCAGAGAATTCAAAAAATAAAAAAACAGCAATAGTTCTGTTTAATCTGGGGGGGCCAGATAGTAAGAAGGCTGTAAAACCTTTTTTATTTAATCTATTTAATGATAAATATATAATTACTCTTCCAAAGTTTTTGCGTTATTTTGTTGCATGGATTATTTCTTCAAGGAGAGAAAAAACAGCTCAAGAAATATATTCTTATTTGGGAGATAAATCTCCGATCTTAGATGAAACAAAAGCTCAAGCTGATTCTTTAGAAAAATCTTTAGAAGGCTCCTTAAAATCAGATTATAAAGTTTTTATATGTATGAGACATTGGCATCCGATGTCAGATAAAATTGTTGGAGATATTATAAATTATGCACCTGAAGAGGTTATCCTACTTCCACTTTATCCACAATTTTCTACAACTACTACTCTTTCTTCAATTGAGGAATTTTCTTGTAAACTTCAAAAGAAACTATCAAATATTTTATATAAAACTATTTGCTGTTATCCAAAAAATAAAAATTTTATACAAAGTCATGTTGATTTAATTACTAAGTCTCTTGAAAAAATAGAAGATAAAGATAATTATAGAATTTTATTTTCTGCTCATGGTTTGCCTAAAAAGATTATAGAATCAGGTGATCCGTATCAGTGGCAAGTAGAAAATACTGTCCGAGCTATAATTGATCAATTGCCTTTTTCTGGAATTGATTATAAGATATCTTATCAAAGCAGAGTTGGTCCGCTTGAATGGATTGGACCAAACACTGAGGATGAAATAGAAAAGGCTGGCAAGGAACAAAAAGAATTGATGATTGTTCCTGTTGCTTTTGTTAGTGAACATTCTGAGACTTTAGTAGAACTTGATATAGAATATAAGGTAATAGCAGATAAACACTCAATGAATTACGTTCGAGTTCCTACCTTGAGTGTTAATAGTCGTTTTATTGATTCATTAAAGGATATAGTTGTTAGTGCAAGTAATTCTGAATCTGGGTTTTTATATTCTGATGAAATGAAGAGACTTTGTCCGACAAGCTATTCTAAATGTCCGTGCAAAAATTAAAGTAAAGGTAAATGGAGAGATGGAAGATTATTTTATTTGGTATAAAACTATTCATGTAATTTCGGTTATATCGTGGATGGCAGCAATATTTTATTTACCAAGACTTTTTGCATATCATTCAAAAGTGGAAATTGGATCAGAGATGGACAAAACTTTTCAAGTTATGGAGAGAAGGTTATTGAAAATAATTATGACTCCAGCGATGTTATCGACATATATTTTTGGCCTACTTACAGCCTATGTTTATGGATTTGTTGCGCTTGGCGTATGGTTTCATATTAAAATGCTAGCAGTTCTTGGTCTGACGATTATGCATGGGGTTTGTGCAAAATGGGTCAAGGATTTTGCTAAAGGCGAAAATAAGCATTCGGAAAAGTTTTACCGAATGGCAAATGAAGTGCCAACTATTTTGATGATAGTTGCTGTTACTATGGTTATTGTAAAGCCTTTTGAGTAGTTTGTTCTAATATTACGTCATTGCGAGAGCGAAGCGTGGCAATCTAGGCATATCACCACAAAAATTCACCAACTATTTAGCCTAATGGATTGCCGCGTCACTTTGTTACTCGCTATGACAAGAAAGCGGTGTCACTGCGAGCAAAGCGCGGCAGTCCATTTTTTAAGTAAGCGAGGTGTTTAAAATTTATGTAATAATTTGACAATCATTGTATTCCTAAATGAAATACGATTTGTGGTAATATGGATCCATCCTTTATGTCTTAGATTTTACCAACTCATTGAGTACATTATCTGAATGTGAGTCCCATATATATTTGGAGTCAAAGTTATTGTAATGTTCTAAACCTAGACTTTTTATGATTTGAGGACAAAATTTAGATTGAAATGCTCTGACAACGAAATTTGTTTGTTGATCAAAAATTTCCGTTATGTCGATATTGTATCCAAGCTTTCTAAGATTACTTTGGATATTACCAATATTTTTTCCAATTACACCAAATTCGTACAGGTTTATATTTATAGATAACGGTTCAACTTCATGCCAAACACCAATATCTTGCTTGGAAAGTAATTTCCAGTTAAAGAATATTCCCGGATCTATTTTTCTTTCTGGAGCTACATCGGAATGACCAATAAAATTTTCTTTTGGAATATTATATTTTTTAGCTAAATCTTTGCATAATTCAATACATGAATCCATTTGATCTACGGTAAACTCTTTATTACCTAAATTATCGAGCTCAATACCGATAGAGTTTTGATTTAACCTATCTTTTTTGTGCCAGGAACTTCTTCCAGAATGCCATGCGACATTTTCATCTTTTACTAATTGAAATATTTCACCATTTTCTTTTATTAAATAATGAGCACTAACCTCACTAGCTTTGTCACAAAGCTTTGCAAGAGCCTCTTTAAATGGCATTTCTGTAAAATGTAATATAACATATTCAATCTGCTTGGTTCTTTTTAAAAAATTAGGAGAAGAGAAATTACTATTAAGAAGCATAATTATATAGATTTAATTTTCTTTAAGAGTTATATTATAGCCCGGAAAAACATTTTAATATAGTATATTGGAACAATTAAAAGTGAATGAAACTGAATCTATCCGATCAAATACACAGAATTCTACAAAATCCGAAGTAAAATCACTAATTTTAGTAATATTATTAGCATTAGCAGTAAGGACATTTTGTATTGAATTATTTTATGTTCCTACAGGATCTATGAGAGCAACAATATTGGAAGGAGATTATATATTTTCTACAAAATATGACTATGGATATAGTATATATTCTATACCGTTTAGTCCGAATATTTTTGAAGGAAGAATTTTCGATTATCCACCAGAAAGAGGTGATGTGATAATTATGCGTCCCCCGCACAACATGGAAGAAAGATATATTAAGAGACTTATAGGTCTTCCTGGGGATAAGATCGAAATAAAAAACGACCTAATCTATATTAACGATTCTCCAGTAGAGAGAGTAGAAGTTGGAACATACACTAGTGAAGACAATATAGAATATATAAAATTTCGTGAAACATTGCCAAATAATGTAAGCTATTTCTCTTATAAGTTAAAAAGTCAACCAATGCGTTTTGATGTAGATGTTAGTAATTACGGACCAAAAATAGTTGAAGAAGGGAAATATTTTTTCCTTGGAGATAATAGAGACAATTCTGGAGATAGTAGGTATCAACTTCAAACAGTTGATCCAAGAAATTTTATTGCTAAAGGAAGGTTTATCCTATTCTCAACCAAAATACCTCTTTGGGATTCATCATCTAGTTTTATGGAACAAATTGCAAGAATAGGTAATTGGATTTCATCAATAAGATTTAACAGAATATCCAGCAGCTTGTATGTCTCAAAAAACAGTCATGACAAATAAATTTTCTAAGGAAGAATTAAATTCACTCGAGAAAAAATTGAATTATAAATTCAATAATGTTGATTTTCTAATAGAAGCTTTAACACACCCTTCTATGAAACAAATAGATAATTCTATAAGAGACTATGAAAGGCTTGAGCTTTTAGGCGATTCAATTCTTGGGTTTCTTGTAACAGAGATGATCTTTAGTAAATATACTAGTTATGAAGAAGGTAACTTGGCTAAAATAAAAGCTCATGTAGTTTCAAGTGGTACGCTCGTAAAAATTGCAAGCACTATAGATTTGGCTAAATATTTAATAATTACACCAGGAGAAGAAAATTCTGGAGGAAGGAGTAATCCTAACAATATAGAAAATGCGATGGAAGCTTTGCTTGCAGCTGTCTACCTTGATAGTAATGTTGAAAATGTTCGGGAAATTGTTAAAAGACTTTGGAAAGAGTCTGTAGATAATGTTGATTTTAGTGCTGCTGATCCTAAAACTTACTTGCAAGAATTCCTGCAAAAGAAAAAGCTAAATATTCCTAAATATGAGCTTATAAATCAAGAAGGTCCCGTACATGCACCTTTATTTACTGTTAAAGTTTCATCAAATAGTGAGTTTAAATACGGTGAAGGAAAATCTATAAAAGACGCGGAAAAAGATGCTGCAAGGAAATTGTTAAAGCTTTTGGAATCTGAGAATAATTAATGTCTGAGAATATTAAAAAATCTCTATCAGTATGTATAGTAGGAAAACCTAACGCTGGTAAATCCACGCTTTTAAATCATGTTATAGGCGAAAAAATATCAATTGTTACTCCAAAGGTTCAGACAACCAGATCTATCATAACTGGAATTATTACATTTGATAATGTGCAGTTAGTACTATTTGATACACCTGGTATTTTTGAACCAAAAAAGAAGCTTGAAAAGGCTATGGTTCGTTGTGCGTGGTCTAGTCTTAGAAGTGCAGATATGATTGTTTTAATCATTGATGGATCAGCCAAGATTGATGATGGAGTTACGGATATTATTCACCGAATTTCCGAATCAGGAAAACCTATTACATTTTTGTTGAATAAAACCGACCTTAAAACAAAACATGCTGTAGAGAATATTAGTTTTTTACAGCGAGTAGCGCCAAAAGCTAGAATTTTTAATATATCAGCATTAAAAGGAAAAAATGTTAATGATTTTCTAGAATATTTAAAAGAAAATGCGAATAGCTCTGGTTGGGGATACGATGCTGATGATATTACAAATTTACCATCACGCTTCTTGTCTACTGAAATTACAAGAGAACAGTTGTTCCTTAAACTAGAGCAAGAATTGCCCTATAATTTAACAGTCGAAAGTGAAAACTGGGAAGAGCAGGCAGACGGTTCAGTTAAAATTAATCAGGTCATCATAGTTTCTCGTGATAGTCATAAAAATATGATAATTGGCAAAAAAGGTAGTATGATAAAAGAAATAGGGAGTGAGGCAAGAGTTAATATTGAAAAACTACTTGGACAGAAAGTTCATCTATTCCTTTTTGTAAAAACTCGTAAGAATTGGGAGGATAATCCAGAATTTTATCACACGATGGGATTAAAATATCAAAGCAATCACTAGGAAGATTCACCTAAATCTTTATCAACTACAATTATAGTTTCTCCGACAACTAATATCCCTTCAAAATCCTCTTTAAGTCTAATACCATTTTGTGCAAGTAGGCTATTGCCACCCTGTTCATTAAAAGAGTCTGACATAATTAAATCTATAAAATGATTAATTTCAATATTAGTAGTAATTTCACGATTAATAGGATTATAGTCTTCTGGTTCATCGACTGAAACTGCATTTCCAGGAATTGTAACTTGGACATTTGAGCCAATTGGGCGTAGAGTAAGTTCTTCTTGATCAGAAGAAGAATCGTTTGGATATGGAATTGCTGCAGGTTCACCTATTTCCCCCACATCGTCTGTTGAAGGGGTATAACTCTCTACATTTTCTGCTAATTTTCTACTCATAATAATCTATATTTTATATAAAATTTTTAGCAATATCTAGATAATCTTCTGGAGATAAATTTTCGGCTCTGTGCTGTGGGTTTATATCAGAATTTTGTAGAATATTATCTATATCTGGGTGTAGCGTCTTTAAAGAAGATTTAATCATTTTTCTTCTTCCTGAGAAAGCTAATCGTGTAACCTTTTCTAATTGATTTAGAATTTCTTTAGAAGATTGATTAGGTTTTGGTGTTAGCCTAACTATGCTTGACCATATTTTTGGTTCCGGATAAAAAGCTTTTGGACTAACATCGAAACATTTATGAGTATTACAAGTAACCTGACAAATAACGGATAATCTGCCGTAAGATTTGCTGTTGGGCTTGGAGATTATTCGATCAACTACTTCTTTTTGGAGCATTAAGGTCATACTATTTACATATTGTATTTCACCAAGCCAGTTAATTAGAAGTTGGCTTCCAATATTATATGGAAGGTTAGAGATAATATCTAAGTTAGTTTTTTGTACAATATCATCAAGATCAGTTTTTAGTGCATCTTCATGTCTTATTTCAAGAAAAGGATATGATTCTCGCAATTCTTCAAGAAGTGGTATACATCTGGAATCCGTTTCTATTACAGTTAGTTTTTTAGGTTCAGCTTTTAATATTGATCTAGTTAAGCCAGCTGGCCCAGGACCAATTTCAAGAATGCAGGAATCCTGATTTATGTTGGAATGTTGTACTATTTTATCGCATAGATTTTCATCAAAAATAAAATTTTGACCGAATTTTTTCAAAGGGGCAATACCATGTTTACTAGCTAATTTTGCTATTGATGGCAACATTTTACAATCCAGGAATCATAATTTTTATGTTTGACTTTACTTTTAAATCTTTGAAGAACTTGGTCGCTTTTTTTGACATTTTTTTGTTAGATAAAAACGACTTAATTTTATTTAAATCACTCTTAGAAACACCAGAATCTTTCTTACAAACAAAAACCATTTTGAATAAATTCCCTTGTTTATAAATGTTACTTGAAGTGCCAACTTTAGTATCAAGAACTACAGATTGTGCTTTTGCTGGGAGTTTTGTTAGTTTTCTATCAAATTTTTCACCATCAGCAAAATCAGCAAATAGTTTATCTTCTACTTTATTGCAGCTTGATAGACGTTTTTTTAGTAATTGCATCTTATCTTTTGATTTTTCATCCCCTGATTTTGAGGTAAATACCCACGCTTCAATATCAAAATCTTGATAGCTGTTTATTAAAGCTATATCCATTTCATTAGGAGAGACAGAAACGGATTGAGATAATGAGCTAACAATATTATGTTTAATCAGCTCTCCTTTTATTTGCTTTCTGAAACTCTTAATGTCTAAATTATTTGCCCTCATGTGCTCTTTCATACCGTCTTTTGGCATTTTATTTCTTTGTTCGATTGAAAGAATTGCATCGTCGATTTCTTTTTCGCCAACGTCTCCTCCAACTTTTTCAGCGTGTTGGTTTAATAGCTCTTCTTCAATTAGAATATTTAGAATATCGCTTGTTACTTTGCTATTTACTCCAGGATCAGAAATATCGATATTATTTAATTCTACGATCATTTTTTTTCTAGATTCAAAATCGTATTTAGTAATTGGCATATCATTTACAAACGCTACAACGTCAGGTAAATTGGCCAATGTATTAAATGAAAATAGTACAAGAAAAATACTTATTAATCTTTTCATAGATTATCTGCTCACATATTTAAAACTTTTAAACCAACAGAAAATGACTTAGTTCTAGTCTTTCGAACGCCTCTAAGACTATCATTTAAGAAATTATCTGTAATTACGCCATTAATACTAACACAATCGAATATATATGTCACCCGTATACTTCTAACTAAAACTCGTGGTGATTTCGAAGTAATATCAAGTTTAGTTGTTCCACCAATCCAAAGATTTTCTTGAACTTTGTAGTCAGCATTGATACTAATTTGCGAAGCCTTATCATTTTCAATAACAACATCATTATCGGCAAAATATCTGGAAGCTTGATGAAATTCAGCAAAAGATACATTTCCAATAAAATCATCTGTTATTGATTCAAAACCAACTTCATTTCTAATTGGTTTTAAACTTTGATCTCGTCTGAACCTATAAAAAACCGAAGTATTACTAAATATATCTGCTCTTGCACTTCCAACATATTCAGAATTACCTCTTTCAACTACATTATCTTTGTAAATTAATTGCCCTAAAAAAGTATCAATATATAATGGTCCTCCAGCTAAAGTTGAATTAACGCCATAGCTAAAACGACTCCCGTATTCATGGTAGTCAATACCGCTAAATCTATTGGTACTAAATATATTATTTTCTGATAATTCATTTTTTGGTGCATCAACTAAAGCAAATTTTTCAAAACGCTTCTCATATTTTCGACCTAAAACTACCATTGCAGTAGGTTCAATTTTTATACTAGATTTTTGACTAATTGACTTCATTAATGGGTATCTCCATTTTGCGCTTACTTCGGGGATATTTCTATACCAGACTTTTTGCTGACCCTTTTTTAATTTGTTCTCATTAAGGTCGACAATGTATAGATCTCCTCTGTTTGAAGCGGTAAGAGTATACATATGACCACCTTGCGAAATCATGTTAGACATCATTTCCAGCTCAAGTGCACTTCTAGCAAGTTGCAGTTCATTTGGCTCAGAGTATATAATGGTATTGTTTCTGATATTAAGTAAGATGGTTTCATCGCTAGATAAATCAATAACATTTTGAGTTTTAATACTCGGCAGGATAAATGGAGTTTTTAATTTTGAATTTTTATCTCTTAAATCCTGAAAATGGTAACCTTCAAGTAGAAAATAATTTCTTCTATCAATAGTACTTGTATAAATTCTTGATGTTAAGTAAGAGTCATATGTTTCTTGGTGATTAGTTAGAAAAGCTTTGTCCGAAGCTCTTTGTACATCAAATCCATAATTTATGCTATTCCTAGAAAAGTCACCTTTTGCATTTACGTGGTATCTTCCTGGGTTTGAGCTACTTGATTCGCCGTTAGATCCCTTTCTTCTGAAAGACGGATTACCATAGCTACCATTAATTTTATAACTACCATCCTCAACTTTATGACGATACTCACCATCAAAAATTGTATATTTTTTTGAAAATCTTGGGCTGATGGTGAAATCAATATTTGGTTTTACTCTAAAGTAAAAAGGAATCATAAAATCATCTTTCAAAATCTTAGGACCCAATATTCCCGATTGAGATTTTGCATCTGGGGTAGGGTGTGAAAAGTAAGGAAAGTAGGCTATTGGAACACCGTAAACTTCAAAAAACACATGCCTATAAGTTATTTTTTCTTTATTATAGTCGATATCCGTTTTTCCAGAGCTGATTTGCCATATGGGTTTATTTCCACAATTAATTTCACAAGGAGTGAATACGGATTTTTCCAAAGAAATTCTATTTTTGTCGAGTCTTTTTGCAAGCCTTGCTGCTAAAATTGAGTTTTTATCTAGCTTGGCGATAAAGCCTTCTATTGTACCTTGTTTTAGCTTATCCTTAAAAATGGCTTTTTCACCTTTTATAACTCGTCCACTCTTATCGGTGATTTGTACATTTTCTTCAGCAAATATAGTGTCATCCTTCAAATCGTAAATAATTTTTTGTGCATTAATTGTATACCCTTCCATCTTAACAAATACATTACCTTTAGCGGTAATTACATCATTTTTGGTATCATAGTGAACTTCTTTGGCTTTTAGAGCGTTATTAGTAAAATCCGCTCCGTTTGCAAGAAAAGGAGAAATAAAGAATATTAAGAGTAAAAGTTTGCAAACTCTAAGCATTTAAATTAGTTTAATTTTGTGTACTTGGAAATATTCTAGATCATATAGTATTTTAGCTTGAATTAGAAATATTTTCTAATTCATCTTTTGCAATTAATCTAGTACCTTTTTTCTTCAAATGGGTTAGCATTGAAGGAAAAAAAGCTGATAGCTGAATTACAAAATATTTCTAATTCAACCTAAAACACTATACATTATGTTGGAAGATAATTTAACAAATAACTTAACTCAAACTGAATTTTCTGTTTCGGAAATTTCAGGTAAAATAAAATGGTTGCTTGAAAGTAAGCTTGGCATTGTAAAAATAAAAGGTGAAATTTCAGGTTTAAAGATAGCGGCATCCGGTCATGGTTATTTTTCTTTAAAAGATGATAATGCGGTACTTGCTACAACTTGCTGGAGGCATAATCTAGCTAGAGTGAATTTTAAGGTTGAAGAAGGTTTAGAGGTTATTGTTACCGGAAAAATCACTGCATATGCTGGTCAATCTAAGTATCAAATATCAGCGGACCACATAGAACCAGCTGGCTCTGGTGCTTTTATGAAAATATTGAAAGAGAGGCGAGCAAAGCTAGAGCAAGAAGGGCTTTTTGCTAAAGATCATAAGCAAAAATTACCATACTTACCAAAAAGAATCGGTATAATCACTTCTATTTCTGGGGCGGTAATTAAGGATATTATTCACAGAATAACAGATAGGTGTCATACTCATTTAATTATATGGCCAGTGGCAGTTCAGGGAGAAAGTTCTGCAGATGAGGTATCAAACGCAATTGATGAATTTAACAAGTTAGATTTGGATCAACGGCCTGATTTATTGATTGTAGCAAGAGGTGGTGGTTCTATAGAAGATTTGTGGTCGTTTAATGAAGAGAACGTTGTTCGTTCTACATATAGTTCAAAGATACCAATTATCTCCGCGGTGGGGCATGAAACAGATTATACTCTGATCGATCTTGCAGCTGATGTTAGGGCGCCTACCCCAACTGCTGCTGCTGAATTTGCTGTTCCAGTCGCATCAGATCTAAGATATACCTTAAATGCGCTTGGCGATCGAATGCATACTAGGCTTAGTGATTTACTGAAATACTACTCTCAAACATTGTCAAACAACAAAAGAGCGCTTGAGCAGGTTAAAAATTCAGTTGAAAACTATGCTCAGAAAATTGATGATCTATCTTTTCGTTTGCTTGGTGCCCTCCCTAATCTACTAAAGCAAAAAAATAATATGCTTGAATATTTTCCAATATCTCGCATAAGACCAATAAAGATACTTAAATATAAATATCTTCAATATAAGCAATTTGATGATATTCTACTAAGTAAGAGTAGTACATTGCTAAACGAATATCAGCACAAACTAATCTTAAACAGTTCGCTGCTTAACAGCCTTGATTATAATAATGTTTTAAAAAGAGGTTTTGCCATGATTAGCAATTCAAAAGGAGAATATATTTCTAAACTTGCTGACGTAAAACAAAGCTCCTTGTTAAGTATTAAAATGCAAGATGGTGCGATTGAGGTGGCTAAAAAATAATGGTTATAAAAAGAAGTGTATGATTACCCATCGAACAAATATATTGAATTGCTATTTATCCGTAGAAATGTTATACAATATAGCAAATTTAATTATGCATTTATCCTATGACAACTTCAGAGCCACTAGTCGCTATATTAATGTGTACGTATAATGGCGAAAGGTTTCTGGCCGAGCAACTAAATTCGTTTTTAAATCAAACTCATAAAAATATTGTTTTATGGATATCTGATGATGGTTCTACTGATAGAACTTTAGATATTGTAAAAGAGTATCAAGGAAAATTTTCAAAAAACCGACTTAAGGTTGTAAAAGGACCTAGTAAGGGTAGTGTAATAAATTTTTTATCAATATTGTGTCGCCCTGATTTAAAGGCTGACTATTATGCATTCGCTGACCAAGATGATATTTGGGAGAAGGAAAAAATTTCTACTTCTCTATCAAAAGCGAATAAATTTCCTAAAGATACAGCTGTTTTATATGGTTCCCGTACAAAGACTGTTGATGAGAATGGTGAAGAGATGGGTTATTCTACTGTTTTTTCTAAAGCCCCGTGCTTTAAAAATGCTTTAGTACAAAGTATAGCTGGTGGCAATACAATGCTTATGAATAATATAGCAGCGGATATTATGAGAAAAGCTGGTCCACTTGAAGTGGTTAGTCACGACTGGTGGGCATATATGCTAATATCTGGTGCGGGAGGAGAGGTGATTTATGATGATTATCCAAGTCTTTTGTACCGCCAACATGGCAATAATCAAATAGGTGCTAACACAAGTTGGGCGGCGAGGTTTAAGCGTTTGGGGTTGCTTTTGTCCGGTAGTTTTAGAGAATGGAATAATACAAATGTAAATGCGCTTTTGAAAGTAAAGTATTTGTTAAATAAGGAAAATCAGGCTATATTAGATAAATTTGAAAATTTTCGAAATGGTTCTTTGCTTCACAGAGTAGTAGGGTTATGGAAACTTGGAATTTTTAGACAAACTTTTTTAGGCAATCTGGCATTAGCTTTTGCAATCATTTTGAAAAAAATATAAGAAATTTATTATGGCAATATTAGTTACTGGAGGCGCTGGTTTTATTGGCGCAAACTTTGTTCTGAAATGTATTGAGCAGCTTGACGAGCCTATTATTAACTTAGATAAACTAACTTATGCAGGAAACTTAGATAATTTGAAGTCTATCGAAAAGGAGAGTAGGCATATTTTTATTAAAGGAGATATTGCAAATGATAAGCTTGTTGATGATATTTTAGATAAATACAAACCAAGAGCAATTATTAATTTTGCTGCTGAGTCTCATGTTGATCGATCAATTAGTACGCCTGAAGAATTTTTACAGACAAACGTAGTTGGTACGTTTAAACTCCTTGAGAGTTCAAAACAGTATTGGCAGCAACTACCTACAGATGAAAAAGATAGATTCAGATTTTTGCATGTATCAACTGATGAGGTGTATGGAACCTTAGAAAAGGACGACGGCCCTTTTAAGGAAACTAATCGCTATCAGCCGAATAGTCCTTATAGTGCCAGTAAAGCTTCTTCCGATCATTTTGTAAGAGCATATTATCATACCTATGGGCTTCCTGTTCTAACTACTAATTGTTCAAATAATTATGGTCCATACCAATTTCCTGAAAAACTAATACCACTTGTTATTCATAATGCATTGAATAACAAGGAGTTGCCTATTTATGGCGATGGTTTACAAGTTCGCGATTGGTTGTTTGTTGGAGATCATTGTTCCGCTATTCTTAGTGTACTTGACAAAGGAGATATCGGAGAGGTTTATAATGTTGGTGGGTTAAATGAAAAGGCAAATATAGAAGTTGTAAATCATATTTGTGAAATTTTAGATGAAGTTAAACCGAAATCTGATTCGTCATCATATAAATCTCAAATTACTTATGTGAAGGATAGGCCTGGACATGACAGAAGATATGCTATAGACGCTACAAAAATTAAAAATTCTATTAGTTGGTCTCCGGAATCAACCTTTGAAGATGGTATTAGACAGACTATAAACTGGTATTTGAATAATCAAAACTGGGTATCAAGAGTTATTTCAGGCGATTATTCAAAATGGATAGAGGAGCAATATTCATGAAGATACTTTTATTTGGAAGTAATGGTCAGATTGGTGCTTATTTACAAAAATCCTTAGTTGGAATAGGAGAAATCAATGCATGTTCTAGGAAGGACTGTGACTTTGTCGATCTAAGCCAGATTGAAAATACTATCACTAAATTTAAGCCAAATATTATAGTAAATGCCGCTGCATATACAAATGTTGACAAAGCTGAGTCTGAAAAGCAGAAGGTAAAGGCAATAAATGTTGATTCCATCGAGACAATAGCAAAAACTGCAAAAAATTTAGGAGCATTGTTAGTTGATTATTCATCTGATTACATTTTTGATGGTACAAAAAATGCGCCATATGTAGAAAATGATAAAGCAAACCCTATGTCAACCTATGGCTTAGCAAAATTTCAAGGAGAAGAAAAGATCAGAAAATCAGGGTGTGACCATTTGATTTTTCGTACTAGTTGGATTTATAGTCCAAGTGGTAGAAATTTTGTTAATACTATAATTGGTCTTGCTAGAGAAAAAGACAAGCTGTCGATAGTAGATGATCAAATTGGAGCCCCTACTAGTGCAGAATTTGTAGCTCAAGTGACTGCACATTGCATTAGAAAAGGAATTAATAGCAAGAATTTAGGGACATACCACCTAACTGCAGGAAATTCTGTAAGTTGGTATGAATTTGCAAAATATATTTTAAATTACTTAAAAAGTAGAGGGTTTACTTTTCGCTTAGATACTGACAATATAGTGCCCGTAAGTTCTGAAGAGTACAAGTCAGATGCAATTAGGCCAAAAAACTCAGTTTTAAACACTGACCTCATAAGAAAGACATTCGAACTACAACTTCCTTCTTGGGAAACTCAAGTAGAACAAGTCTTATCTAAAATGAAATTAAGAGAAATGGATTATACAGTATGAATAGAAAAGGAATAATATTGTCAGGTGGAAGTGGAACTCGTTTATATCCTGTTACTAAGGGTGTTTCCAAGCAAATGCTGCCTATATATGATAAACCAATGATATATTACCCACTTTCTACACTAATGCTTGCAGATATCCGCGAAATCTTAATTATTACAACTAGAGAAGATATAGATGGATTTAAAAGATTAATGGGTGATGGTGCACAATGGGGCATTAGCTTGGAATATGCTATACAAGATTCGCCTGACGGAATTGCACAAGCATTTCTAATTGGAGAAGAGTTCATTGGAGATAATTCGTGTGTATTGGCACTAGGAGATAATATTTTCTTTGGCAATAATTTTCAAAATTTGCTTAAATCTGCAAATGAAAGAGTAGATGGTGCAACTATTTTTTCTTACAGAGTGCATGACCCTGAGCGTTATGGTGTAGCAGAATTTGATAAGAATGGTAAGGTGCTAAATTTGGTTGAGAAGCCTAAAAATCCTAAGTCACACTACGCTGTTACTGGATTATATTTTTATGACAAAAATGTAGTGCGATATGCGAAAAAAATAAAACCATCTGATCGCGGTGAGTTAGAAATTACAGATTTAAATAAATTATATTTAGAAGAAGAAAAATTATCTGTAGAAATAATGAGCAGAGGTTATTCATGGCTTGATACCGGTACTAACGAAAGTATGCTTGATTCTCATCATTTTGTTCACACTATTGAGAAAAGACAAGGTCTTAAAATAGCGTGCCTTGAAGAGATTGCCTTCAATAATGGTTGGATAGATATAGACACACTTAAGAAGCTTGCAGACGAAATGAAAAAAAGTACCTACGGCTTGTATCTAAAACAGATTATTGATGAGGTTGGGAGTAGTAATGCAGGTAACTAAATTAAGCATTCCGGAAGTGATTTTAATTGAACCTCAAGTGTTTGCAGATGAGAGAGGCTTTTTTTACGAGAGTTTTAATCATGAAAATTTTGAAAAAGCTACTAGAGTAAAAACAAAATTTATTCAAGATAACCATTCGCAATCAAAAAAAGGCGTTCTGCGTGGTTTGCATTATCAACTACCTCCAAAGGCGCAGGGAAAATTAGTACGTGTAGTTAGAGGAGAAGCCTTTGATGTAGCTGTAGATATTAGGAAAAATTCTCCAACTTTTGGAAAATGGGTAGGGGAGTTTTTATCTGAAGAGAACAGAAAGCAATTATGGATTCCTCCGGGGTTTGCTCATGGTTTTATGGCAATGCAGGATGGGACTGAGTTTTTATACAAAACAACGGATTCTTATTCAAAAGAAAATGAGCGGAGCATAATCTGGAATGATCCAGATATAAACATAAAATGGCCAGAATTTTCAGAGATCAATGTGTCCGAAAAGGATCAAGAGGGGCAATTTCTGAAGGATGCAGATTTGTTTTAAAAGTTTTAGAATATGGAAATAGAATTTGAGCACGAATCGGGTGTATTTAGTCTTAAGCAGGTGGATTATGAAGATCTAGGCTTTTTAATGGATCTAAGAAATCATCCAGAAACAAGAAAATTTCTTGGTAATGGCAAGAAAGTTTCTATGGATAACCAAAAAAAATGGTTTAGTAAATTACAAACTGTTGATGATAAACAGTACTTTATTTTTCAATTTAAAAAATTACATAGTGATAAAATTGAAAAAATTGGTATGATAAGGATTCATGATATAGACCATACCAATAAAAACATGGGAGTTGGTGGTGATATATGCCCCTCATATCGAGGAAAAGGGTGCGGCAAGATAATGTATGACCTAATATTTCAATTGGGCTTCGAAAAAATGAAAATGCATAGACTTTGGTTGTCCGTAATTGAGTTTAACACAGTAGCTAGAAATTTATATAAAAAGAAAGGTTTTGTGGAAACTGGTGTACAAAGAGAAGCTATTTTTCAAAATGGCAAGTACTATAATTATATATATATGGATATACTTGCGAGAGAATATTTAAAGTAACTATTATAAAATAATAAAATGACAGAAAAGAGAAACATTCCTTTATTTAAAGTATTTATGGCTGATACAGTTGCTGATGAGCTTAAAAAAGTTCTATATAGTGGCTTTATTGGGGAAGGCCCTAAGGTTGTTGAGTTTGAAAGTAAAATTTCAAACTATGTAGGACATAATAAAGTTCTAACTTTAAATAGTGGAACTGCTGGATTGCAGTTAGCGTACCACATGGCTATTGACCATGCTCCAAATGCAGAAATTATTTCTACCCCTATCACTTGTACTGCAACAAATACTCCGATCATTACAAATAATGCTAAAATAGTGTGGGCTGATGTTGATCCAATGTCTGGAAGCATTGATCCTGATGATATTGAAAGAAAAATAACTAAAAATACGAAAGCTATTGTTATGGTTCATTGGGGTGGAAATCCTTGCGATATTGAAAGAATAAATCAGATAGCTAGTGCACATGGTATTAAAGTAATAGAAGATGGCGCCCATTCAATGGGGACAGAATATAACGGTAAGCCTGTAGGTAATGAATCAGACTTCGTAATGCACTCTCTGCAAGCTATAAAACACATTACAAGCGTTGATGGTGGTATTTTAATTTGCAAATCTGAAGAAGACTATAAGCGTGGAAAATTACTCAGATGGTATGGTATTAACAGAGAAACCAATGATGCAAAAGATCTGCGATGTGAAATAGATGTTGTTGAAGCTGGTTATAAAGCGCATATGAATGATATATGTGCAACTGTTGGTATAGAGAATTTTTCTAATCTAAATTGGATTGTATCGAAGCATAGAGAAAACGCTTTATTTTATAATGATGCATTTAAAGATATTGGTTCTATTAATTTAATACCGGAAAATCCAAAAGGTAA
Source organism: Rickettsiaceae bacterium (assembly GCA_023301685.1). Lineage (GTDB taxonomy): Bacteria > Pseudomonadota > Alphaproteobacteria > Rickettsiales > Rickettsiaceae > Megaera_A. The sequence goes on from JALZUG010000010.1 coordinate 37,974, forward strand.
ATCAGCTTATTGGTTATATACTTTTCATGTTAATAATCGTGATGAAGTAATGTCTAAATTAAAAGCAGATGGAATAGGTGCTTCTAAAGTTCATGCGAGAAATGATGTTCATTCAATGTTTAAAGATTTTCATGCTGCTGAATTGCCTAATGCTCAAAAGTTTGATGATACTCATTTATGTATTCCAGTTGGATGGTGGGTTACAGAAGATGACAGAGAGTATATAGCTGAAAAAGTAATAAAATATTCAAAGTAAAAACGAAATGTCTACTCAAAAACCTGAATGGACCATTGGTATTGTAAACTATAAAAGTTCTGTATATATCAAATGGCAGTTAAAGATATTGTTTGAAGCAAACGATCCTAGTTGCTTTAAATTGATTATAGTTGATAATTCTTCTCCACATCAGAAGCAAGAATTAGAAGAGTTGACCAAGGAATATTCAGCTAAATACCAAAACATTGAAGTAATATACTTGTTACCAAAAGAAGAATCTGCAAGTGGACAGCATGGCGAAGGTTTAAGTCTTGTTAAAGAAAAAACTACTACAAAGTACCTGTTGGTTCATGATCCTGATTTTTTTTGGGTGCAAAACGGATATTTAAATAGTCTGAAAGATTACTTAGAACAAAACAAAGCTAATGTAGCGATTGGTGCTCCGTACCCTAATAAAATAGGAATAGGAGATCCTTGGTTTCCATCAGCATACGGATGTGCTTACAAGACAGATACTCTTAAAGGAGTTGATTTTTTTGCAGATGTTAGTGAAGAAAAACGAAAGGAGTCATTTAAGAAATATCCAATTTCTGAAGGGTTTGAGTTTTCATATGACGTAGGATGGAAAATAAGAGAAAAACTTTCTAATAAAAAGTTTTTTACTTTTTCTCAAAGAGAGGCGCCTGAGCTAAATAAAATAATAGGCACTCATTCATTTGAAACATTGACAAGAGAGTATTTCTATAATGATAAAACTATAGGATTTCATCTATTTCGTGGTACTTTTACAGGAACTGTGGAGAATCACAAAGATCCAAAAAATCAAATAAACAAGGAATGGATTATAGCTAGAAATAAATATGGCTCTTATTTTTATAATTACTCAAGAAATAAAAGTGATATAGTGTTTATTATAAAGAAGCAATATTTTATTATCGTAACATTTATTCCACTACTATTAAGAAAGTTTATTTATAAAATTCTTCTTCCTACAATTAAAAAGACTGCAATAGGAAGATTTGCCTTAAAAAAACTAAAAGCATTCTTAATAAAAACAAAAATAATCTCACGTCCACATGAGTAAGAGCTATCTACTATAGGACAACACTTCTTGAGCGTATAATCTCAAATTTATTTTTTAGTTTTAAAAAGGGCTTTTCGATCAAATGCCAAGATAAAGTTGCAATAGCAATGGTTGTTAATAAATGTGTAGCAAACAAAAAATAAGGGTTTGCTATACTAGTTCCTGCAAAGATATTATTAATTTTGAAAATAACATCTACATGGTATAAATAGAGTCCATATGAAATTTTTCCCAAATATCTAAGCGCTTTAAAAGATAGGATATAGGAGACTATATTGTTGTTTCGTGTTGCTAGATGTACCATTAAAGTAGAGCACACACCACCTATAAAATTTATATAGTGGAGTTTATAATTTACCTTAGTAATATCTAAATTAGAAATTGATAAAAATAGAGTCAATATGATAAATAGTAAGTATTTGCTGTTTATTGTTTTTAAAAAATTATCAAAATATCCCAAGCCAAGTAAGACTCCAAAATATATAGATTCAAAGTGAGTGATAGGTAAAATATATATCGCATTGTAATAAACATTATTGCTAATAAATAAGTATTTTATTAAAGAGAAAAATACAAAAATTGTTATCCCACATATAAATTTCTTTCTAATTTTTATTAGAAAAACTAGAGTAAAAGGCAAAAAGAAATATACTTGTTCTTCAAAAGAAATGGTCCATATATGTCCTACAGATACGTTTTTAACAACAGCATATATATTTGAGGTAAATACCATTAGAGGCTTATCAGGCAGCTCTGAAAAGAATAAATATATAAAATAAATTGGCCAAATTCTTAAAGCTCTTCGTATGAAAAATTTCTTTTTATCAATATAATTGTATTGAATGAATTCGATATATAGAAGATGAGAAAGTAAAAAAGCACTAAGAGCGAAAAAAATATCAACACCTATCCAACCATATGTATTTAAATACATATATATAAAGTTATTAAATAGTGGAGTATGATGAATAAATACTAAGAAAAAAGCTAGGAATCTGAGTCCATCTAATGCCGGTACATAAAAAGTTTTTGATTTAGATAACTTAGAGCTATGTAACATGACCTAACTTTTATAAACACTCTTTCTACATTTTGTATCTATAGAATACTGACACAAAATGTAGAAAAACAAAACTTAAGAATCTAATTCTTAGCAACAGCGGCTACTTCATCAGCGAAGTTTGATTCTTCTTTTTCGATGCCTTCACCGATTTCTAGTCTTACAAAATTCTTTAGCTCAACTGAGGTTCCAAGTTCCTTTGCAAGATTAGCAATCACATCTGATATTTTGGTTTTGCCGTCAATAACAAATGCTTGGTCCAGAAGAACGATCTCTTCTAAGAACTTACGAATTCTACCTTCGATCATTTTTTCAATAATGTTGTCAGGCTTTCCAGAAGCTCTTGATTGCTCTGTAAAGATATCTTTTTCTCTTTGGATAATAGATGAGTCAACACCATCTTTATTTAAGCTTTGTGGTTTTGCAGCAGCTACATGCATAGCTAATTGCTTACCAATTTCTATTAATTTTGTTTTATCGCCAGTTGATTCAAGTGCAACAATAACAGAAATTTTACCCATATCATCTGCAGAAGCATTGTGAACATATGAAGCAATAACGCCATCATTTACTTCTACAGTCTGCATACGACGCAAGTTCAGGTTCTCACCAATAGTAGCTACATTTGCAACTATTTCTTCTTCTACTGTTTTTCCAGAATTAGCTTTTGCCGATTTCAATGATTCAATATCACTATGATTAACAGCAATTTCTGCTACTTCTTTTACCAAGCCTTGGAATGTTTCGTTTCTAGAAACAAAATCTGTTTCAGAATTAATTTCGACAACAGCTCCTCTTGTTCCATCAATTGCAACAGCAGTTAGACCTTCTGCTGCAACGCGGCCAGCTTTTTTAGCAGCGGCTGCTAGTCCTTTTGTTCTTAGCCAATCTACTGCTGCTTCAAAATCTTCATTTGCTTCAACTAGTGCTTTCTTGCAATCCATCATGCCTGCACCAGTTTTTTCTCTTAATTCCTTAACCATTGATGCCGTTATAGCCATATCAATCTCCTAAATTTTTTTTATCTTTAATGCAATTTATTTTTTATCAGCAGCTTTTGCTTCTTTTTTTGGAGCAACTTCTGCTTTTTTTGCTGGCTTTTTTTCTTCTTTAGCTTTTTCTACTTTAGCAGCAGCTTTTTTAGGTGCAGTTTCAGGCTTTGCTTTTGATACTTTTTCTACTTTCTCAATTTTTTTAACGCCATCAAGACTATCACCATCTACTAATTTTTTAGCAAGACCAGCATCAGCACCAGAATCAGTCATTGCATCCTGAATACCAGCAAGAGCAGATTCCGCAAATAAGTGACAATACAATCTAATTGATCTGATAGCATCATCGTTACCAGGAATTGGATAATCGATACTATCTGGATCAGAATTACTATCAACAACTGCAACAACAGGTATGTTTAGTTTTACAGCTTCAGTAATTGCTAAGTGCTCTTTATTTGTATCAATAACAACGATCAAATCTGGTCTGCCACCAATTTTTCTGATACCTGCAAGTGATTTTAGGAGCTTTTCTCTTTTTCTATTTAGATCAAGGACTTCTTTTTTAGTATATGTTGCAACCAATTCTTCATCTTCAAGAATTTTTTCAATATTATCAATCTTTTTGATAGATTTTGAAATTGTGCTCCAGTTAGTTAGCATACCACCAAGCCATCTATTGTTAACATAGAATTGACCACATTTTTCAGCATATTCTGCTACTAAATCTGTTGCTTGTACTTTACTACTTACAAATAAAACTTTTCCGTTGTTTTTTACAGTTTCATAGATTTGCTTTAGAGCAATCTGCATTAGAGGAACTGTTTGCTGAAGATCAATAATATGAATATTATCTCTAGTACCATAAATATATGGTGCCATTTTTGGGTTCCAGCGTGAAGTTTTATGACCGAAATGAATACCAGCGTCTAGTAAATCACCGACGCTAACTTTAGGTAAGTTAGACATTTAATATCTCCTATAAATTGTTAGTTATACCTCCGCAAGTGCCAAGACTGCTAGAACTTAAGCAGACTAACAAGGCTGTATCTTGCGTGCGAATTTACCATTTCCCATTTTAAATTATATATACGCATTTTGCAGGATCCAGCTGTGCTCATGTATGTATATACACTGCGCAGCTTCACCTTGAAATACGCATTTCTAATCCAAAATGAAAATTGGTATCATTCTTAAATTCCTCTAAGAATGACTGGTTATCATACTGTAAATTTATATTTTTTCAAGATAAATTTGTACATACAACGTCATCACTAAACATTAAACGAACTACCGCAGCCGCATTTTCCTTTTTCATTTGGGTTGGTGAAGGTGAATCCTGATTTAAATTGTTCGGATACAAAATCCATTTGAGTTCCAAGTAAATACATCAAGGCTTTTGGATCAATAAGGACTGTTACGCCCTTATCTTGAATGATTTCGTCAAAAGGATTTTTCTCATCCGCATATTCAACAAAATATTTTAAGCCAGAGCAACCACCAGATTTAACGCCAACTCGTATACCTATCGATGACTTTTCTCTACCTGCAAGCAAGTTTTTTACTTGGTTAGCGGCATTATCTGTTAATTGCATTACTTGTTTTTTAGACATTACTTTTGCTTATTTTTATAATCAGTAACAGCTGCTTTTATTGCATCTTCTGCAAGCATTGAGCAATGTAGTTTTACTGGCGGTAATGATAGGTGCTGAGCAATTTCAGTATTTTTTATTTCCAAAGCATCATCAACATTTTTACCTTTTACCCACTCACTAACCAATGAGCTCGATGCAATAGCTGATCCACAACCGAAAGCTTTGAATTTTGCGTCAACAATCATACCATTATCGTCAACTTTAATTTGCAGCTTTAGAACATCTCCGCATGCCGGTGCTCCAACAAGACCAGTACCAACGTCTGAATCTTTTTTATCTAGTGCTCCCACGTTGCGTGGATTTTCGTAATGGTCAATTACTTCATTACTATATGCCATAATACTTCTCCCTTATTTAAATATAATTATAGGACTAATGTGTAGCCCATTCAATTTCATTAATATCAATTCCTTCTTGTACCATTTCCCATAATGGACTTAGTTCTCTTAACTTATTTATACGAGAAAGCATCAACTCTGCTGCATATTCAACTTCTTCTTCTGTTGTAAACCTACCAAAACCAAATCTGATTGATGTATGTGCTAAGTCATCTCCTACTCCAAGTGCGCGCAATACATAAGATGGTTCAAGTGAGCTTGATGTACAAGCAGAGCCAGATGAAACAGCTAAGTCTTTGATTGATAAGATCATTGATTCACCTTCTATATACGCAAAGCTTAAATTTAAATTTCCATGATATCTCTGGTCTTTATCACCATTGAGATATATTTCATCAGCACTTGATTGTATTTTACTTAAAAACTTATCAAATAATTTCTTTACATGCACATAATCTTTATCCATTTCCTTTGAAGCAATTTCTGCAGCTGCACCAAGACCTACTGATAGCGGCGTTGATAATGTTCCAGATCTAAAACCTCTTTCTTGTCCGCCGCCATTAAATATTGGAGATAAACGAACGCGAGGCTTACGCCTAATATACAGAGCGCCTATGCCATTTGGCCCATATATTTTATGTCCAGAAATACTAGCTAAATCTATATTGCATTCATCAACATTTACTGGAATTTTACCGAAAGCTTGTGCTATATCTGAATGAAAAAACGCTCCTTTTTCACGACAAATCTGTCCAATTTCTTTTAAAGGCTGAATGACACCAATTTCATTATTTACAGCCATAACAGATACAAGCATAGTATCTTCGGTTATAGCGTTTTTTAGCACATCTAAATCAACAATCCCATTAGGTTTAACAGGAAGATAGGTGACTTTAAAACCTTCTTGTTCCAGGTGCCGGCACGTATCTAGAACGCATTTATGCTCTGTTACTACAGTTACTATATGCTTCTTTTTGGAGCCATAGAATCTTGCAATTCCTTTAAGAGCCATATTATTCGACTCAGTGGCCCCAGAGGTAAAAATAATTTCCTTTGCCGAGGCGCCTATTAAGTTTGCAACCTGAGTTCTTGCAAGCTCGCAAGCCTCTTCTGCTTCCCATGCATATGAATGGCTTTTTGAATGAGGATTGCCAAATTTTTCAGTAAAATATGGTAGCATCGCTTCGACTACTCGAGGATCTGTTTTCGTTGTGGCCTGATTATCCAAATATACTGGAAACTTGCTTCCACCATCAGCTACTTTTTGTCTCAATTTTTCTAGGTTCGCCATAATTTTTATTTATTAATCTCGTTATATATTGCAATAAATTTATCTATATCGTCTTCTTTTGTATTTGTTCCAACTGAAATTCTAAGCGCAGAATGCAATTTATCTTCTGCATATCCCATCGCCGACAATACATGTGATGGAGAAGATTTGCCAGAAGAACATGCTGAACCTGAGCTAACTGCTACTCCTTTTAGGTCTAAGGCAATTAATTGTGTTTCGGCCTTTTTATTTAAATTAAATATCAAACTTGTATTTGGCAGACGCTCAGCATCAGATCCAACGATTTCAATTGAATGATCACTCTCTAATAACATTTTTTCAAGTTTGGACTGTAGCATAGCCATATGCGCATACCTCTCACTCAGCTCTTCTTTTGCAAGTTTAGCAGCAAGCCCTAGTCCAACTACGGCTGGGACGTTTTCAGTTCCAGACCGCAGAGATCGTTCTTGACCTCCACCAATAATTTGTGGTTCTAAATGAATCGACGTCAGTGCGATTAAGGCAGCTGCACCCATTGGGCCACCAAATTTATGACCAGAAATTGACAAAAAATCTATACCAAGATTCGGTATATTGACATCTATTTTACCGATAGCTTGAATACAATCACTATGAACTAGAGCTCCGTGATCATGAGCTATTTCGCATATTTTTTTAAGAGGTTGAATAATACCAGTTTCATTATTTGCAAGCATAACTGATAGTAGTTTTTTAGTGGATTTTGACTCTTTAAATTTTAGAATTAAATCATCTATGTCTAAAATTCCACTTCGATCGACTTTGATTATAGTGATGTTATTTAAATGCTTACTATATGCATAAATTGACGGATGCTCAGTTGCTGATATAAAAATCTCATGATCTTTGAAATTTGAAATAATTAAATTATTTGCTTCTGTTCCACTAGAAGTAAAAGTAATTTGATATCTACGACGATCAGATTCAAAACCTAATAGGGTCGCAATAGATTTGCGTGCTCCCTCAAGAAGACTCTTCCCTTTTTGTCCGTATGAATGAATTGATGATGGGTTTACTGGCCCATAGTTTGCAAGTTCATTCATCTTATCCCACACTTCAGGGCGAATATTTGTTGTAGCATTGTGATCTAGATATATCATAATTTTACGTATCTCTAATCTCTAATTAACAATATTAATTTCACCTGATATCACATCATCTATCGAAATATTTGCAAAATACTCTCTGATATGACGCCCTAAACCTTTCCATAAATCATGAGTTTTACAATTAACACCATTTTTTCTGCAGTTTTTATCCTTAGAACATCTAGTCATTTTTAGATTTTCTTCAACTGCATCTACAATATTTTCAATAGAAATTTCTTTTGATGATAAATTTAAATGGTAACCACCACCTGGTCCTTTTACCGAGCGAACTAGATTGGCTTTCTTTAATTTCAAGAAAATCTGCTCAAGATAGTTTAAAGGAATATTTTGCTTTTCAGAAATATCTGCAAGCCTAATTGGAGTTTTGCTATCTCTTGCAGCAACTTCAATTACGGCCATAACAGCGTAGCGACTTTTCGTAGTTAGCATCATACTCATATCCTCTTTATCATCGAAAATGAGTTTAACTTACCCAACAAAAATAGTCAAGTATTTGAAACGGAAAAACAGTAACGGTTTCATAGGCAAAGTTTTTTAGCTATTTTAATCATTTATAAGTAATAAATAACGTTTCTTGCTAATTTTTTATATATAAAGTAGCTGATTAATGAGACTAGTATACAAACTATCCATGATTTAATAATTAAAAACATGCTTGGTAACTCGCTTGTTATAACGAGATCTTGCATAGGCTTAATTACTATATAAATTGGGTTTAATTCAAAAAATATTTGTTTGGATTCTGGTACCATACTATATGGATAGATAATAGGTATAGTCCAGTATAACACACCAAGTATTACACTTAAAAATTGGGGGATATCTCGTATATATGGTGTTGCATATGCTGCAACAATACTGCTGGTCATTACAGATATAATCAGCGGCAATGCTAAAAGAGGAATGAAAACTATTTTCCAGGTAAGCATTTCTGGAAAGAAGAGAAGTAGCGAGAAATACATGGCAGCAAATGAGTATAGCAAAGTATAACAATTTCCAAATATATCTGATATAGGAAAAAAAGTTTTTGGCAGTAACACCCTTTTTAAAACAGTAGAGTTTGTTTTTAAGGATTCTGCAGCGCCTGATAATCCATTCATAATAAAAGTCCAAAAAGGTAGTGCTCCGACCAAATTTGTAACAATTACTTTTGGTTCGAATCTTAATAAGAAACTCATAAAAAATGAAATAACAGTTATATGCAAAAATGGTTGAATTAGGCCCCATAAACTTCCAAGGAAAGTATTCGCATTTCTGCGGGCAATTGAAATTTGTGTTAAAAGTACTATTCCATTCCAATATTTATGTGTAAAAATTTGTTTAAGCATTAATAATTCCCTGAATTGTATAATGTTATAATTTCATCTGGTTTGCCATCTTTTATTATTCTTCCATCTTTTACTAAAATACAACGATTGCAGTGTTCTCTAACAATTTCTTCTTGATGAGAAACTAGTATTGTAATTGGTACTGTGCTTATTTTATTTTTCATAAACTCAAGAGATTTTGTAATGAATTTGCCATCACCTGCTGCAAATACTTCATCAAGGAGTAAAATATCAGGATTCTGAAAGATACAAGTGGAAAAAGCCAAGCGTGATAACATTCCGGAACTATAATTTTTAAGAGGTTGATCTATTTTTTCTCCAAGCTCTGAGAAATCTATAACTTTTTGTTCAAACTCTTTGTTGTACTTATCTAGCATGTTGTTATAGAGCATTAATATTTTGATATTTTGTCTGCCAGTAAATTCTGGTTCAATACCAAGTCCCATTTCAATTATCGATGTAATTTTTCCCTGAACAGTTACAGTTCCTTGAGCGGGTGGGTATATGCCGGAAATGAGTTTTAGTATTGAACTTTTTCCTGAGCCATTGCTACCTATAAGGGCTAATCTATCTCCTGTTTCACACGAGAAACTTATATTATTTAAAATAGGTATTTCTGCCCCTGTGATTTTTCCTGGACTTAAAAATAGCTGTCTCAAGCTTTGAACTCTTTTAATTGAATCGATACCAGAAAGGCTACAATTTTCAATATTGACGAATATTTCCTGAGTCATGAAGTTGTGCGTGAGTATTTATTTATGAAAAGACTATACAGTTTAAATAGTATTTTGTAAATATTGTCAATTAAAGCATTTATTTCAATACTATGTATCACAAGCTTATGTTTTATAAGGATTATATAAAGATATAGATGGCTATTGATTAAATTACATGACAATATTAAAACTGTAATTTATGAAAGAATGAAAAATGAAAATAGGAATTTTATCTCGTAATCCAAAGATTTATTCGACTGCAAGGCTTGTAGAAGCGGCGGAAGAGAGGGGGCACGAGGTGATGGTAGTAAATCCATTAAAATGCTACATGAATATTACCGGTAATCACCCAGACGTTTATTATAAACCTAAAGATTCGCAGGAAAAATTAGAGTTTGATGCTGTAGTACCAAGGATTGGAGCGTCTGCAACAGTATATGGGGCAGCGGTTTTACGTCAATTTGAAGTATCAGGAGTTTATGCAGTAAATGGATCAGTTGCTATTACAAGATCGCGCGATAAGTTACGAGCTCACCAATTACTTGCTAGAAAAGAAGTAGGTATACCAATTACTAGCTATGCTCACTCTGGTAATGCGACAGAAGATTTGATTTCTTCAGTTGGTGGAGCTCCATTAATTGTAAAAGTTACAGAAAGCACTCAAGGAAAAGGAGTATTACTTGCAGAAACAACTAAGGCGGCAGAGAGCTTGATTAATGCATTCTTAAGTCTACATGCAGATTTTCTAGTGCAAGAGTTTATTGAAGAGTCTGCTGGTGCTGATATTAGATGCTTAGTGATTGGAGATAAAGTTGTTGCAGCAATGAAAAGACAAGGAGCTGAAGGTGAATTTAGATCTAATTTGCACAATGGTGGATCAGCTGAGATGGTTAAAATTACCCCAGCAGAAAGAGCAATTGCAGTTAAGGCTTCGAAAGTACTTGGGTTAAAAGTATCTGGAGTTGATTTAGTACGCTCAAATAGAGGGCCCTTGGTATTAGAAGTAAATTCATCACCTGGTTTGGAAGGAATTGAAGAAGCAACGGGTAAAAATGTGGCTGGTAATATAATAGAATTTATTGAAAAAGATATTAATAGAACAGCTAGAACTCAGATTTTTATGAAAGGTTAGGCTATATTTATGCAAGAAGAATTAGTAATAGATGGGACTGTTATTAAAAAAGGAGAAAGTAAGCGCTTTGAAATAGGTGTCTCCAAATTATACGATCACACTGAAATGACAATACCTGTTGAAGTAATTAGGGGAGAAAAAAAAGGGCCAACTATTTTTGTATCAGCTGCTATTCATGGTGATGAAATTAATGGTGTGGAAGTTATACGCAGGGTGTTGTCACGCAAAAAATTGCTATCAAATTTGAGTGGTACGCTAATTGCAGTTCCAATTGTAAATATGTTCGGATTCAATAGAAATTTACGATATCTTCCTGATCGTAGAGATTTAAATAGAGTATTTCCCGGAACAAAAAAAGGTTCACTCGCAGGGCAAATTGCCTACAAATTTATGAAGGAAATAGTAGAAAAATGCGAATATGGTATAGACTTGCACACAGGTAGTGCTCATAGATTTAATTTACCGCAAATAAGAGCATATTTGGATAATCCTGAAATTGAGAACTTGGCTAGAGAATTTGGTGTCCCTGTTATTTTACACTCAAATTATAGAGATGGGTCGCTGCGTCAGGCTGCCGCAGAAAAGGGTGTAAAAATCCTTTTGTTTGAAGGTGGTGAAGCTTTAAGATACGACGAAAAAATTATTAGATCTGCAGAAAAAGGTATACTTTCTATTTTAGCAAGCATAGGAATGCTTAAAAAATCACTAGTTAAAACTAAGATTCCTAAGCAAAGAGAAATTTTCTGTGCTGGTTCAAGTCACTGGGTACGAGCCCCGCATAGTGGTAGCATGCATATTAGGAAATCTGTTGGAAATAAAGTCAAGAAAGGTGAGGTATTAGGTGTTATTTCTGATCCATTCGGAATCGAAAGGCACTTTGTTAGAGCAAGAAAAACTGGAATAGTTATAGGAATTACCATGATGCCTTTAGTAAATAATGGTGATGCGCTATTCCATGTTGCTACTTTTGATGACCCAAGAGCGGTCGCAGATGGTGTGGCGAGTTACGATGAGGAGTTAGGATGAGTGAAAACTCACTGATGATTGGATGGAGAGAGTGGGCGACTCTTCCTGAACTTAATGTTCCATTGATAAAGGTGAAAATTGATACAGGAGCAAAAACCTCTACCCTGCATGCGTATGATATAAAAGTAGTAAAGATTGAAGGAAAAGATTTTGCTGAATTTATTATTCATCCAATTCAAAAGAATGATAAAGTTTGTCGAAAAACTACTGCTGAAATTGTTGGTATGCGTACAATCAAAAGTTCAAATGGTCATAAAGAAAGTAGGTTAGTTATTCGTTCTCCAATAAAAATTGGAGAATATATTTGGGATATAGATATAACTTTGACAAATCGTGATATCATGCATCATAGAATGCTCTTGGGAAGAGCCGCAATGGTGCAATTACTCGTTGATCCTACAAAATCATATTGCCAAGGAATTATCTCTGATCAGCAGGCGCTTGTTACATATGAGCCAATTATTTTAGAGTAATACCATCTCTAATTTAAAATAGGAAATGGTATAATTTAACTGATGCTACAGTTCTAATTTATTCTACCTGCCTTAATCCAATTCCGAAATATATTTTATCATCTAATCTAGCGCTTCTTGAACTAAAGCTCTCAAAAGTTATTCCATCGATTGGACTTGTAACTATGCTTTTAAGGTCTAATAAATTATTCTGAATAATATAGTTTTTAAAAGTTGTACCATCTTCTAGCTTATTTATAGTATCTTCAAAGCTAAAAAATCTTATTTCAAACTTTTGATTATTAATTTCAACTATTGTTCCCGGTATAGATTTATTTACAAATTTTGATGAGATACTATTTGCAATATCTTTATTTGCTTGAATTATATCTTTCATGGTCAATGTTCCTGTTTTTATAGAAACTGATACGGGTTTTGCTGCCAGTATATTTGCCGACAAGCTAAGGATAAAAATAAAAGTAAGGTATTTAGTTATTATTGATAAATTTTTCATTTTGTAGCCCAATTAAATTATTTGATTTTTTATTACTACTCCAACTAGTTCATGAATTGGAAAAGTGGTGAATTTGTTTGGAAGTTTTTTGTGATAAATAGAATCAGTAACATAAACTTTACTAACTTCGGACTTCTCAATTTTTTTAATCGCATCACCAGATAGTACTGCGTGGGTAATTATTGCTTCTATCGATTTTGCGCCTTTTTCCATAAGAAGTTCAGTTGCTTTACACAAAGTATTTGCTCCATCTACTATATCATCAACTATGATACAGTTTTTATTATCTACATCGCCAATTATTTCGCTCATCAAACAGCTATTATTTATATCCCTAGTTTTATTTACTATGGCTAAATCCATTCCAAATAACGAGCAATAATTTCTTGCTCTTGGAATTCCACCAATATCAGGAGATACTATAATAGTGTTTTGTTTACTTTCGCCGGCGGAGAAAAATATACTTTCAGTACTTAAGTTAGTTATAGGTATGTTAAACATTCCTTCAAGCTGGGTAGAGTGCAGGTCAAGAGTTATTACATGATTAACTCCCGCTGTTTCAATCATTTTAATTACTAAGCTGGAAGATATAGGGCCATTTTTATAAGTGCAGCGATCTTGGCGACTATAACCAAAATATGGTATTACTGCTGTTATATTCTTAGCTCCAGCTCTTTTTGCAGTATCTGCTAGAAGAAGAAGTTCCATTAAATGATCATTAACAGGAGTATTTGTTGATTGGACAATAATAATATCTTTGCCGATTTGTCCATCAACCTGAACTCTTAGTTCGCCATCATGAAAATTATCAATTTTAGTTGATAGTAACTCTATACTTAGTTCATCCGCTACTCTGGCTGCAAGATCTGGATTACTTAATCCTGAGATTATTTTCATAGTTTTCTTTAAATTATCACCAATATCGGATATCTTATTGCATGAAAGAGCTAATATACAAGTGATAAATTACTTTTTATGAATAAGATTCTTTGTTTCGATGTATCAAACAATAATTGTTCAGTTGCAATTGCAAGAGGACAAGAAATTTTGTCATTTAAACAAGAGCTAACCCCTTCTATTCAAGCAGAAAAGTTAATGATTATGATTGAGTCAGCTTTTAAAGAGGCTGCTATGGATTATTCCGATATTGACTATTTGGCTGTAACAGTTGGCCCTGGTAGTTTTACGGGGATTCGTATTGGTTTAGCTGCAGCGAAAGGGTTACTATATGCAAGCAACATTGAAGGAGTAGCTATTACCAATTTTGAAGCAGCATTTTATAGACTGAAGATGCAAGTAAAAGAATTCGATTCTGCAATAATTATGTTAAACGCATATAGAAATCAATTATATGTGCAGCAATTTTTCCAAGATGGGACGATGTTAGATCCCATGCTTATAGACTCAGATTCTATTAAGGCTTATTTAGAAAATCAATCAGGTAGAGTCGTTTGTACTGGTAGTGGTCTAAAAGAAGTATACGCTCAAATTAAAGATATGAATAGATTAGTTTTACTTCCAAGATTTCCAATAGTCAGAGCTATTCATATTGCAAGATATGCTGATGATAAAATAAATGCTGGTAGGATAGATTCAATTGAGCCACTCTACATAAGGCCACCAGACGCTATCCCTCCTAAATAACTAGAGTTATACTTATAGAATATTGATTTAACAAACTATTCCAATTATATTTTTGCCGACAGTACTTATACATCATTTACGCCAGCAACTTAGTGCTTTTTAAAGATAAAAAAACCCTGTCAAACGCAATGATTAACAGGGTTTTCTATAATGTATGTTTCAAATAATTTAGAACTTAAATCCAAACCCAGCGGAAATTACTATAGGATTCCAGACTACAGTAGAACCAACATTTGATGTGCTATTAAGGAAACCTTTCTTAAATGTTACTTTTGATTTTAAGAAATATTGTCTAACATCAAAAGTGAATATTGTATCGTCTTTAGACATAAAATCTATACCAATTTGTAATACTGGTCCAAATCCATTTGCAGTTTTAATTGCTTTAGAACGTGTATGCATAAATGTGCCGTTAATACCGCCGCCTACGTAAGGTCTAAATGCGCCAAATGGAGCTATGTGATATTGCGCTGTTGCAGTAGCTGGTATATAATATATTTCATTTTTTGTTCCAGCGTTTCCTCCACCATTACCAAATGCGTTCGAAGCAGCAGCTAAAGCTGCGCTCTTAACTTTTATAATTCCAAAACCAAGAGATAGTTCAGCAGCAATATTATCTGTAAAGAAATAAGTCGTAGCAGTATCAATACCATAACCATTTTGTGCAAATGATTTTGGTTTAGGGCTATTTGCAACAGATGCCGGAAGCTTTGTAAGTTTTGCATTTGTATTTAGATAAAAGCCACGAATTTTAAATAGTAAAGCGCCCTCATCTTCATAGTAACTATTTTTATATTCGCTAGCGGTTGCATTAAGTGCAAATAGAGTTGCGAATAGAACAATAATATTTTTTGTAAAATTCATATGTAAATCCTCAAGTAATTATTAAATTATGTTTTTTCTATGCTATTTGCTACATTCTAGTCCAAAATGTTTAAAATTACTCTTTTAGATTTTACGTATAACTAGTTTGATGATTTTGTGAAAATAATTAGTGTGAATAATACAACATTAAGAGTTTTCCAAAAAATTCCTTCACTAATCTGGAAAAACATTATATCATTTGCATAATTTTTTATTAAGTAGCATTAAGAGAGCTAAAAAATGGATTCTAAACTTCGTATGTATTTTGTTGGTGTTTCGTGGTTTATATTGAGCTTAATTAGCAGTTCAATTAATGACGTTATATCAAAGTATGCAGGTATACGCTTGCACAGCTATGAAATCACATTTTTTAGATTTATGTTTGGTACAGTTACATTGCTTCCTTTTGTTTTGTATTATGGAGTGTCAACACTAAAAACCAGTAGGCCTATGGTGCATTTCATGCGTGGACTACTATTATTTTTAGGCATTGCTGCTTGGACTTATGGGCTAACTATTGCGCCGGTTACTACTGCAACTGTTGTCAGTTTTACTATACCAATTTTTGTTTTGGTTCTGGGAGTATTTTTCTTAAGTGAACATATTATCTGGCAAAGATGGGTAGTAACAACTGTAGCATTTGTTGGCTTAGTTATTACATTGAATCCAAGTGCTGAAGATTTTAATCCTGAGGTTTTGATTTTTATTGCTGCGGCAGTTTGCTTTGCGATTTTGGATATTATTAATAAGAAGTTCGTTATTAAGGAAACAATGATTAGTATGCTATTTTACTCAGCAATTGTAACAGCAGTTCTTGCATTGCCTTTTGCAATGCAATATTGGACTCCACCTACTTCCGAAGAACTTGTACTATTATTTATTCTTGGAGCAAGTGCAAACTTAATATTGTTTTTCTTACTCAAAGCATTTGCAGTTGCGGATGCTACAGCTCTTGCGCCATATAGGTATTTTGAGCTAGTTGTATCTGCATTAATTGCATATCTTGTGTTTCAAGAAATTCCAACAGAGGCAACAATTTTAGGTTCGGTTGTAGTTATACCCTCTACTCTGTTTATTATTTATTCAGAGAAGAAGCAGATTAATAAAGATAAATAGCTGCAACAAGTATTTAATGAATATATTTAAGAATATAGAAATTTAGCGACTTAAAATACTAAATCAATTATTATTCCACTAAATTAGGGGATCGGAATGAACAAACGCAAACTGGTGCTAACAAGCGGTGTAGCAAATACATTTGAATGGTACGACTACGCTTTATTTGGTCATTTCGCACCAATTATTGGACAAAAATTCTTCCCGGATAGCGATCCTAGTGCTGCTTTACTTCAAGTATTTTTAGTATTTGCCGTTGGCTATTTAATGAGACCAATTGGTGGTATCTTTTTTGGTATTATAGGAGATAGGTTGGGCAGAAAAGCTGCTCTTAGTCTTGCTATTATGTGTATGGCCGTTCCGACAGCAGCAATAGGTTTCCTGCCAACATACGAAACATGGGGAATAACTTCGACTATTGCAATGATAGTTTTCCGTATGCTTCAAGGTCTTTCAATGGGCGGAGCGCTTACTGGTTCTATTTCATTTGTAATAGAGCATGTTGAAAAAAATAAAAGAGGGCTTTTTGGAAGCGTTTCCATGATGAGTATCTGTTTGGGTATATTATTTGGCTCACTAGTATCATATCTTACTAAGAATATTTTTTCAGCTGAACAATTTGATTTATGGGCTTGGCGACTTCCTTTTGTTATTGGTATCGTAGTATTTTTTATTGGTGTTTATATTAAGAATAATACTCAAGAAACACCTTTGTTTGAAGAGGCTAAGTATCGTGGTGAAGTAGTTAAATCACCGCTTAAAGTAGTATTCCAGAAACACTGGTTTGATATGCTTATATCAATTTTAATTAATGCTACTGGGTCTATTATTTTCTATCTTGAAGCTATATATTTGATTTCGTATTTAAAAATTAATCGTGGTTTTCCAGAGAGTGATGTTGGTATTTTGGTGAATTCTTGCTATGTATTAATGATTTTTGTTACCCTATTTGCAGGTTGGTTATCAGATAAGATCGGGAGAAGAAAGATATTTGTATTTAACTTGGTTTTTATAATAATTGCTAGTCCTTTTCTTTTAAATATCATCGAATCAGCAAGTTTTGGCTATGTAATAATAGCTCAAATTACTATTGCTATAATGGCGGCTTTATATATTGGACCAGAGCCAGCTTTGCAAGCTGAGTTTTATCCAACTGAGGTAAGGAATACTGCTCTTTCAGTTTCATATAATACATCAACAAGCGTTTTTGGTGGAACTGCTCCATATATAATTGAATCTCTAGTGCAAAATACTGGAACAATAACAGCGAGTGTATATTACATTATAACAGCTTCATTTATTGGCTTGTTTGCTTTGTATTTTTATAAAGATAGGTCACTACAAGATCACAAAGTGCATATAGATTTAGAAAACTAGTTGATGTAACCTTATAGAATTTGAGCATGAAAAATAATTTTTTTACGATTGATTTCGAAGATGAAAGAAGTGTAATAAAAAGAGTTTTGCCCAATACAAAATTTAGGCGAGCAGAGCAGCAGCTTATTATTGCAAACAGTAAAAAATTTATTGATACAATAAGAGATGATACTAGCTTTTCAATAGAGGAATTTCTTCATAGGTACAGTCTTTCTGAAGATGAAGGAGTTGCAATTTTAGGGCTTGCTGAAGGGTTGTTAAGAATTCCTGATTTTTCTCTCAGCTTAGAGCTTACAAACGATAAATTATCTGACAAAAGTTGGGAAAGTTTCCTTTTTAAACGCACTAAATCATTTAAAACGATTTTTGCATCATTTGGCTTATATTTTTCTGGTAAATATTCAGACGTAATTAGGTCTAAAAATCTTGTTGCAAAAATATTTGCTAGATTCGGTCAGAAGAGTTTTGTTACCATTCTAAAGTCTGCAATATTATATTTAAGTAAGGAATTTGTTTTTTCAGATGAAATGCATTCCGCTGTAGAGAAATGCGACGAATATTCAGATTATAAATTTGCTTTTGATTTATTAGGAGAATCTGCAAGAACCATAGAGCAATCAGAAATTTATTATAAACAATATCAGGATGCTATAAAGCTTATTTCAGAAGCATTTCCAAATAGTGGCGAAGAATTATATAGTAGGCCTAATTTATCAGTTAAATTAACAGCTCTATACCCTAGATTCGAACTATCTAAAATTGAAGATATAGAGCAAGATCTATTTCCTAAGGTTGTTAGTTTGGTTGAAGAAATTAAAGATAAAAATTTAACAATTACTTTTGATGCTGAAGAGTCATATAGGTTAGATGCATACTTATTGTTCATTGAAAAACTTTTAAGACATAAGTCATTTCAAGGTTTTGAAGGGATTGGACTTGTTGTACAAGCCTATCAAACAAAAAGTTATGAATTCATAGATTATATTATTTCTCTAGCTAAAGAACTTAAAAGAAAGATACCAATTAGACTAGTAAAAGGAGCGTATTGGGATTCAGAAATTAAACATGCTCAAATACAAGGTCTAAAGCATTATCCAGTATTTACAAAAAAAGATTATACGGATCTAAATTATATTGCATGTGCAAAAAAAATACTTGAAAACGATGAGCATATATATGCACAGTTTGCAACACACAATGCTGTTACAGCTGCAACGGTCATTGAGCTTGCAGGCGATAAGGTTTTTGAGTTTCAAAAGCTTTATGGAATGGGAAATGCTTTACATAAAGAATTAATAAATCATAGGAGTGTAAGGATTTACGCACCAGTCGGTACTACGAAAGATTTACTTGCTTATTTAATGCGAAGAATGCTTGAAAATGGAGCTTCTGCTAATTTCATAAGTAAAGTAAATTCAAGAGATATTTCTATAGACGAAATAGCTTACGATGTTAATGATAGAGTGCTTAATTTATTAGATAGTGCTAATAAAATTGTACTTCCAGAAAATATATATCCAAATAGGAAAAATGGTATGGGATACGAGTTGGGTTATAAAACTAATTATGATTATATTCAAGAAAAAGTAGCTAGCTATTTTGATAAAGTCCACAAAGTTGGGTCAATTATTAACGGCAAAGAAGCATCAATGGTAAAAAACTCAAAAGAGAAATTTTGTCCTGCAAAAAATGCTGAAAAGTTTTCAACTATTAGTGATTGTGTTGAGGTTGAAATCAAAGATGCGATTAATTATGCGCAGGATGGCTTTAAAAAATGGAGTAAAGTAAATGTTGAGAAGCGCGCTCTTATACTTGAGAAAATTGCTAAAGCTTTTGAAGATAATAAATTTGAATTATATGCATTGCTGATTAAGGAAGCAGGTAAGTCAATCCATGATGCCATAAATGAAGTAATCGAAGCAATTGATTTTTGTAGATATTACGCAAATCAAGCGAAGTTGATCATGGTGGAGCGTCACTTACCTGGCCCAACGGGTGAGACTAATATCCTCTCTATGCATCCTCGCGGAGTGTTTTTATGTATTAGTCCATGGAACTTTCCTTTTGCAATATTTACAGGACAAATAGTTGCAGCACTTGCAGCTGGTAATACAGTAATTGCAAAGCCTTCAGGACAAACTTCGGTTATAGCAAATTTTGCAGTAAAATTAATGCATAAAGCTGGATTACCAAAATCAGCTTTACACCTTACTATTACTTCTGGCAGTAATATTAATAAATATGCAGTTACAGATGAAAGGATCTCAGGTGTTACATTTACTGGATCTTGTCATGCTGCGCATTCAATTAACACAACTCTATCGCAAAGAAAGTCAGGTATCGTACCATTTATTGCAGAAACTGGTGGACAAAATGCAATGATAGTCGATAGTTCTGCATTGCCTGAACAAATAACAGATGACGTTTTAACTTCAGCATTTTACTCGGCTGGTCAGAGATGCTCAGCTCTTCGCATGCTTTATGTGCAAGAAGAAATATATGATGAATTATTTACAATGTTAAAAGGTGCTACGGAATTGATTAAGATTGGAGATACTTCGGATTTTACAATTGATATTGGTCCAGTAATTGATAAATCAGCTAAAGAAATATTGGATTCTCATATAGAAGATATGAATAAAAAGGGACATAATATATATGTGCATCCTCATAATGATAAAATGAAAAGTGGCTATTATTTTTATCCTCATATCATTGAAGTAAAATCAATTAATGATATTCCTGATGAAAAGTTTGGCCCTATCCTTCATATCACCAAGTTTAAGTCTAAAAATCTTGATAAAGTTATTGATGAAATAAATAATTGTGGTTTTGGTTTAACTTTCGGTGTTCATTCTAGAATAGAAGAAAAGATAGAGTATATTAGGTCTAGAGTGCATGTAGGAAATTTTTATGCTAATAGATCAATTGTTGGAGCAAAAGTTGAGTCGCAGCCATTTGGGGGAGAGAATAAATCAGGTACTGGATTTAAGGCTGGTGGTCCTAACTATTTGTTACGCTTTATGACTGAGCGTACGTCGTCAATAAATACTACAGCTTTTGGTGGCGATGTTGAGCTTCTAAATAGCTAAAACTTGAATTGAGAGTACCTAAAAAAGTAATTTGCAAAACTACTAGAATATTCTTTCTAAGTAAACTGACTTAGATGCACCTAAGCTAGTTTGTTTTTTGCATTCTTTTTATTTACGTTTTATCAATAATTTTTCTGTTTTTAATTTTCAATTAGTCCCTGTTATAGTTGCGCCTAATTTTGACAAACCTGCCTCTAAGTCTTTTTCCTTAGGAAAGATAATCTAATTTATAAGCCATTTTTCTTAAAGAAAATACCAATTAATTAGATTTGTTCTATAGATAATGTTCGAAAGATATTAGTCGTAGTAGGATAAAATTATGAATATTAAGTGGTAAAAGTTGTGGATAATAATTGCAAAAAAGTTTAGAAAATGATGTTTATAGATCTGATTTTTTCAGCTTATCATCAATAGTAAAGGGAATTAGACAAACACTATTGAAGAGTCAACTAAAAATATTCCTAAAAGTTTTTATGAAGCGATTAAGTTTTTAGGAAGTATAAAAATATAAACCTGATTTCTAGAAGAACTCAAATTAATTTCCTATCTGCAACAGAGCACCCAACATCACTGCATTTTCTGCAAGCCAAGTTTTAAAAATAAATTATTATCAGCTTCTGGAATAGGGTTTTGAGTTGTGAGTAATTTTTCACCGTAAAAAATACTATTTGCTCCGGCAAAAAAGCATAAAGCCTGCAATTCATCTGACATAGATTCTCTTCCAGCTGAAAGCCTAATAAAAGATTTAGGCATTAATATACGTGCCAAAGCAATTGTCCGGATAAAATCAAATGAGTCAACATCTTCTTCGTTTTCTAAAGGAGTCCCAGGAATCTTAATTAATTTATTAATTGGTACAGATTCAGGCTGATCATCCAATTCAGATAGAAATAAGAGCATTTTGATACGGTCTTGGTTGTTTTCTCCCATTCCCAGAATTCCTCCGCAACACACTTTTATCCCTGCTTTTCTTACATATTCAAGTGTTTTGATGCGATCTGAAAATGTACGAGTCGTAATTATTTTATCATAAAATTCTTCAGAACAATCAACGTTATGGTTATAAAAATCTAACCCAGCAGATTTCAGAGAGTGCGCTTGATGTTCTTGTAATAAACCCAATGTAACACATGTTTCGAGACCAAGAGATTTGACCTCAGACACCATTTCACATACTTTTTCTAAATCTTTATCTTTGGGACCACGCCAAGCTGCTCCCAAACAAAACCTGGTGCTGCCAGCAGCTTTTGCACGCTTTGCTGCTTCAATCACAGTTTCTTTAATCATTAAAGGCTCTTTTTTAAGACCTGTATTATAATGAGCTGATTGTGGGCAGTATGAACAGTTTTCTGGACAGCTACCTGTTTTTATGCTAAGTAATGTGCTAACTTGAATGGTATTTGGATCAAAGTGCTTTCTATGAACTGTTTGTGCTTTATACAAAAGTGAGATAAGAGGTTGAGAAAAAGTTTCTTCTGCATCTTTTATCTTTGCATTTTTATTTATGCTATTAATCTTTAAACTATGCATTTATTTTGGCTCACCTATGTTGAAAACGGTATACAATGACAAAGTCATATCAAGAAATAAAAATTTCATACGGAAATTAACAAGCCCAGATCAAAAAGTCAATTTAGATTTCTCAAGTAATGATTATTTAGGATTAAGCAAGAGCCCAATAGTTTTTGATAAGGGATTGAAAGCAGCGCAAGAATATGGTGTAGGCTCTACGGGGTCAAGGTTATTGTCAGGAAATAGTACTTTATTCACGCAATTTGAATCGGAAATAGCGCGCTGCAAAAATACTGAGGCAGCATTGATTTTTAATTCAGGGTTTCAATGCAACTCATTTGTACTATCTTCTCTTTTAGATCGAAAAATCCTTAATAGCGAACCATTAGTTTTTTTTGATCGTCTTAATCACTCTAGTTTATATCAGGCAATATTTTTAAGCGGTGCCAAGTTAATTCGTTATAGGCATAACGACTGGGAGCACCTATATGATCTTATTTCTACTTATGAAAATGATGAACAACCAAAGTTTATAGTTACAGAAACAGTATTTGGTATGGATGGTGACAAGGCACCTTTAAGTCAAATTGTTAACATAGCAAGAAAATATAATGCATTGCTTTATCTAGATGAAGCGCATGCAACTGGCATTGTAGGGAAAAACGGTTATGGGCTATCAACAGAAATAGATTTGACCGGTGTTACAACAGTAATTATGGGCACCTTTAGCAAAGCGTTAGGAGTAAGCGGAGCTTATATTGCTTGCGATCAAAACATAATAGATTATCTAATAAATTTTTGTCCTGGCTTTATTTACTCAACGGCCAATGCACCTTTTGTGGTAGGAGCTGCGCAGGCAGCTTGGAAACTCCTACCTAAACTTGAGCATAAACGTAAAACTTTAAATATGAATAGTAATTATTTGCGAAGTCAAATCAAGGCAATTGATCTAGATTTAGGTAGCTCGGTAACTAATATTGTTCCAATAATTCTAGGGGAGGGAAATTTGGCAAGACATGTTTCTCAAAGCTTACTTACATATGATATAAAAGTTTCTTGTATAAATCCTCCTACAGTTCCTCCTGGCACATCTAGAATACGAATAGCCTTAGGAACGCGTCATACAAAGGAAGATATTGACCAACTAATAGGGGCTTTGAAATGCATAAGAATAAAAGAATAATTTTTAGGCATGGTTTAGGATTTTCTAATAATTATTGGAACAATATGTTGCCATTTTTTCAAAAAGATAACTGTATTTTAGTAGAAGAGAATTATTTTAATCAGGGAAAAGTTAAAAAAATAGTAGCAGATTATAGCGATGATGATATTGAAGTAGGTATTGGTCATTCATTAGGTTTTTGGAAATTATGCCAAGAACTGCCAAAAGCAAAATATCTTATAGGTATTAATGCATTTACAAATTTTCTTGGAAAGAATAGTCAATTACGCTCAGCAAGAATATCAGAATATGAAATGTTCAAAACAAACTTTCATAAAAGCCCCAAAAGTACATTAGAAAGTTTTTACAAGCGTTGTGGGATTGAATTTAGCAATAGTGATTTTTCATATATAAATATACAGAGAATCGCAGCTGATCTGAGTTTGCTTGCAAAGCAGGCTAAGATAATTAATAAAAAAAAGATTCTTATTATCAATTCTATAGATGATATGGTTGTACCAAAAATCATAGCAGAAGATAATTTTTCAGATATAAAGGTAAAAATTCACTATTTTCAAAGCGGTAAACATGGTCTAGGTTTTCTACATGCAAAAGAAGTGTCAAAAATTATTTTGGATTTTATTGAATGAAAAATATTATAAGACAAAACTTTGATAGAGCTAGTATAACTTATAGCCAATATGATGATGTACAAAAAAAAGCGGCCTTTGATCTTGTAAGTAAAATGATGAGTGTATGCCCGAACCTTAATCCGGATAAAATTTTAGATATAGGGTGTGGCACAGGTAATTTAATTAGAGAGTTGTATAAGATTTTTCCTCAATCCGCTTATCATATAAACGATATTTCAGCTTCTATGTTAGAAAGAACTGTTAAGAAATTTGAAAATAAGATTGATTTTAAAACGATACACGGTGATGTAGAGAGATTAAATCTTAGAAATAATTACGATGTTATTGTAAGCAACATGTGCCTGCAATGGTCAGATGATTTAAACCTTGTCATTGAGAATCTTCTGAAACATACAAAAATTCTTGTATTTTCCTGTTTATTAAAGGATTCTTTTAAAGAGTGGTATGATCTTTTGGAAAAACACGATATTCAGTATGCATCCAGATTATATCCTTCACAAAAAGAAATTCACAGTCTAATTAATAAATTGAACAAAAATATTTTGCATGAATCGCAAAATAACTCCACCCGCTCTTTTTGCAATGCAAAAGAAAGTGTCAAATATTTAAGAAACATAGGAGCTAACTCATCCAAATCTTCAATTAGTGATTTTGTCAAAGTACGCAGTTTTTTGAAGACACATGACAAAATTTGTAATCTAAGATATAATCTTGGATTCTTTATTATAGAAGACGCTTTATGATTGTTTTTATAACAGGAACAGACACGGATATAGGTAAAACTTTGGTTTCAAGCTGGTTATGCCTGCATACAGGATATGATTATTTTAAGCCAATTCAGACAGGAAGTATAGAGTCTATAGATAGTGAAACTGTATTCAAGCTTTCTAAAACGAGAGTGCATAGAGAGTCTTATATATTTAAAAACCCTTTATCTCCGCATATGGCTGCACAAATCGAAGGAGAATATATTGATCTTGCAAAAATCAAATTACCAAAAGTAAATAATCTTATTGTAGAAGGAGCAGGTGGCCTCCTCGTGCCATTAAATGATGACTACTTTATTTCCGATTTAGTCTCTTATCTTAAAATACCTATCATTTTAGTTGCCAGATCAAAGTTGGGTACTATAAACCACACCTTACTTAGTTTGGAGTATATGAGACAGAAAAATATAGAAGTACTAGGAGTCATATTGTCTGGAGAACCAAATGCCAGAAACAAGGAGTCAATAGAGCTCTATGGTAAAGTAGAAATTTTAGCAGAATTACCATATATGAATAGTATTTGTTTTGAAGTGCTTAAAAAGCATTCATTAACACCAAAATTGCAACAATTATTTGAGATAAAAGAATGAGCTTAATAAAACGTGATAATACCATTATTTGGCATCCATTTACGCAAGAAAAAACTGCTAATCTATCAATAGCAATCAAAGAAGCTAGAGGTTCGTACCTTTTTGATGAAAATGGTAATAAATATCTTGATTTAATATCAAGCTGGTGGGTAAATTTACATGGTCATAGTCATCCAAAAATATGTGATGCTATTTATAACCAAGCTAGAAAATTAGAGCATGTGATATTTGCAGGGTTTACACATGAGCCAGCAGTCCTTTTGTGTGAAAAATTGCAAACGATATTACCAAAATCACTAACAAAATTTTTCTTTTCGGATAATGGTTCTACCGCAGTTGAAGTGGCCTTAAAGATGGCACATCAATATTGGTTTAATAAAGACGAAGCTAAGCGCAAATTATATCTTAGTTTTGACGGCGGGTATCATGGTGATACTTTTGGAGCCATGTCCGTAGGTAAGAAAAGTAATTTTCATAGTCCTTTTGAAAATTTATTATTTGACATCATTTCTATTCCATTTCCCCATACTTGGGACAATGATCAACAAGTAGTTGAAAAGGAAGAAGAAGCGTTAAATTTCTTATCAAAACAACTTGAAGAAAAAGGAGGTAGTATTTCTGCTATTATACTTGAGCCTATCGTTCAAGGCGCAAGTGGCATGAAAATATGTAGGCCTGAGTTTGTTAGGCAAGTTATACAGCTTGTTAAGCAATATGATATTTTGGTTATTTATGATGAAGTTATGACTGGATTTGGACGTTTGGGAACATATTTCGCTGCGGAACAAATTGGAATTGATCCAGATTTTATATGCATATCCAAAGGTATTACAGGTGGGTTTTTGCCCCTTTCTTTAACAGTAACAACCAAAAAAATTTATAATGCTTTTTTGGATGACAATTGGGATAAAGCTTTTGCTCATGGGCATTCATATACAGCTAACCCAATTGCTTGTAGCGCTGCACTTGCTTCTTTTGATCTATTAGTTGCCGAAGAAACTAAGGTAGCTCTTAAGCAGATCAATAATGCTCATAGAAACGGTCTTAAAAAACTATACGATAAATGTCCTGAACTAATTAAGTATTTACGTTGTGTAGGTACGATTGCGGCTTTTGAAGTGAACTCAAAGAATGATCTGAATAAATACTTAAAGACAGAGTTTTTAAAAAGGGGGTTGTTACTAAGGCCTCTTGGTAACACGATATACATGCTTCCCCCATACTCAGTAACTGTAGAGGAAATAGACAATGCCTATGACACTATTGCTGATGTAATCAATACAGCGCATGCGAGGCAATTGGTTTAGGGGTAATTGCCTCAAGCCTTATCAAATCATCTATTTCGGATAGAAAAGTTAGTGCTCGCGACTAAACCATCTTCTATAAATACTGATATGAATCTTGCTTATTATTGGGTATCTTTTATCTATATGCCGCCGGTAACCGCCTATATAACGTAGGAACAGATACACATTCAAAGTATCGGCGTTGTTGTAAATAGGACCGTAATACTTACTTATATAGTGACAGTTTTAGCTATTTATTAGATTAGAAAGTTTTTGTTCGCAAACTCCATATTGTTTCCACGAGCAGCCATTGCACGCGCTGTGAAATTTTTCAATACTCATATTTTGTTTGATACGTTTTTTTGCTTTCTTCCAGCTAATAGACTCTCCTGTATTTAAAGCTAATATTTCTTTATGAGCATTGTCGAGTTTGACTATTTTGTTTTGAGATTTGCATATTATATCATCAATTTTATTAGGGCAGGGAGAGCATACACTATCCATATACTCTACAACTTCAATTAAAGTATCTTCATTGTTATTTAGCTCTTGGACAATTTTTTCATAATTTTTTATGAATCCAAGAGAATAACCCTTGCCACTAAAGGCAAGAGTACACATAAAGTGATGAGGTCTAAATTTTATTGAGGCCATTTTTGATAAGTTTTACAGATGAACCTGTAAAGATTGCCTTAACAATACCAGGTAAAATGAAAGGATATAGGCCAAGCTCAAGTGATCTTTCGATGCCAGTATATAAAGCAAGCTGCGGTACTCCAGTAATAAAGAGACATGAAGAGCCAATAGCACTGTAAATAATTAGCTTTATCCAGCTATCTTCACCAAATTTTTCACGCAATGTGGTGACTACATAAATACAAAGAAGCATGCCGATTAAGTATCCTCCAGTAGGACCCATTAAAACAGGTAGCCCTGCTGAAAAGCCGGCAAATACAGGTGCTCCCATTGCTCCCAGAGTAAGAAAACACACCATTGAAGATATTGCTTCCTTTTTTTCATAACACAGGGAAATAATGAGGATACCAACACTGTATAAAGATATTGGCACTGGTTTTAAGGGAATTTGAACTTGTGCGCACAGAAAAATTAATGCAATACCAAGTGCAATTCTGAGTAATTTATAGTTAACAGATGAAGGGATTTTGCTTATCAGAGTTTTCATTAGTAACCTCCTTGAAGTAGTGTGTAGCCAAATTCTAGAGACAAGTTGATAGTTAGTCAAGTTGTCTCTTTGTTTTAGAATTTTCCATCTAAATGAATTGCCCTAGTTTTTCTAGAGCAATTGGCATATTTTTTCTACCAAATCCGATTCTAAAATGCTGCGAATCATGTGAGTATGCGGATGCTGGAAGTAGCAGTACTCCTTGCTTTGTTACCAGATCATTACAGAAATTATCCATCTTGTCATTGCCTAAGTAATTAACAAACCCCACACAACCACCTTGTGGTCTGACCCAACTGAAAATATTTCGATTTTTTTCAAAAAAACTGTCCAGAAGTTTAATATTTGACTCAATAATTTGATTATTTCTTTCTAAGATTTGATCTCTATTATTAAGTGCAATCAAGCTGATTATTTCTGCAGGTGAACTATTACATATTGTTGTGTAGTGCTTTATCTTTCTTGCCTTATCTAAAATTTCCTTATTTTGAGAAGCAATCCAACCTATTCTCAGTCCTGGCATGCCGTAAGCTTTGCTCATTACACCAAGGGAAATTGCCTTCTTGTGTATATTTGCAGCAGCTTGCGACCATCCATCAACTGGCTTGCCGATTAATCTATATACTTCATCGGAAAAAAGCCATAAATCATGTTTCTCAAGTAAAGAAACTAACTCCTTCTGCTCGTCTGATGATATAACTTGTCCTGTTGGATTGTGTGGGAAGTTTATAATTAGTATTTTCGTATTTTGTTTAATAGCATTTTTTATGGCTTCAATATCAATTTGCCAGTTATTTTTCTCAAGCAATTCAATTTCAGTTACTTCTGCTCCGCGGAATTTAGGTATTTCAGCAAGTGATTGGTAGCATGGAGTTAAGACAATTGCATGATCATCCTTACTAAGAACTGCAGATAATGCACAAAAAATACCTTCTTCAGCACCTGCAAAGCATAATATATTATTTTTATCCAGATTTGGAAAGTCTAGCTTTGCTATTGTTTCTCTTAGCTCAGGCAGTCCTTGATCTTCTGTATAACCTAGTTTTAGATCATTCCATAATTTTAAGTCATTTTCAGAGGCCATGTCGATTATTTCATGCATAGACCAGCTTTCTGTATCGCTACAACACAATAAGTGCGGTGCTGAGAATTCATATTTGGCTAAATATTCTTCAAGCTTAAATTCATTTATCATTATCATTTCTCCATTCTTTTAAATATTTAAAAATTGTAGCTCTTCCCATCTGAAGCGCATTTGCTACATGATCTACTGCATTTTTTTCTTCGAAAGCATTTTTGATATGTAGTTTATAAACTAGATCTTTTTTTGTTTTTGAATCTATTTCATCAAGTTTAAGCTTCTGTTCCTCTAATTGCCGTTCTATCCAATTATTTATTTTTTCTTTATATTCATTTTTGAATAGAATTTCTGGTTTATTAGAAATTTTGGAGTCCAAAAAATGGCTTGATATAGTTTGCATTTGATTAAATATGGATATATCGCAGTTAATACAAATCAGCTCTTTGATTTCTGAGCCATTATAGATAGGTACAGAGATTGATCGCATTTCTTTTCCATTGATTGTCACTTGATCGTAGATCAATTGATCTATATTTCTATAGTCTGCATTTTTATCTAAATAAGAATCATCTCCAATAACACGTTTTGTTAAATTGCCTTTTTTATAGGTTATTTTATCTCGTTTAATGTCGTGTATAACAATCTCTATTAGCGATGGTAGGATTGCGTGGAAGCCTTCTAATATTGTTATTATTTCTTTTTTCATAAGTAAATTTTTTGTTTATTAGAGATTAGTTTATATGGACTTTTTAGTCTATATCAAGCAAAATAATTGACAACCCTTCTTGTTGTTGTTAAATTAGCTTGATATTAATGAATTTAGTAGAAATCGATGGATAATAATTTTTAAGCCAGCCTCACTTTAGATTTGGGGCATTACTAATTTTCCAAATTTGCTTAAAAATTATTTTATGATAATACTAAAAATTCAAGATATTTCCCTTCAGTTTGCCTCTAATACTTGTTTTGAGAATTTCAGCTCTCAAATTATGCAAGGCCAAAAAATTGCTATTATTGGTAATAATGGTTCAGGTAAGTCTAGTTTATTAAAGTTGCTGAGATGTGAAATCGAACCTATATGCGGTAGTATAGATTTTAGCCCTGACTTAAAAATAGAATATATCGACCAGATAATAGAGAATTATACTAGCTTAAGTGGTGGTGAAAGATTTAACAAAGAGTTTTTTCAAAAAATAGAATTGTCTCCTGATTTGTTACTGCTTGATGAACCGACTAATCACTTAGATTTGCAAAATAGAGAGTTACTCATTTCTATAATTAATTCACTTAGCTGTTCTGTAATTTTTGCAACCCACGATAAAGAGCTAGTAAATCAATGTGCTGAAGTAATATGGCATATTGATAGGGGGATGATTCACCAATTTAGAGGTAGTTTTGATGCATACATTGAAAAACATGAAAAAGAGAAGTCTAAAATAGAGAATAAGCTGCTTGAATTAGACAGAGAAAAGCGTTTTGTTCATAAGAAATTAATGAAAGAGCAAGAGCGTGCTAAGAAAAGCAAGCAATATGGAAGAAATAAATATAGCGGTGATAAGATTAATTTAAGTGCTAAAAAAAGAAAAGGAGAGACTACAACCGGAAATCGGAAAGCTGATATTTCTGGCTATAGAAATGAACTAAAAGAAAAGATGGAATTAATTTATGAACCAAAAAAGATTACTCCTAAATTTGCTTTTGATCAGGCAAAAGCTCGTAGTGATAGAAATATTCTAGAGATTAGAAATGGTTCAATTGGTTATAACAATGTTATTTTAAACAATATTTCTATACAATTAACATCAGATCAGAGGTTGGCAATAAAAGGTAAAAATGGTTCTGGCAAAACAACTTTGATAAAAGCCATTATGTCTGATGATCAGGTTTCTGTTTATGGAGAGTGGATTATCCCACAAAAAAATGATATTGGATATTTAGATCAATTTTATAAAAATTTTAAGGGTTTAACTCCTTTTGATGAAATTAAATATAATATGCCGAATGCTAGAGATTCGGAAATTCGCGAGCATCTAAATAACTATTTATTTAGATCAAATAATCAGGTTCATGCTGATATACAAACTTTGTCAGGTGGAGAGCGAGCAAGGCTAAGTATGGCTGCAATTGCATCTAGGTCATTCAAATTATTGATTCTAGATGAGCCGACAAATAATATTGACATGGAGACTGTTGGGCACTTGATAGATGTATTAAATAATTATACTGGCAGCTTAGTTGTTATTTCGCATGACAATAATTTTTTACAGCAAATTGGAGTAGAGTCGGGGTACTTATTAAATTAATTGCGTTTTGTCAGATTCTCGTTGCTGTTTTTGCTTGCATGGACAGAGTTTTTTCCAGCCACTAGTATTTCCTTTAGTTGGGACACTAAAAGGTCTATCGCTACAGTGTTTTCTGCTCCATGAGGGATTATGATATCTGCGAATTTTTTGCTAGGTGCAACAAATTCTTGGTGCATTGGCCTGACAGTTGCAAGATATTGCTTTTGGATATTTGCTATAGTTCTATCGCGTTCTTCTATATCCCTTTTTATTCTTCTAAGTAATCTTACGTCATCTTCAACGTCAACAAATACTTTGATATCAACTAGATCACGTATTTCTGGTACTGCTAATAGTAGAATCCCTTCAAGTATAATAATATCTTTGGGGTGAACTGTGGTTACAACCTCTGTTCTGTTGTGAGTGGTAAAATCATATGTAGGAGTTTCTATTGTTTTGCCATTTTTTAGTTGTAATAATTGCTTTTTAAGGAGGGCAAATTCTATAGAATCGGGGTGATCAAAATTTGCTTTTCTTCTTTCCTCTTTTGTTAAATGAGATAGGTCTTTATAGTAAGAATCTTGGCTTATTATTACGGCTTCATTATTTATTTTTTCTTTTAGCTTATTAGCTATAGTTGTTTTACCCGCTCCTGTTCCACCTGTGACGCAGATAATAGTTGTAGCTTGCGCTACTGTTATATTAATAACTAAAGCTAGTAAAACTATTATTTTAAGAAAAAATTTCATAAACCCAAATTGTATAAATGTTAAGAATCAGAAGGGTAATTTTTTTAAATTTATAAGTCAACTTAAAAAAAGATTGGCTATATATGCTTAAGTTGAATACTTGACTTTGCTATATTATGATTCTAGTTTTATAAGTGATTCATGCGTTAAAAGGCTTCTATATGGGTGATATAATCAGACCTGAACCATCTATTAAAGCTACTATCATTGGTCAAGTTGCTTTGGCTATTTGGGCTCTTTCAGTTGTAGGAGCAGTGGCTTTAAAAGTGCTCCCAGTTTTTGAGGTGTTATTTGGTATTTTTACTAGCGGGTTTTTGGCATCTGCAATTATCAATACTGTTAATGGTAATTGGCAGTCTGTTCTAGAACGACCTAGATATCTTATATTGATAGGGGTTTTTGGTATTGTAGGAAATGATTTATTCTATATTATGGCTTTTAGATATGCTCCTGCGGTTCAAGTTGATCTAATAGTTTGCTTATGGCCAATGCTAGTGTTTATATTTGCTTATTTTTTGCTTTCTGAAGATATTAGAATAAATCATATTATTGCCTGTATTATTGCATTTTCAGGTATATGCTTTTTGCTTACCGTGGATGCTGATACAATGGTATTTAAGAAAGATTACCTTTTTGGGTATTTGCTTTCTTTACTTTCTGCTATTTTATGGGCTATCTATATGGTTGTATCTAAAAAATATTCTAAACCAACTCCAGAGTTGTTTGCAGTTTATTGCTTTGCTGGAATGATTTTCTCTGCAATCATGCATTTGTTATTTGAGGAAACTGTTATACCAACTACAAGTCAATTATATATATTAATTATTATGGGGGTAACGACTCATAGCCTGGCTTATTATGGATGGGATTATGCTATAAAGCGTGGACATTTTAAATTATTACACATTTTACCTTATGGTAACCCTATATTATCTGTGCTTGCTTTAGTAGTATTTGGTTTTGCTGAGCTTACGAAAGAGGTTCTGATTGCCACATTGATGGTGTTTATAGCTGGTATAATTGGTGGCAAGAAGTTTGGGAAAAGAGAAAATAATGTACGAAAAAAACGAAATGTTGGTGTTGTAGATTTTTCTAGCTAACTCGCATATAGCACTACGTCATCGCGAACGTATGCGCGGCGATCCACTGTTTCAAGATATAACTAAAATTATATAACCTTAATTAGTTAGTCTCATTTGTCCATCGCTAGTCATTTTTTCTAGCACATAGTTTTGAATCTTCTCAAAAGCTTTGTTCTCGATTTGTCTGACTCTTTCTTTTGAAATGCTATATTCATTACTCAGAGTATCTAAAGTAGACGGAGAATCATTGAGCTTTCTAGCTGTAAGTATTTTCACTTCACGTTCATTTAGAACTTGCATTGCTTCGGCTAATATTTTTCTTTGCTTATTTAGAACTTGGCTTTTTTCCAGAATTACTTCCTGAGAAGGCTTTGTTTCTTGAATTAGTTCGATCATTTCACCTGAGCTATCATCGTCACTGTCTATTGATCTGTTAAGTGACATATCTGATCCAGATAAGCGTTGGTTCATTTCGCCAACTTCTTTTACGCTTACACCAAGTTCTTTTGCAATAGTCTCATAATCGCCTTCATTGACTGGGCGCGCATTTGCACTTGTGATTTTATTCTTTATTTTTCTTAGACTGAAAAATAGTTTTTTCTGTGCAGATGTGGTTCCAATTTTAACTAGCGACCATGATTTTAGAACATATTCTTGAATAGAGGCTTTGATCCACCACATTGCGTACGTTGATAGTCTGAAACCAAGCTCTGGGTCGTATTTTTTAACTGCTTGCATTAAGCCAAGATTGCCTTCGGATACTAATTCAGTAACAGGTAGTCCATAATTTTTATACTTCATAGCGATTTTTGCCACGAGCTTCAAATGGCTTTTTACAAGCTTATGCGCAGCGTCAAGATCATGCTTTTCTAGATATGCTTTTGCAAGCATAAACTCCTCTTCCTTTGTAAGTGAAGGGATATTGTTTATCTCGCCTAAATATTTACTAAAACCAGATCCAGCGGAAATTGCTGGTAATTTTACTACATCTGACATAAATGTCCCCCTGTTTTTACTTGCTGCAATTATAGCACAAAATTACAAAAATATTAAACAAAAAATATTTGCTTAATCGAGCTTGAAATTTTGAAAGCTTATTTCTACTATTTCAAAGGCTTTACCGCCTTTAGGTGTTGTTACTTCAACTATATCTCCTACTGACTTTCCAATTAAAGCTTTTGCAAGCGGAGATTGGGTTGAAATTCTTTTTTTGGTTATATCTGCTTCGTATTCCCCAACAATATGGTAAGTACTTTCCTCTTCAGTATCGTCATCAATAACTTTTACTGTTGCGCCAAATTTCACACTATCTGTTGAAAGCTTAGATGCATCTATGATTTCAGCTCTAGAGAATTTATCTTCTAGATCTAATATTCTACCTTCAATAAAGCTTTGTTTTTCTCTAGCTGCATGATATTCAGCGTTTTCAGATAGATCACCGAACTCCCTAGCGGTCGCAATGGCTTCAATGATAGCGGGTCTTTCAACATGCTTTAGTTGCTTTATCTCTTGTTCCAACTTATCATAGCCTTGTTGTGTTATTGGGAATTTGTCCATATTATTATGTCTTGTTTAAATTAAGTTTTGAAAGTATATTTATACAGGTATAATTTGTCAAACCTAGCTAAAAAGCCTATGACTAGTGAAACCCTCAATTTTGAGATTCAGCGTAAGATATTTCATCTATGTAGTCTTGTATTTCCTATAATATATATCTTTCTTTCTAAAATTACTATGGGTATTGCACTGACGGTTGTTGCTGGCATCACCCTGTACTTAGATATATCTAGGCATTATAATCCTAAAATTAAAGGGTTTGTTGATAATTTTCTTGGAAAATTTCAAAGAATTGAAGAAAAAAGTGGTGAATTTGTTCTTAGCGGGTCAAGTTACATGGCGTTTGGTTTTTTAGTAACGTGCTTATTATTTTCAAAAGGGTTGGCAATTACTTCATGGCTAGTTCTTATAGTTTCTGATTGTATTGCGGCAGTGTTAGGTATGAAATATGGTTCACCGTTATTTAATGGAAAATCTTATATAGGGTCAGCTTCGTTTTTCTTTTCAGCTATGCTTATAAGCATTATGTCATATTTTGTAATTGGATATAATACAAGTTTTTCTGTAATAGTGATAAGCTGCTTATTTTGTACAGCTGTAGAGTTTTTTTCAGAACAAATTAGTATTAATGATAATTTATCTATACCACTGACATATGCTTTATCTACCTTTATCTTCGGACTAATTTAATACTTTATGAGAATTCCGTTAGAATTTTATAATCACTTAAGAAATACAATTAGAATTTCAGATGTTGTAAGGCAGCGTTTAGTTTTAACTAGAAAAGGTAATGAATATCTAGGTATTTGCCCCTTTCACGATGAAAAAACTCCATCATTTACAGTTAATGATGTTAAAAGATTTTATCATTGTTTTGGCTGTAGTGCGCACGGTGACGTTATAAGATTTGTATCAGAAACAAATGGAATTAGCTATAAAGAGGCGGCAATTAAGGTTGCTAATGATAATGGTATTGAGCTTCCAAAAATGTCTGCTGCGCAAGAGCAGAAATACGAAGAGACCGATCAGATTTATAATATACTGAATTTGGCTGCTGAGTTTTTTCAAAGTAATGTAGATAAGCCTACAATTGAATATTTGAAAAAAAGAGGTGTAACTTCAAATTCAATAGAGAGTTTTTCTATTGGTTTTGCTCCGGGAGGTGGTTTGCTTGAGAAATTTTTTCAGCAAAAATCTATTCCTCTTAAAGATCTACTGAAATCTGGCTTATTTGGGAAAAAAGAAGATGGAAGAATCTATGAAGTTTTTAATAGGCGTATAATGTTTCCAATACGTAATGTCTACAATAAAGTAGTAGGTTTTGGTGGAAGAGCTGTCCTTGATGCAATGCCAAAATATATTAATTCCCCCGAAACTATGGTTTTTAAAAAATCAGAAGTAATGTACGGAGAAAATGTAGCAACAGGCCAGTCATATAAGGATAATTACTCTATAATTGTAGAAGGGTATATGGATGTTATTGCTTTGCATCAAGCAGGATTTAAGCAAGCGGTAGCTAGTTTAGGTACATCAGTTACTGAAAAACATATACAAAAATTATGGCGTTCTGCAGATGAGATAGTAGCTTGTTTAGATGGTGATAGTGCAGGAGTCAGGGCAAGTGGTCGCTTAATTAACATGTCTTTGCCGCAAATATCTGCGGATAAAATTATGTCGTTTATTGAGGTTCCCAAAGAAATTGATCCCGATGATTTGATAAAAAACAAGGGAGCAAATGCCTTTAAGTTGCTATTAGATAGTCGTATAGGTCTTTCTGAAATGATTTGGAAGATGGAGTTTAAAGGAAAGAGTTTTAGGACCGCAGAATCTAAATCTTTATTAGAAAAAAAATTAAATGAGTATAGTTTTCAGATTCAAGATGATTCACTGAAAGCTAATTTTAGGCGCTATTTTAAGGATATGATATGGAATAATCTGATTCGTAAAAAAAGTAAAAAGGAATCAGTTTCAGGTAATAGTGATAAATTGTTTGATTCAAAAAAATACTCAGAAATTGAATATATGGAAAATGCAATATGCTCATTTATAATTAAATTCCCTGATTTAATGCGCAATTTAGATCATAATATTCAGTTTCAAGATGCTGATTTAGACGAATTTAAAAATTGGATTGTAGATTTAGTTAGAGATCACGATAATGTTGATAAAGATCTAATTGCAAATAAAGTAAAAAATACTAGATTTTATGATAGATTTTTAGTATTATCTCCCTCTGATATTTTGTTTATCGATTATGCTTTTTTAAATGATGAGAGTATAGATCGAGAGCAGGTTTTTGAATGGTTGCATAAGAAGCATTACTTATTACTCCTAAAAAACGAGTATGTCAACGTATTAAATAGTAGCGCTTATGACGAACAATCCAAGACAATGTCATATTTAGAAGAAATTAGGCGAGTTACCAAAGAGCTTGATAACTTAAGCGATAATTTCATAAATAATCAATAAAGTTTTAATTGATCACCAAACATGAGTTTTATGGAAAAAAGTAAGTCAAAAGAAAATACTAATAAAGAAGAAGCAAAAAATCTTGAAAGTCTGGTTACGGAAGGTAAAAAGAAAGGGTTCGTTACATACGATCAGCTGAATAAGTCTATTTCAGCTACTAAGAAGCTATCAGTTGAAGAGCTAGAAAATGCTATATCCAAATTTTCTGACGCTGGGATAGATATTATAGAAGATGAAGGCGAAGATATAAAGCTAGATATCAATGTTAATGAAGAGCTAACAGTTAGTAGTCGTAGTACTGATGATGAAGAATCTAAAGATAATGAGCCTGAGAATTTAGGTTCTACCGACGATCCGGTAAGACTATATTTGCGTGATATGGGGGGGGTAGAGCTATTATCTCGTGAGAACGAAATTGAAATAGCAAAGCGTATTGATGCTGGCAAAGAGCTAATGCTTAATTCACTATGTGAGAGCCCGTTTGCAATTAGGCGTTTTATCAAATGGTATGAAGATCTTGTTAATGAAAAGATAATGCTTAGAGATCTTATAGATCTTGATGCAAATCTTGGTAATGACGAGCCATTGATGGATGAAGAAGAGGAAAATACCCCTGCTGAGGTTGAAGTTGATGATGATGGTCAAAATGAAGGCGAATCTGAATCAAACGAAAATAATAGCGAATCAATTGATGAAGAAGAGCCTGTTTCACTGTCGATTTCTGCTATGGAGGCGGAATTACTGCCTTCAATTATGGATAAAATGGAAGTTATCTCTCAGACATGTGAAGTGCTTTTAAGCGAAGCAAAGTCTCATTGCAAGGGTACGAAAAATACTCCCTTGAAAAATAATAAGAAATATACGGAAGCTCTTAATTTTCTTGTTGGCGAAATTAGCTCAATGCATTTCAGTTCAAAACGTGTGGAGGAAATGCTTTCTGACATATATGAGGTGAATAAAAATCTTGTAGCAAAAGAGGTTGAGTTACTTAAGCTTGCTGAAAAGCATAAAGTTAAAAGAGCTGATTTTCTAAAAGAGTATAATAATTCTGATGCTGGTTCGATGTGGCTTGAAAAAGTTGGTAAGAAAAGAGAAGTTGTATGGAAAACTTTCTTAAGTGAAGAATCTTCGGGTATTAATCGTATATTAAAAACTATTAGTGAAATTGAATCAGAAATAGGCCTTCCAATAGCTGAATTTAAAAGAGTTGTTGGAGCAATTCAAAAAGGAGAAAGGCAGGCGACTAGGGCAAAAAAAGAAATGATTGAAGCAAATTTACGTCTTGTTATTTCAATTGCGAAGAAATATGCAAATCGAGGTCTGCAATTTTTGGATTTAATTCAAGAAGGTAATATTGGTTTGATGAAGGCTGTTGATAAGTTTGAATATAGTAGAGGATTTAAGTTTTCTACTTATGCAACGTGGTGGATTCGTCAGGCTATTACAAGATCTATTGCAGATCAGGCTAGAACTATCCGTATTCCAGTACATATGATTGAGACTATCAACAAAATTATTCGTACTACTCGTCAGATGATGGGTGAGCTCGGTTATGAGCCAACTCCAGCAGAGATTGCTGCTAGATTGTCAATGCCGATAGATCGAGTAAGAAAGGTAATGAAAATTGCAAAAGAGCCAGTCAGTCTTGAAAATCCAGTAGGTGATGAGGATGGAAGCTATTTAGGTGATTTTATTGAAGATAAGAATGCTGTACTTCCAAGTGAAGCTGCTTTTCAGTCAAATTTACGTGAAACAACGACAAGGATATTATCGACCTTAACGCCAAGAGAAGAAAGGGTTTTACGTATGAGATTTGGTATTGGCGTAAATACTGATCATACTCTCGAAGAAGTTGGTCAGCAATTTAATGTTACGAGAGAGCGTATTCGTCAGATTGAAGCAAAAGCACTTCGCAAGCTGAAACATCCGACCAGATCGAAAAAGATGATTAGCTTTTTGAGCGGAACTAGTTCCAAGCAAAGTTCAAACTAGTATCTGTAATCTTTTTTGCTTGCATTATTGCTATAACAACTATGAAAATTTTTGAGTTTTCTAGCATTTACAAAGGAATTTTAGCTAAAAAAGAATCAAAATTGTAACTATTATAACTTTGCCAGCGGTCCTATTTAGTTAGAGATACATCTTATGCATAGATATAAAATCATTTTAGAATATATTGGCTCAGGCTATTGTGGTTGGCAAAAGCAAAAAGAATCTCTTTCATTGCAGAAGATCATTGAAGATGCAATCTTTTCTTTTAGCAAAGAAAAAGTAGCAGTTACTGTTGCTGGCCGGACAGATTCAGGAGTCAATGCTTATGGTCAGGTTGCGCATTTTGATTTAGAGAAGCATTATGATCCAAGGCGCTTAATGCAATCAATTAATCATTTTTCCCGGCCACATACAATTGGAGTTATTTCTGCAGAAGAGATAGATTTAGAGTTTCATGCTCGCTTCTCAGCAAAATCTAGACATTATGTTTATAAAATTTTAAACCGACCATCTATAAACATAATTAATAATGGTTTGCAACATTGGGTTAGACATGATTTAGATGCAGAAAAAATGCAAGAGGCTGCAAATTTTCTTTTAGGCAAACATGATTTTAGTTCGTTTCGAGCTAGTGAATGCCAATCTAATTCGCCAATGCGAACACTAGATAAGATAGATATTATTCGAGATGGGGATAATATTGAAATTCAAATTTCTGCACTATCATTTCTACATCATATGGTCAGAAATATTGTAGGTAGCTTAATTTTAGTTGGAAGTGGCAAGTGGAAACCAATTAAGATAAAAGAAGTGTTAGAAGCAAAAGACAGGAGGGCAGCAGGTCCAACTGCTCCAGCTTGTGGTTTGTATTTTTTAAGAGTGGATTATTAGTTTATGCAAGTTCGTGATGCTTTGAAATTAGCTACTGAAAGGTTTAGAGAAAGTTCAACACCAAGTCTTGATGCTAGATTATTGCTTGCACATATTTTGAATTATACTCAAGAAAAGTTACTAATAAATTATGATAAGGAATTAGAACAAGATATTGAAAGTAGGTTCTTTGATCTAGTTGTAAGAAGAGAAGAGCAAGAACCAATAGCATATATTTTGGGAAAGCAAGAATTTTATGGTTTAGAATTTATTGTTGATAAACATGTGCTTATTCCAAGACCTGAGACTGAGTTAATAATAGATATATTAAAAGAAGATAGTGCGGCTAAGGGCCAGAACGAGACTATAGATATTCTTGAGCTTGGAGTTGGCAGTGGCGCTGTTTCTGTTTGCTTAGCAAAGGAAATTCTTTTAGCTGATATTACTGCTGCTGAAGTAAGTGATGAGGCTATAAAGGTTGCTCATTCTAATATTTTAAGGCACCAAGTGCAACATCAAGTGAAGATATTAAAGAGTGATTGGTACTCCGGGCTAGAGAAAGAAAGAAAATATGATTATATAGTTAGTAATCCTCCATATATTTGTCGTAGTGAGATTTATCAGATGTCTAAAGAAACCATAGATTTTGAACCAGATCTTGCATTATATGCTGATAATGAAGGCTTGTCTTCATATCAGGCTATTATACAGAATGCCAGGAACTTTCTAAAAAGTGATGGGAAACTTGTATTTGAAATAGGATATTCACAAAAAAATATGATATTGGAGCTTCTTAAGCGCGCAAGGTTCGAAAATACATCAATTAAGCAGGATTTATCAGGGTTAGATAGGATAATTATTGCCAATTAAAATGTGTTTTAAATACACATTAGTAATAAAATTAGTTTAAAATA
>JALZUG010000011.1 GCA_023301685.1 Rickettsiaceae bacterium
AAGTTTACTTCATCATGCTGAGGGAATAGAGGCGATTGCACCATTGTCTTTAATGATAGAAAATCCAGTAGGAAAAGATTCGCCAGAAAGAGATGCATTAGTTAAATATTATAATCAGCAAGCGGCCAAATATGGTGTTAACTTCTCGTGTGATCTAATGTCAGCGACGACGGAAGAAGTTACTCTGCAAGATCAAATGCTTTTGAAGCAAGGGATATTCAACCTAAATGCAAAAATTCTCGTAGAAAATGCAGCAAATTGGTATTTTTCCAATGCAGACGCAAGGAAAGTATTAGGACATATAGTCTGTCATGATTCTAAAATATTAAGTTTTGAGATAAGGCAGAAGTTGCAACAAATTAATGCACAGTATAAAGAGTATGAAGGCAATGCGATTATGCAGTTTGTCACAGGTAGGCACGAGCAGGAAATGGAGATGCTCAAAGTAGAGAACCAGATGGAAATAAAGGCGCTGAAAGCTAAAAATCAGATGATGCAATCTATTTTAAAGCAGGTTTGCGATAAAATGGGTATTGAATTTGATTTTACGCTTGAAGACAATTCTGCAATGGATATAGAAGAAGCTATTGAAGAAGAGGTGCCAATAGAAGAGGATCCTATTTTAGAAGTTGAAGAGAAACCATTGTTTGATTTGCCTAGTTCATGGGGTGATCAAGATTTCGATATAGTGGCATCAGGTGATATAGTTCAGACGAATTTGGATTCGGTTGATTAGTATTTATATACGTGGTATTTACAGCTTTATTTGAAATAGTTCTTTTACGCAGTTTCGTGCGCGAGCATATCCATTTCAATATCTATAATATCTTCTGGGCGAGTTGCGTGATACCATCTAGCATCACGTGCAGGCAGTCCAATAACTTTATCACTGTTTAGATAATATTCACGCAAGGAAAATATGCGCAAAGGGTGCTTTGCTACTTTTCCAGGCTTTAGAATTTGCAAGCCAGAATACATATATTCGTAATTTTCTTGCTTGTCAGGTCTAATTAGTTTTCCTTCTTGGTCAAGATCAAAATCTCCGTGCCCCGAATATCCAACAGAATCTTCGTATGGCTGCATTAAAAGCAAGAAATCCATCTTGTTTTTGTCCCATTTTTTGAGCATAAATTCGAATATGTTATATTCAGCTCGAAGTACAATATCAGTATTCAGAGTAAAAATCGGCTCATCACCAAGAATGCTGTGTGCGTTTTTAACAGCTCCTCCTGTTTCTAGAAGCTCTTCTTCATAGACAATAACTATTTGGGGCATATCTGGGTTTTCTTCTTTAAAATCTTCAATAGATTTTTCCACTTTTTTGCTTAAATAATGTGTATTGATTACAATTTTTTTGAAAGGATAGCTTCTACATAACTCAAGCGCATGGTGAAGAATTGGCTTGCCTAATATTGGCAGAAGGGTTTTTGGGCTATTTTCCGTCAGGTGACGCATTCT
This sequence comes from Rickettsiaceae bacterium, assembly GCA_023301685.1. GTDB lineage: Bacteria > Pseudomonadota > Alphaproteobacteria > Rickettsiales > Rickettsiaceae > Megaera_A. The sequence goes on from JALZUG010000011.1 coordinate 1,459, forward strand.
ATTTCCAAGGCCTGCTGCAAATAGCATTATTGTATCTATCATAAAAATTATATTATCTGTGTTTTTAAAAGCCAATTTTTGATCGGTTCAAGAATTGGGTGTGATAAATCATATTCAAGGTATTTAAGCACTCTTGGAATATATTGTAAATAAGTATCGTCTTTATCTCTTAAGTATTTTCGAGTAAAAACCCCCAGAATACGTAAATTTCTTTGAGCACCAAGTATATGATAATTTAGCATCGTATGTTGCAGATCAACTTGTTTCTTTTTTGCATAATACTTTATGCAGTCTACAGCAAAATCGCGATCAATATCAATCCGTGCATCTTCTAAAATTGAAACTAAATCATAAATTGGTGAGCCAACTAATGCATCTTGAAAATCTAGTAGTCCAAGTTTTTGGATTCCTTGCTTTTCTTGTAAGTACATCATGTTCTCTACATGATAATCTCTTAAAATAATACTTTTATTAAGAGGCGACTGGCTTACTAGAATAGCTTGCCAAATTTCATTAAACTCTTTCAACTCTTCTTTTGATAAAGTTTTGCCTGTTTTATGCGGAATATAATAATCTGTAAATACGCTAAGTTCTGTACGCATCAAATCATTATCAAATAGTTTTAAGTTTTTTGGAGGATTAGTATCTTGCAATTGAATTAGTAGATCAATACTGGCATGATAAATATTTTCTTGTTCTTCTTTGTCGCGTTTCAATAGGTAGTCTTTAACACTTAAATTTCCAAAATCTTGTAATATCAGAAAACCATTCTCAATATCTGATTTTATAATCTCTGGAGCGGAAAAATCGTTCTCATTTAAAAAATTTGCAATTTTTATAAATGGTTCAATGCTTGTATAGCTTGGAGGGCAATCCATAATGATATAGCTTGAATCCTTTGTTTCTGCTCTTAAATAGTCACGAAATCCAGCGTCGCCAACAATAGGTTTCATAGAATATGAGATTGTAGCAAAATGCTCATCAACAAATCGTTTTAATTGCTCGGATCTGTTGAAAGTATGTAGTGTCATATTTAGACGGCAAGCTTATTTTTTGGTGATTTTGCAGTATTTGCTTTTGCAATTTTAGCGGATTTTTTTGCTTTAATTTTTGCTTTTTCCTTATCTTCTACTGCAGAGCGGTTGTATACCACTTCTTTATTTTTAAGATCAGAGAAGTTATACATATTTTCTAGAAGCATCTCTTCGATGATGGATCTTAATCCTCTTGCGCCAGTTTTTCTTTTTAAAGCTTTATCTGCAACAGCTTCTAGACCGTCATCTGTAAAACTCAAAGCGGCTTCGTTAAGTTCAAATAGTTTCTTATATTGTTTGATAATGGCATTCTTGGGTTTTGTTAAGATGCTGATCAGAGCTTCTTTGTCTAAATCTTTCAGAGTTGTCACTACTGGTAATCTACCAATAAATTCTGGGATCATGCCGAATTTCACTAAATCTTCAATTTCAAGATCTTCTAGGATATCACTGTTGCGCAAATCTTCTTTGGTTTTTACGTTTGCTGCAAAACCGATTGCGCTTTTGTCGCTTCTGGCTGTGATTATGCCTTCAATTCCCATAAAAGCACCACCGCAAATAAATAGTATATTTGAAGTATCAACTTGAATAAAATCTTGCTGAGGATGTTTTCTTCCTCCCTGTGGTGGAACATATGCTACAGTTCCTTCCATGATTTTGAGAAGTGCTTGTTGTACACCTTCACCAGAAACATCACGTGTGATTGAAACATTTTCCGACTTTTTTGCAATTTTATCGATTTCATCAATATATATTATACCCTTTTGAGCTTTTTCAACATTGAAGTCTGCTGCTTGCAAGAGTCTGAGTAAAATATTTTCAACATCCTCACCAACATAACCAGCTTCAGTTAATGTTGTTGCATCAGCCATTGTAAATGGAACATCTAGAGTTTTTGCAAGTGTTTGAGCAAGGAGTGTTTTACCAGATCCAGTTGAACCAATCATCATTATATTAGATTTGAATAGTTCAACCTCACTTGTATCGTCAGACAAATTTTCAAGCCTCTTATAATGGTTGTAGACGGCAACCGACAATATTTTTTTAGCTCGATCTTGTCCTATTACATGATCATCAAGCGTTTTGCATATTTCTTTTGGGGTAGGAATAGAAGATATAATTTCTTCTACAGTTTCATTAGCTTCTTCCTTGATTATATCTAAGCATATTTCTGTGCATTCGTCACAAATGAAAACGGAAGGACCTGCAATAAGTTTTTTTACTTCAAATTGGTTCTTTCCACAGAATGAACAATGCAGTGATTTTTTATCTGAATCTTCAGTCATTATCTACCCAAATTTACAATATTAATACAACTATTAACAGCTTATTACCAGAAAGTAAATATTTACTTTTTAACAAGCATTAAATCTCTACTTTGAATTATTTTGTCTACTAATCCAAAATCTTTTGCTTCTTTAGGGGACATGAAATTATCTCTTTCCATACTTTTTTCTATTTGAGCAAGAGTTTTTCCAGAATGTTTAGAATATATTTCATGTAGCATTTTTTTGACTTTCATGGTTTCCTTTGCATGAATTTCGATATCTGTTGCTTGGCCTCTATATCCTCCAAGAGGTTGGTGGATCATGACTCGGCTATTAGGTAGGGCGTATCTCATACCTTTTTCACCTGCAAGAAGTATGGTCGCGCCCATTGAGCAAGCCTGGCCAATACAAAGAGTTGCAATTTTTGGCTTGATATATTGCATTGTGTCATAAATTGCAAGTCCAGAGCTAACAACTCCTCCAGGGGAATTGATATACATATAGATTTCTTTTTCCGGGTTCTCTGCCTCTAAAAACAGTAGCTGTGCAACGATTAAATTTGCCATTTGATCTTCAAACTCGCCATTTACGAATATAATCCTCTCTTTTAAGAGTCTTGAATATATATCATAAGATCTCTCACCTTTTGCTGTTTGTTCTACTACTATTGGGACATATGCCATTAAATTATTCTCCTAACTAAAAATTATTTTATTTTTTTATAGCTTTCCTTCATTTTCCAAATTTTGCAAGTCTTGAAAGCCACCTATGAAATCGTTATCGATAAATATATAAGGAACAGTGGTTTGACCTGTTTGGTTCGCTAATTTTAAATGAAGATCCTTATTATTTGATAGTTCAATTTGCTTATATTTTAGCTGTTTCATTTCTAAAAGTTCTTTTGCTTTCATGCAATATATACAACCTGATTTTGCATACATTACTATATCTAAGTTTTTTTCTGAGGGTTCTATGATTTTTGTATTTTCAGAAGATATATAGCCGGAATAGATTTTGGCAACTGCAAATATGACCAGCAATACAGCGAGAACTATAAATATTTTATCTAAGATTTTATTACCCATGATTAACCTAGTTTAACTTAATGTTATCTACTTTATCATACTACATATATGAACTCATACAACAAATCTAGATAAAATTATTGTTTATTGCCAATATTCCGATCAAGTGTAGGTGTAGTTCTGTTATAGTTAATATTAGATACGAGGAAAAATGCAACAGAAGGTGATGATATGCTTTCAAATGATCTAGAACTTACATTACGAAGAGCCTTAACAATTGCATCGGACTGCAAGCACGAGTATGCAACTTATGAACACTTACTTCTTGCGCTAGCAGATGATAAAGATGCAAAAGAAATTTTTCTTGAAAATGGCGTTGTAATAGAAACTTTTAAGAAAAGATTGAAAAATTATTTGCAACATGATTTGGCAGAATTGGTTGATAAGGATGTGATGGAAGCAAAACCAACTGCCGGATTTCAGCGTATTATTCAAAGAGCTGCCTTGCACAGCCAAGCTAGTGGAAATAAGATAATTAACGGATTACATGTACTAGCTGAATTCTTTTTTGAGCATGAAGCATATGCCTTACTTTGTTTGCGTGAAGAAGGGTTGTCTCGTCAAGATATTCTCAGTTATATTAAGAAAAAAGAGGGCGTTGATACAGATGAGTTTACAAAAAACCAAACAACGCAAATTACTTTAGTCGAAAGCCAAGTAAAGCCAGAAAATAAGGAAGGGTTTGAAAACCTCAAGAAAGAAATCGGTGAAAAATCTGATGAAGAAGACGATGTTGAAAAATTTTGCATTAACTTGAATGAAAGGGCCGATACCGATTCTATAGACTGTTTAATTGGCAGACAAAATGAGATTCAAAGGACAATAGAAATTTTATGTCGTAGGAAAAAGAATAATGCAATTTTAATTGGTGAGCCAGGAGTAGGAAAAACTGCTATTGCAGAAGGTTTGGCTATTCGTATTGTTAAAGGTGATGTACCAGATTTACTTAAAAATGCTGTGATTTATTCTCTTGATATTGGCAGTTTAGTAGCGGGTACAAAATTTCGTGGTGATTTTGAGGAAAGAATTAAAAACCTTCTGGTATTTTTGAAAAATAATAAAGATGCAATATTATTTATTGATGAAATTCACACAATTATTGGTGCAGGTTCGACAAATAGTGGTGCAACTGATGCTAGTAATCTTTTGAAACCAGCTCTTGGGAAAGGTGAACTTAGATGCATTGGATCCACGACTTTTAAAGAATATCATAATCATTTTGAAAAAGATATGGCGTTGGTGCGAAGATTCCAAAAGATTGTCATTGAAGAGCCTGATGAAGATTCAACTATGGAAATTTTAAAAGGCCTAAAAGGTTATTATGAAAAGCACCACAAAGTGATTTATTCTGATTCAGCGTTAAAGGCTGCAATTAACTTATCAGAAAGATATATAAATGACAGGCACTTACCTGACAAAGCGATTGACTTAATTGATGAAGCTGGTGCTAGAAGTAAAATGGATGGTTCAGCGAAAAAAACGACTATAACAAATAAGCATATTGAAGATTTGCTTTCTAGCATTCTAAATATACCAAATATTGGTGAAAAAGCGGATGATATTAGTCAATTAAAACAACTTAGTACGAATTTGAAAAAGTGTATTTTTGGTCAAGAGCAAGCAATTGATGATTTATGCGCTAGTATAAAATTATCTAGGGCAGGACTGAAAAAAGGTGACAGGCCAACAGGTTGCTACCTATTTGCAGGGCCAACTGGTGTGGGTAAGACAGAGCTTGCAAAGCAGCTTGCGATTTTCAATAACATGAAGTTAATAAAGTTTGATATGTCTGAGTTTTCTGAAAGCAGCTCTATATCAAAATTGCTTGGTAGCGCTCCTGGTTATGTTGGTTTTGATCAAGGAGGAATGCTTACGGAAGAAGTTGCAAAATACCCGTACTCAGTTGTATTATTTGATGAAATTGAAAAAGCTCATTCTGAAATATTTAATATTTTATTACAGGTTATGGATGAAGGTAGCCTTACAGATAGTACAGGCAAGCATATCAATTTTATGAATACAATGATTATTTTAACTACAAATATTGTAGCAGAAAAAGAGAAGGCTTCAATAGGGTTTAGTGAGAATGGTAAAGAGCCTTCAATTCCGATATTAAATCTTGATCCAATAAATCAGCAATTTAGTCCAGAGTTTAGGAGCCGCTTAGATAATATAGTATTATTTAATTCGATTGATGGAATAGTTGATAAGATTGTTTCTAAAAATATTAAAGAGCTTGGTTCGCAGCTGGCTGATAAAAAGGTGCGACTCAGCGTTAGTGCTGGAGTGAAGAAATATTTTGCTGAGAAATGCTTTAATAATAATGGTGCCAGAGGACTTGATAGGGCAATTGATACTCATATAAAACAAGCAATTGCGGATGAAATTTTATTTGGTAAGTTAAAAAATGGTGGATCTGCCAATGTTGATTTATCTAAAAAAGATAATGGGTTCATTTTTAAATTTACTCCAATGCAAAAATCTAGCAAAAAGCATTTGGAAACAAATTAATGCTATCTACATATAGCAATTTTCAATATTTATTATTTGCCTGGGAAATGCGATAACTTCACAGAAGTTGCCAGCTATTTGAAAAAAATGAAATTGTCCTTGACAATATAGGTATATAACTGCTATTTTTACGTGCAAAATGTCTAATTAATAGAAGTATTACCTGTGAAAACTTATTCAGCAAAGCCATCAGAAATAGAAAAAAAATGGCTTATTATTGACGCAAAAGATATTGTTCTTGGCCGTTTAGCTAGTCAAGCAGCTATTCTGCTTCGTGGCAAACACAAGCCAACATTTACACCTCACATGGATTGTGGTGATCATGTAGTAATTATCAATGCGAAGCATGTTCATCTTTCTGGAAATAAAGCGGATAAGAAAGATGGTAAATTTTACTATCGCCATACTGGTTTCCCAGGTGGAATTAAAGAGACAACAGCTGGAAAAATTCTTCTAGGGAACTATCCTGAAAGAGTTGTGCAGATGGCAGTTAAAAGAATGCTTAGCAGAAATAAAATGGGTAATAAGCAATTTGGTAACTTATATGTTTATGCTGATGCCGAGCACCCACATACTGCTCAAAAGCCTGTTGCTTTTGATATTGCTGGAAAAAATACAAAAAATAAGAAGTAATCATAATGGAAGTACCTACACTTAAGGAATTAGAAGAAAAAGCAAAGTCTCCTACTACTGTGGCTCCTGTAGCTGAAGCACCAAAAATTATTCAGTGTAAATCTAAAAAATCTACGCTAAATGGCGGTGGTTATGGGACAGGAAAAAGAAAAAATTCTGTTGCCAGAGTTTGGGTTAAGCCAGGTAAAGGTAAAATTACTGTAAATAACAAAGATTTTTCAGAGTATTTCCCGCGTGAATCATACAGAACAGCTATATTAAGACTTTTCGTCGATACTAATACTACTGCTCAGTATGATGTTGTTTGTACTACAAAAGGTGGTGGAACAACTGGTCAAGCTGGAGCTATTATTCATGGCATCGCAAGAGCTCTTGATTGTATCTCAGATGATTTTCATCCTATCTTAAGAAAAAATGGATTCTTAACAAGAGATTCAAGGGTTGTTGAGCGTAAGAAATACGGTAAGCGTAAAGCGCGTAAGAGTACTCAGTTCTCGAAACGTTAATATATATAAGCCCGGAGCCTTTGGTTCTGGGCTTTGTTTTATATATCAATTAGTTATTCCAAATATATGTCTGGTAGCTTTTTATCAAAAAGTTCTGAAATTATAAAAAATTTTTTGCAAGCTGAGGGTATGAGTTTTGAAATTAAAACTCTACAAGAAAGTGCTAGAACTGCAGATGATGCAGCAAAAGCAATTGGTTGCGCAGTTGGTCAGATATGTAAGTCAATAATATTCAAAGCTAAGCCTGGTAATGAACCTGTATTGGTTTTAGCAAGTGGTATTAATAGGATAAATGAAAAATCTATCAAAGATTTTGTGGGTGAAAAGGTTTCAAAAGCTGATGCTGACTTTACTAGAGAAGTAACAGGTTTTGCGATAGGTGGAATTCCTCCAATCGCTCATAGGACAAAAATAGAAAAAATTTATATAGATGAAGATTTGAAGCAATATGAATCTATATGGGCAGCGGCTGGGACGCCAAATAGTGTATTTGAACTAAATTTTGAATCGTTAGTTGAAATGACAGGTGGTGTGGTAGTTAGTATAAAATAATTATTTTTTGGATTTGGATAAAAACTGCTTGAATCTAAATCTTTTTTGCTTCATATTGCTATGGAATTATTAGTAGTTTATTTTGAATTTATAAGTTGTAATTCTTAATCTGTCCTATTCTATAGGTTCAAGATTGTTACATTCAGCCTTAAATTCGGACATAGTTAAGTACATTTATGGCGGGGTAGCTCAGCTGGTTAGAGCAGCGGAATCATAATCCGCGTGTCGGGGGTTCAAGTCCCTCCCTCGCTACCATTCTTAATCTTATTCTATTATTTATTTATAAATTTGTGTTATCGCCAAGCGAATGCACGGCGATCCATCGTTTTGGCGTGCTTACACATAATAGGGTATTAAACTAGCGGATTGCAAAAACGCCTTAGTTATTTTGCAATGGAACGACTTTGTGTTATTGTGCACTAATATAGTTAGATCTATTGTTTTGTTATATTTATATTATAACTTACTACTAGGCATTGAGCGAATAGATTGCCTCGTCATTATACTCCTCGCAATGACGATCAACGTGATACACTTTTAGGTTTTGATACGATTTTTTGAGGTAAATTAGCTTGAACTACAATTGCTTGAGATTTGTGCTTTGGATTTGCTTCCTTTTTAATTGTTTTATTCGGCTCATTTCTTGACAAGCTATCATCTTTTATTGGTTTTGCATATTTTGCCTTGTTAGCAAAATCTTTCGCAAGCGATTTATCAACACCTAATTGTTTAGCTCTACTTTTTATATAACTTCTTAGAGAACCTTTGTGTGCTCTGGAACCTTGCTCACATTTAGCCCATCTTATACCTGGTCTCCACCAACTTCTTTTACCAATACCTTTTTCTTGTTTTAGTTCATTATATTGAGCACGAATTACACCTAATTGTTTTTTTGTTGGTTCTTTACCGCTTTTTGCTAACTCTTCTAAAGTTTTATCGATATTGCTTTGTAGTTTCAATAATTTTGATACGCCTCGCATCTGTCTTCTATTTTCTGAGCAAAACTCTCCAAGATTATCAAATACTTTATCAAGAAATTTGTCAGGATTTTTTGAGCTGACTTTTATTTTAGATCCTCCAATGCTATTATTAATAGCTTTGAGAGAATTTACAACGTGCTTAGTTACTGCTTTGATTTCCTTTTTTGAACCGTTTGTTTTAACATGATTCAGAAGATTTGTAAACTCGGCTTTTGCTTCATTAATTCCTTGAGTAACGTTATTATCAGGTTTGGATAAATCATGATATGCTTGTGCTATTTCATCCGATGGTATAAGTCCTGGATAATCTCGCCATAATTTTGATTGAGCACCAGGGGGAGGAAAGGCAGCAACATGCTCTCTATTAATAAAGTCTAGTGTTCTATTGCTTTTATTTCTTACACGTCCACCAAATATTTTTGCAGTGTTTACTAAATCATTAAACGCATGGCCAAAATCTATTCTGGCAACTTTATTGTCAACCATCATTATATTACCTGGGTTGACGTCATGGTCTCCAACTATTGAAGATAGAGCAATTGAATATGCAAGACCTTTTCTTAATGAAGAATTTTTTTCACCGCTTAAATTAAATTCTTTTGCTTTGCCAGTGGATTTAGAAACAAAAACAGCATGCTTTTTGAAAACTGAACCTTCTTCTTTTGCATAACCATCCAGAGTTCTAACTTTGTCACCTGTTAGATATTTTGACGCAATTTGCACTTGCTTTAGTTCTTTATTATATACTAAGGAGACTTCGGGTACGGAATCTGGATCAATTCCTGACATTATACTTCTTGAGATTTTTGAAGCAATTACTTCACCAAAATTCTCTCTGTCTACATGACCTGCTTTAAATCTTCTCATTAGAGTATTTGAAAGTATAGAGGGCTTTAATTGGTAAAATAAGTTTTTAACTTTATGTTTTACCCTTGCACTTCCTGTAACTCCACCTGTATGTTCAGCGTTTTCAATATCAAAATTACTATTTAATAGTACCATATAAATATAACTCAAAAAATGTTTATAATTTTAATATAGTAATAAAATAGCAGGTGTGCAAGATCAACTAATAAGTGATAAACTTACTCTTTAATCAATTTATAGGAATGTATATATTAATATACTTCTTGTGAAGTATCATATTCTTGAATTTTGGCAAAAGGATCGTTGTCATTTTGTTGTACTGGATGCTGCGTATCTGCTTCAATATTTTCAAACATTGGGTTGAAGTGATTAACCTTAAATGCTTCAATAATAGCTCCTTTTTCGATAGAAGGTTTTCCTGTTTCATAATCAATAGATGCAAGCATAATTGAATCTGGTACGACAAAATCGACTGATGGCATATCTTTATAGCCATTTTCCATAAAATTAACAAATACAGGAAGTGCGACTGAAGCTCCAGAAACACGTTTACCCAAACTTCTTGGGTTATCATAGCCAATATAAGTTCCAACAACCATTTTAGGAGTAAAGCCCATAAACCAGGTATCTTTTGCTTTATTTGTAGTGCCAGTTTTACCAGCTATTATCTGCTTTATATGTTTAGCTCCTCTTCCAGTACCTCTCTGAATTCCACCCATCATTAGTGAGGTAATTTGGTAGTTACTTGCTTCATCAGTAATGATTTGCCCTTTAGCTACTTTAATTTCCGGCGGCATTATTTTGCCTTCTTCATCGAGTTTATAACTCTTACATTCTGGGCATTCGGTGTAGTCACGTTTATAAATTACATTACCTTTACGGTCTTTTATTAGTTCTATGTAATGCGGTTCTAATTTTCTGCCTCCGTTCGCAATAATTCCATATGCCAAAGTCATTCTTGCAAGAGTAGTTTCAATGGCTCCAAGAACAATTGAGTGCACAGCTAATGGATTGTCGTTAATTCCAAAGCGTCTGATAGTTTCAGTTACTTTTGGCGTGCCAGCAAACTGACCAACTCGTACGGTTACAGTGTTTCTTGATTTTTCTAGACCTCTTCTCAAAGTCATAGGGCCTAGAAAATTTCTTTCGTAATTTCTTGGTTTCCATAGAGGAAGTCCAGGTCCTTGTTCAATTTCAATTGGCGCGTCTTCAAAGATATCATTTGGCCTTGCTCCATTTTCAAGTGCTGATAGGTATACAAAAGGCTTTATTAATGAGCCAGGTTGGCGTTTTGCTTGAGTCGTTCTATCAAACTTGCTCACGCTATAATCATAGCCTCCTTCAGCAGCAAGAACTCGTCCGGTTCCATTTTCAAGAATCATTATCCCACCATTGACTTCTGGTATCTGCTGCAATTGATAATTTTTCCCGACTTTTTCAACTACAATTAAATCTCCAGCTTTTAAAATTTTCTTCACAGATTTTAAATTAGTAGCTGTCCATTTCATGTCCTTTAAGAAAATATTGAATGTTTTTCCAGTTTTTAGTCCAATTTTCGCCTGATTATTTTGTACTGAAAGAACGATCGCAAGTTTATAATGGCGGATTCCAGGTGGATTAGACATTACCCTTAAATCATCTTGCCAATTAACTAAGCTAATATTTTTCAATGGGCCACGATAACCTCTTTTCATATCGTATTTTTTAATTCCAAAACGTAGTGCATTTGCTGCAGCCTCCTGAATTTTAGAATCAATGCAGGTTAGTATTGTAAGCCCAGCAGTATAGAAATATTCTTCACCAAACATACCGATAACTTCATCACGAACTTTTTCTGCATAATAATCTGCATCCATAGTTTGCACTTTATCAAACTTTGCTAGTTTGATTGGCAGTTCAACAGCTTTTCTTGCTTGATCTTCGGTTATATAACCATCATCATACATTCTGCCTAAAACATAATTTTTTCTTTCAAAGGCTCTTTTATAATTTCTTTCAGGGTTGAATTTCGAAGGAGCTTTCGGAAGAGAAGCAAGTACTGCCGATTCGTTTAAGGTAAGTTCTTCTACTGACTTATTAAAATAGTTTAGTGCAGCTGATGCAACGCCGTACGCACCTTTACCAAGATAGATCTGATTCAAATATAATTCAAGAATTTCATCTTTAGTAAAAACTTGTGAAACCATATAGGATAAAATTGCTTCTTTGATTTTACGATCCAGTGAGCGCTCAGAAGTAAGTAAGAAATTCTTTACAACTTGTTGAGTGATAGTAGAACCACCTTCAACGCGTCCTTTATTAATTATGTGAGAAATGTTGTTCAATGCTGCTCTGATAATACTAAATATATCAATTCCGGAATGGTGATAAAAATTCTTATCTTCTGCTGCTACAAAGGCTTCAACAAGTGACTTAGGTATGGCACTGATTGGTACAAAAATTCTGTGCTCTCTAGCATATTCTTCAATCAGCTTACCATCTGCAGAGTACATACGAGTAATCGAAGGAGGGTGGTATTGCTTAAGTTGGGTATAATCTGGTAGATCACGGCTGTAATGATATATTATATATGCACCAACAACTGCCGCCATTGTTCCAAAAAACAAAGCCATTTTAGTGCAGAAAATAATAAATCTTAAGAGCATGAATGTATTTTTTATATAAAGAAATTAATCAATTATTTCACCAGAAACGCTGATAGCCATTCCCTTATTGATTTTGACATTAACTATCTTACCAATCAAGCTTTTATCAGCATTTTCTATATAAGCAGATTGCATGTAAGGCGTCTTTCCAACAATATGACCATCATACTTACCATTTTTTTCAAATAATACTGGTAAAATCTTACCAACACTAGATTCATTTAGTTCTAATTGTTGTTTGGATAATTCTTTTTGTAATGTTGCTAGTCTTTCTATTTTTGCCGCTTCAGGCACTTGCTGCATTGACGCGGCGGGGGTTCCTGGTCTTGGACTATATTTAAAAGAAAAGCACTGGCCATAGCCAACTTTTTTCACAAGGTCTAGTGTATCAGCAAAATCTTCATCAGTTTCACCAGGAAAGCCAATAATAAAGTCGGATGACATAACAATATCTGGTCTTGCAACTCTCAATTTATCGATGATAGTAAAATATTCTTCGCGCGTATGTTTTCTATTCATCGCTTTTAATATTTTATTTGAACCAGACTGAATTGGTAAATGCAAGAATGGCATTAGTTTTTTTTCGGTGCCGTGCAAAGCAATTAAATCATCATCCATATCTCTAGGGTGTGAAGTTGTATACCTAATACGCTCTAATCCATTAATTTTAGCAACATGGCGAATCAAATCAGATAAATTATATTTTACATCATCTGCAGTTTTGCCATGATATGCATTTACATTTTGCCCGAGTAGATGAACTTCTTTGGCGCCTTTACTTACTACAGCCATAGATTCGCGGTAAATTTCTTCTACATTCCGAGAAAACTCTGCGCCTCTAGTGTACGGTACTACACAAAATGTACAAAATTTATCACATCCTTCTTGAATTGAAACAAATGCACTGGAACCTTGCGCTTTAAAATCCTGTGGTAAATTATCAAACTTTTCTTCCTCAATAAAATCTAGTTCAATTAAATGCTTTTCTGACCTAGCCAATTTTGCTACCAAGTCTGGGAGAGTATGGTAAGATTGAGGGCCAACTACTATGTCAACATATGGAGCACGTCTGAATATTTCTTCACCTTCTGCTTGTCCAACGCAACCAGCAACTGCAATGATCATTTCAGAGCGGTTATCTCTTTTATCAGCAACTTTTTTAATCCTTCCTAATTCGGAGTAAACTTTTTCGGATGCTTTTTCTCTAATATGGCATGTATTTAAAATTACCATATCTGCGTCATTAAGATCTTCTGTTGACTCAAAGCCAAATGGAGCAAGTAATTCTTGCATTTTGATTGAGTCATAAACATTCATCTGACATCCATATGTTTTAATGAAAAGTTTTTTCGTCATTGAGAAAGAATAATATTTAGTTGATAAAATTATTTGCGAAATATACCATACTTATGAAACTATTTACATAGAATATTTTTGCTGTTTAGCAATTAGTTTTCTATAGGGCAGAACTACTTAAGAAATATTCATTCTTAGGTGCTATATAGATTTGTAGAAATATACTCGTTGGTATTATACTCTTTGAGCATCTGACTTTTTTGTTCTATAATTTCGGCGTTGATAGGTAGTTGTTCTTTGTAACATCTGCAATTATAATCTTCACTTGGATGCATCATCTGAGCATCGTTCCTAAAAACTCGTCCCTCATATTTTGCGTGATCAGACCTAACTTTATCGTCCATACGGGTCCTCCATATATAGTAATCGCCTATATCACTGGTCTTTGGAAATTTTGCACTGACCTCTTTTGGAATTATTGTTTCTCCTAAGACAATTTTAATTTTTTTGTCTTCTGGTATTAATTTATCATGTGGGTTTGAGTATAAAGGGCTTTCTCTTGAATCTAGAATAATTGCTCTAATATCGTTTCGATTCTGCAATCCTATTCTTTCTATAGGGTTTTTTGAATAGCTAGAATGTAATTTTACTTCGGTGATAGCTAATTCAAAATAATCTGGATTACCAGTTCTGTAATATTCTTTTAAATTAGCGCAAAATCTTGTTTTACTACCAGCAAGTTTTGGCTGCTGATAATATAAATCTGTTAATATGGCTCTTTCATTAAGTCGCATTTTATCCCAGTAAGGAGCGTATATTTTAGCAAGCTCTTCCTCTCTTAACCAAACTCCAAATTTTTTTAAATCTCTTGCTTCTATTTTGGTGATTGTTATTCCACCATTTTTTGCGTCTTCAAAGGACACTCTTCCTTTAAAAATACTATCCCACTCACTTTTAGACGCGCTACCTCTATCCATATTAAAACCATAACCTATAGTCAATAATTCCCTTAGTGTCTCTATATATTTGGGGTTTAAATCCCTCCCCACTTGCAATAATATATAATAATTTATCATAATAGACTTCGCGATCAAAAGAATTTGTCATATTTAGATTATGCAATTCGTTGCGCAAGTTTGCAGCTTCTTTTTCTCCAATTTCCATAGTAATATCCTCAAAAAAATATATGTATAAACAGAATATGCTTGTGAATAACACCGTGATATAAATAATAATGTTTTTCATGTTGAGGATAATATAACTAAATTGACTTTCGGCTAAGTAACAAACTAATATAGCCTTATAGGAAATACAAGTGGATAAATTATAAAATTATTATGGAAAAAATTAACTGGTACGGTGCATACACACTGACTCTTCGCGAGGTAAAAAGATTTCTTCGCGTATATAATCAAACAATTTTAACTCCTGTTGTTTCAGCGCTTATTTTTTTAGCGGTATTTGTTTTAGCAATTGGAGCAAATAGACCAGACATTGATGGTATAAAGTTCATTGATTTTATGGGTTACGGTCTAATTGCTATGAGCATTATTCAAAATGCATTTGCCAATAGCTCTTCTTCTTTTATTATGAGTAAAGTTATAGGATATCTTACTGATATACTGACTCCACCACTAGGTAGTGCTGAGATTATATTTGCGTTTACAATTGGTTCAGTCTTACGTGGTTTGTTAGTTGGAGTTGCCGTGACAATTGCGCTTGCCCCATTTATAAACTACACCTTACATCATCCTTTATTAATGGTTTTCTACCTGCTGGCTTCATGTACATTGCTTGGGAAATTAGGGATATTATCTGGTTTAATTGCTAATACATTTGATCAACATTCGGCGATTACTAGCTACTTGATAACGCCTTTATCATTTCTTTCTGGAACATTCTATTCAGTCAAAGCTCTACCTGTATTTTTTCAGCAGATAAATTTGATAAACCCATTCTTTTATATAATTGATGGATTCAGATATTGCATCACAGGTAAAGCAGATGGAAGTATATTAGTTGGAGTTATATTCCTTATGATAGCTAATATGATACTTTATTTTGTGCTTGATAAGGCTATTAAAATTGGTTGGAGAATCAAGTCTTAGTAACAAACCCATAAAACGTCATAGCGAGAGCAAGCGCAGCTATCCAGTGTAGCTGCAAGTTATGCTGGGGAGTGTACAGGAGGATTGCCGCGTCACTTCGTTCCTCGCAATTACGAGAAAGTTGTGGATTGCTAGTCAACTAGGCTTCTTACTAAGTTAAAAAAACTATTTCCGTCATAGCGTGTAAAGCGCGGCTATCCAGTGTTTCAACATAGAACATCAAGTTAATAGATTAAAATATCTATTTCCTATTCTTTTCCAGAAAAACTCATTCCCATTACATTATATCCAGAATCAACATAGTGGTTTTCACCGGTTACTCCTGATGAAAGATCGCTTAATAAATATAAAGCAGCACCAGCTACATCTTGTTGAGTTGTATTTCTCTTAAGAGGCGCAGTGCTTGCATGAGCTTTTAGCATGGATTTAAAATCACCAATTCCGCTTGCAGCCAGTGTTCTGATTGGTCCAGCTGATATGGAATTAACTCTGATATTATTTGGTCCCATATCATTTGCCAAGTATCTTACGCTAGTCTCCAGCGCAGATTTTGCCAAGCCCATAACATTATAAAATGGAATAACTTTTTCTGCTCCATAGTAGGTAAGAGTAATAATTGATCCACCGTCACTCATAAGTGGTTCAGCTCTTTTTGCAAGTGCTGTTAGCGAGTAACAAGATATATTCATTGAGTTTAAAAAATTCTTCAGACTAGTGTCGATGTATCTGCCTCGGAGTTCATCTTTGTCAGCAAATGCAATTCCATGGATGATAAAATCAACCTTACCCCATTTTTCTTTAGCTACTTCAAATAGTTTGTCCATGGAGGCTTCATCAGTTACATCGCATTCTTGAACAAATGCGCATCCAAGTTCCTCAGATAGAGGCATGACTCTTTTTTCTAGGATTTCACCTTGATATGTTAGTGCAATTTCAGCTCCGTGTTTTTTTGCTTCCTGAGCAATTGCCCAAGAAATTGATAAATTATTTGCAACACCAGTTATTATGCCTTTTTTGCCTTCAAGTAGTTTTGTCGTATCTGCCATAATGATAAATCCTTGTTATTTTAAGTTATCTGTACAATTGTTATAATTTTATATATCATCGAACAGAATTTCCTGCAAGTGGTTTAAATAAGATGCTATCAAATAGAAAATTATCGGTAATAAGTGGTGCGCTTTGCGGGTGCGCATTTGCCCCTGTTTTTTTTCTTCCTGGAGTATTCGCTCTATCTTTTTTGTGTGCACAGATTTCTAAAGCATCATCAAGAAAAGATGCAGCTACTTATGGATATTTATTTGGTTTAGGCCTCTATTTAAGCACGATATATTGGATAGCATTTGGAGTTAGTGTATATATAGAGCAGTTTTGGTGGGTGATACCGTTCGCACTTTTAGGACTTCCTGCCTTTATGGCGATATTTTACGGTTTATTATCAATATTTGTCTGGCAATTTAGGAAATATACTTTATTTCATTTTATTTTTTGTATTTCTTGGTTGTTTATTGAATGGTTGATTTCTTGGCTATTTACAGGATTACCATGGACATTAATTGGTTATAGTTTATCTGTGAGCAATGTATTAATACAAGCTTCTAGCATTTTTGGTATTTTAGGCTTAAGTTTTGCAACTACTTATGTTGGTTCTAGTTTATACAGTAAGAAGATGCTTTGGATTCGAGTCGTTGTATCTTTTTTTATTATTGCCTCAATAGTTTATTATGGATTTTCTAGGCTTCAAGAAAATCCAACAGAGCTTAGTGAAGTGAAAGTGCGTATAGTGCAGCCATCAATTCCACAAAATGCCAAATGGGATCCGCAAGCTTTTTGGGAAAACTTAGATAAGCAAGTTGAAATGTCAAGCCAAGATGGATCTCCAGATATTATTGTTTGGTCAGAAGCAGCGCTTACTGTGCCATACTACTATAAACCAGTCTATAATACGCTAAAATCTGTGTTTACTAAAGAAGGTCAAGTATTATTATCTGGTGGTATTAATGATAACAAAATACAAGATGAAAATTATGAGATTTATTCATCTTTAATTGCTTTAGATGATAGTGGAAAGCTTCAATTTGACTATCATAAGGCGCATTTAGTGCCATTTGGAGAATATATACCTTTTTCAAAATATCTTTCTCTACAAAAAATAACCTATGGAACAGTTGATTATACACCAGGGAAGCGAGAGGTGTTGTACTTGAATTCTTTAAATTTATATATTCAACCACTTGTTTGTTATGAATCTATCTTTTCAGAAGAAGTCAGGATAATAAATAGTGATGCAGATATAATCATTAATATCACCAATGATGCATGGTACGGGAATAGTTCAGGTCCGTATCAACATTTTGAAATTAGTAAAATGCGTGCTATTGAGAATGGATTACCAATGATTAGAGCTGGAAATAATGGTATTTCAGCTATTATAGATCCAGTAGGGCGGGTTTTAAGGAAGCTAGATTTAAATAAAATTGATGTTATTGATGGTTTTATTCCTCTAAAACTACTCTTTCCAACAATATTTTCTGAGTATGGACAAACTGCTGTTTTGGCCTGGGTTTTAGCCATCTTGATGCTGCAATTAACAGTTATGCTTTTGTATTTCTGGTCAATTAAATTAAAAAAACACTTGTAAGATTTTGTCGTAACTAGTATTTTTAATTTTAAGACTCGTGGGTAATGTAATAATTTTAAGTAATTAAATTTAGATGTCTGAACAACAATCAGAAAAAAAGGGAAGAGCTGACAGTGTTGATAAACTTGTGAGCCGTAGACTTAAAATGAGAAGAATGATCTTGGGTTTAAGTCAAAATGATTTAGGAAAAGCCGTAGATGTTAGTATTCAACAAGTACAAAAATATGAAAAAGCTACAAATCGTATTTCAAGCGGAAAATTATTTGCATTTGCAAAATTCTTAAAAGTTCCAATTAGCTACTTTTATGATCAAGGTGAAGATAGCAGTGCTGCAATAGGATCTGCGCTTGCAGAAGATCAGGAAGTTTACGGAGAGAGCGAGTCAGAAACTGTTTCAGAAAAAGAAATAGTGAATCTAATTAGAGCATTTGGCGAGATTAGTAATCCTCAAAGCCGTAAAAAAATCATTGAGCTTGTTAAAACAATGACATAGTGGCTTCAGAGAGGCGTGTCAACAAGTAAATGCGTTAATCCAGACACTTCTTTTTTGTGGAATTAAGCTAGTCTTAGGTCATCGATGAGGGCTAAGTGCGATGGACCCTGTGGCCCAATACTCCCAATGTAACGTTCTAAAGCAATCGATTGTTGTACATTGTTCTATGCAAATAATTGCGTCATAGCGAGCGCAGCGTGTCTATCCAGATGTCTTACTACATTATAAAAATATTACTTATTGCAAGACGATGCGTAGATACCATCAAGGGGATAGATACTATTAGCACGAATTTAGTTGAAGGAAGCCTTGCATTATAGATTTATTCAACGTCTTTAATATTTTCACGTCATTCCTGCGTATTCAAGGATTTAGTAATTTATCCTATGGTTCAATTAAAAATATCTCCTAATGAGTCCCCGCCTTGCGCGGGGATGATATATGGAAAAGCAGGATAAAAGTAATTAATATCACATTTATATCTACGGAATTAGTAACTTGCTAAAACTAAATTTACGTTATTATTTAATTATATATGCGTAGCTCTTGTTCGTTAGATGATAGATTTATCGTCTGACCGGCACTATACTTGCCAGATAATAAATCCTTAGCCAGGAGATTCTGTACTTCTCTTTGAATAACTCGTTTTAGTGGCCGGGCTCCAAATGCAGGGTCATAGCCTTTACCAGCCAAATAGTTCACGGCTTTTTCATCGTATTCTAGTGCAATATTTTGTGATGCAATTATGGATTTGAGCTGTCCTAGCTGAATTTCAACTATTTTATTCATATGTGATCTATTTAGGCGATGAAATAAGATTATTTCATCTAGCCTATTTAAAAATTCAGGGCGGAAAGCTGCATGTACGTGCTTCATAACTTGATCATATACTTTGCTTGTATCTTCACCATCGGGTTGATTTACTAGAATTTCAGAGCCTAAATTAGAAGTTAAAATAATTATTGTATTTTTGAAATCAACAAGTGTGCCTTGGCTGTCAGTTAGTCTGCCTTCATCCAGAATTTGCAACATAATATTAAATATATCTGGATGAGCCTTTTCTACTTCATCAAACAAAATGATTTGATAGGGTCTTCTTCTGATGGCTTCAGTTAAGACACCGCCTTGATCATAGCCAACATATCCAGGAGGAGCTCCGATTAGACGTGCAATAGAATGTTTTTCCATATATTCAGACATATCAATTCTAAGAACTGCTGATCTGTCACTAAATAAAAACTCGGCTAAGGCTTTGGTTAATTCAGTTTTACCGACACCTGTTGGACCTAAAAATAAGAATGAACCTAAAGGTCTATTTTGGTCTTGGATCCCGGCTCTTGATCTGCGAACTGCATCGCTAACAGCGGATATTGCATCATCTTGTCCTATAACTGTTTTACCAAGATTTTTTTCTAAAGTTAGTAGTTTTTCCCTTTCGCTGGAAAGCATATTATCAACAGGTATTCCAGTGATTTTAGAGACAAGTATGGCTATATCCTGGTCTGTTACTCTTTCTTTCAACAGTTTGTTCTCAGAGTTTTCTTCTGATAGTTTTAACTTTTCAGAAAGTTCTGGGATTATTCCGTATTTTAATTCACTAGCTCTTGCAAGATCACCATTTCTTTCAGCTTTCTCTAGATTGATTTTAGCTTCTTCTAGTTCTTCTTTTATTTTCTGAGCAGAGTGCATTTTAGATTTTTCAGCAAGCCATTTAGAATTTAAATCCATTGATTTAGATTCTAGCTCTTCAAGTTCATTCGAGAGGGTTTTGACTTTTTTCTTAGAATTTTCATCTTTTTCCTTTTTTAGAGCGGATAGCTCAATTTTGATTTGAATAATGCGACGATCTAGCTCATCTAATTCTTCTGGTTTGCTAGATACTTCGATTTTAAGTCTACTTGCTGCTTCATCAAGCAAGTCTATTGCTTTGTCGGGTAAAAACCTGTCTGTAATATATCTATTAGATAAAGTCGCAGCCGCGATTATTGCATTATCTGATATTGAGATACCATGATGTACTTCGTATTTGTCTTTGATTCCTCTCATAATGGAAATAGTATCTTCTACAGTTGGCTCAGAGATATAGACGGCTTGAAAGCGCCTTGCAAGAGCAGTATCTTTTTCAATATATTTACGATACTCATCCAGAGTAGTTGCGCCAATACAATGGAGCTCACCTCGCGCTAGCATAGGTTTTAGAAGATTTGATGCATCCATGGCTCCATCAGTCTTACCGGCTCCTACAAGCAAATGTAGTTCGTCGATGAATAGTATAATTTCTCCACTTGCTTCTTTAATTTCATTTAAGACAGCTTTCAATCTTTCTTCAAACTCACCACGAAACTTAGCGCCAGCAATTAAGGCTCCCATATCTAGCTCAATAATTTTGCAATACATTAGTGATTCGGGAACATCTTTTGAATAAACTCGTTGTGCAAGACCTTCTATTATGGCTGTTTTCCCAACCCCTGGTTCTCCAATCAATACTGGATTATTCTTTGAGCGTCTGGAGAGAACTTGGATCGCTCTGCGAATCTCTTCATCTCGGCCAATTATAGGATCTAGTTTGCCTTCTGAGGCAAGTTCAGTTACATCTCTACCATATTTCAGAAGTGCATCATATCCTTCTTCTGCAGATTCAGTATCAGCTCTGCGCCCCTTTCTCATGGAAAGAATAGCAGCTGTTATCTTTTTTGAATCGATTGCATTTTCTTTTAATATCTTTCCAGCTTGAGTTTTATCCTGAGTTAGTGCTTCAAAAATCCTTTCAATTGTAACAAAACTATCCTTATTGGATTTTGCTAGTGATAATGATTTTTCTAGGAGTTTTAAGCCTTCGGAAGACATGGATACTTGTCCACCACCGCTAACTTCAACAGAAGGTATTCGCGATAGTTCATTTTCGCATCTTGCGCTGATGTTTTGAATGTCGCCTTCCACCATATTGATTAAATTTGTAATAATATTATTTTCGTCCGCAAGAAGAGCTTCTAAAAAATGCAATGGTAGAATCTGTTGATGATTATTTTTGGCAGCTATCATTTGAGCAGTAGAAAGAACAGATCTACTTGCAGCTGTAAACTTGTCTATATTCATCGTTACCTCCATATTTACTTTGTCTAAAACTAATAAACTTAAATAAGTTATAAGTTATATATAATTAGTAGATTCGATTTTTCAAATGTTTGAGGAATAATAGTATAGATTACATTTTTATTTTCATCTTATTATAAATTGAAATCATAATAAAAATTCCACCACCGCAGAGAATAATTATTGGTGCAAATGGGAGATCAGCATAGAAAGATAAAGCAATTCCTGAAATATTCATTATTTGTGCAAAAAAGATAGATAGAATTATCATCATCAAAGGTGAAGTTGAAATAATCCTAGCACTCATTGCAGGTATTAGAATAATACTAGTGACTAAAAGTGCGCCAACGATTTTGATAGTCGCAAGAACTGAAAATGAAAGTAAACTTAAAAAAATAAATTCTATAAGACCCACATTGATACCTCTTGATGAAGCTACATCCTTGCTAATTATCAATAGAATAATTTTTTTGTAAAAGCTAAGAAAGAAAATTACTACGAATAGTAGTAATATGCTTAAGGTAATTGTGTCTCTTGAGCTAGCTATAACGATATCACCAAACAGTAAACTTGTGAAATTAAATTTACCAGGAAAGATATAAGAAAGTATTAGTGCCAACGAGATCATAACACTAGATGTAAGGCCAATAGCAGCGTTGTTTCCTGATTTATTTTTTAATTTAAAGACAACAAATGCAAATATTGCTGTATTAATTATTCCTGCGTAAAATACAGGAATGCCAAGTAGTACGCTTATGACGGCAGCTAGCATGCTTGCATGCGCTAAACCATCGCCAAAATATACATATCTTTTCCATAGCACAAGGCAGCCAAGTGGTGCAAAAATCAGTCCAATCAATGTAGATATAGCTATTATTATAGTCATTATATTACTCGTCTAAACTGAATTTACTATAGATATACGATTTACCAGTTTCTAAGAATCCAAGTTTTCTATAAAGTTTAATGCCTTGTTGTGAGCTCTCAAATACCATTCTGTTAGATCCAGCTAATTTTGATTTATTAGTACAATATTGAACGATTTTTTTGCCATATCCAAGACCCTGCTTTTCCTTTAAAGTTGCTACATTATCAAGTCTTGCAACCTTATTAAAAAAGCATAATGTTGCAGAGGAAATAGGCTTATCATTTTCATATAATATAAAATGTTTTAGGCGATTTGAATCATTATTAAAAGCTTTTTTGCTTAAATCTAGATATAATTTACTATCTTGCGCAGCTGCCTCAAATGCACTAGCAATTGGAATTACCCAATCATCTAGCATATCTGCATCTGATACTTCAATAATATTTGTGTCTGATAAATTACTTGTGTTGATTTGTTCAATATTAGTGTCCATTTCATATTGCTGACAGATGTTTTTAAAACCTTTCTCTAATAGTATGTTTTTGATGTTTTGTGAATATTCATCATCAATAATATTTATTCCCCACGGAATATTATTATGTTTTGCAAAAAATTTAGTTGCTATATCAATAATAAGATTAATATCCTTTATATTCTGCTTCCTGAAGATTAAAAGATTTATTAGCGGGCTTTGCAAGCCAGTTGAGAAAATATAGCTATTATCATCTGATATTTCATCGATTGCTAAATGTTTCCAAAATTCAATTTGATATTCAATCATATAATTAACTAACTGTGTTTAGTGCTTGTGATCATGGTTGTGAACATATACTCCGATCTCAGATAAAGCATTCTTGAAATCAGAGTTAGTGTCAAGATCAGTCGGTTTTCCACTGCAACATACATGTCCGTTAAGGCAGATAACTTGATCTGAGTTTTTCATTACAGTGAATAAGTCATGTGAGATCATAAAAATAGTAATTCCAAGTTTTTCTTTAAGTTCTCTAAGAATTTGATAGAACTCCTGTTGACTAGTCACATCAAGAAACTGTGTTGGCTCATCTAGAATTAGTAGATCTGGTTTGCTCATTAATGTTCCAACTAGCAGTAATTTTTGTAATTCCCCTCCTGAAATATTGGAGATGTCTTGGTTTTTAATTTTATTATATCCAGTAAATTCTTCTAGATCGATTAGGTCGTAATCTATTCCATTTGGAGCTAAGGTTTTTAAGAGGCCTTTTGCAGTTATTGGCATATTAAATCCAAAATCTAATTTTTGAGGCACATATCCAATTTTTATGTTTGGTTTGATGATGAGTTCGCCACTATTATACTTTTCTTGGCCAAGTATGATTTTAGCTAGAGTAGTTTTTCCTGCTCCGTTCTGCCCAATTAAGGTTGTGATTTCTCCTTTGTTCAGTTTAAAGCTTATATTATCTACTAGTATTTTTTTATGAAAGCTTTTTGATAATGATTTAAATTCTACTAATGTTGTCATATTTTTAGAATAATTTCTTTTAGATGAATAATCATTACTTAATTTTATATATGTAATTGTCGAAAGAAAAGCGCAGCAACCATGCTATATATAAGCTACGCTTAAATTATAGGTTGCTACGCTTGCTCAAGCGAATTGATTATAAGTGATCCCTTAGAATAACCTGAGTTATGTGTAAGGTTTCTTACTTAATAATTTTCCAATTTCCATCGGGTTGACGGCAAGCTTTACCATAAGCTTTTTGCTTTTCGCCACCAATCATTACTTCTTGGACATATTCACGACAATAGCGACCTGATTCTTTGAAAGTTTTAGTTGGCGTGATTGCGCCACTATTTCCACTATCTGGATTTTTCCACTCAACACTATTACCTGATGGGGAGAATTCTAGAGCTTGTCTTGAGCTTTTTTCCATCATTTGTCGGTCATATTCATCCATTGTTTTACCAACTTGTCCACCGATTAATGCACCAGCAAGTGCACCAACACCAGTTGCAACAAGTTTGCCTTCCCCGCCACCAAATTGAGAACCAAGGAGTCCACCTGCAACGCCACCAATTAAAGTTCCACCGCTTTGTTTATTCATTTGTCCATTGCAACCTTGAAGAGCAAAGCAAGTAAAAGCAATAAGCAATAATTTTGCTGTTTTTTCCATAATTATTATCCTCATAAAACACATTAAATTGACATTAAAATATCAGCAACTAAGATGATAAATGTTCAATGCGTGAAGTGCAAACAAAAAATTCAATATGTTAAAACTAAAAGATAATACTCTTATAAAATCTGCATCATATGCATCAGTTGTTATTGCTGGCATTATTTTGATAGTAAAAATTTATGGATGGGTTGCAACTGAATCTCAATCTCTTTTAGCTTCTCTAATTGATTCGGTTCTTGATATTTCTTCTTCGCTGATTAATTTAATTGCTGTGACTGTAGCGCTTATGCCTCCCGATGACAATCATCGTTTCGGACATGATAAATTTCAGGATCTAGCAATTTTTTCTCAGTCGATTTTCTTTTTTGCCTCTTGTTTGTTTATGCTGTTTTCATCTGGACGTGCTTTATATTTTGGTGATGCTCCAGAAAATCCAGAAGTTGGAGCAAATGCAATGTATTTATGTATATTTCTTACATTTGTATTAGTTTGCTATCAAAGCTATGTGGTAAAGAAAACTGGTTCTAAGATTATTGCGGCAGATAAACTGCATTATTTTTCTGATTTTCTTACTAATATTGTAGTTGTCGTCTCGTTATATTTGAGTAGTTCAATGTGGTATATAGATGCAATTGCAGGAGTTGGTATAGCATTATATATAATGCATGCGTCTTATGTGTTATTTAGAGATGCAATAAGAAATTTATCAGATGAAGAGTTTAGTCCCGAGGAGCGTAAGAAAATTATTTCAATAGTTCGAGAGTTTGGTGAGGCAAAGGGTTTGCACGAGCTCAAGACTCGTTCTGCTGGGAGTAAGCCTTTTATTCAGTTCCACCTTGAGCTAGATGGTTCATTGTCACTAAATAAAGCTCATGAGATATCAGATCGAATTGCAGACAGGTTGATGAAAGAGTATCCAAGAGCTGAAATTATTATCCACCAAGATCCAGCTGGGTTGGAAGAGGAAATGAATGATCTTGAAAGCTTCTGATTTTAATAACAATTATATGAAAGAGGCGCTAAAAGAAGCGCAAAAAGCATATGATGCTGGAGAAGTCCCGGTTGGGTGTATTATAGTAGATAGGCAGACAAGCAAGATAATTGCTAAAGCGCATAATTTAATGCAATCAATGAAAAACCCTAACTTACATGCAGAAATGTTAGCTATTGATATGGCGTGCAGTGAAAAAGATAACAAAAATTTATTAGATTGCGATATTTATGTTACCTTGGAACCGTGTACTATGTGCGCGAGTGCAATTTCAAATGCAAGACTGAGTAGATTATATTATGGAGCCTCAGATTTAAAGCAGGGCGCAGTAGAAAATGGAGTGCAATTTTATACTAGTGGTTCTTGTATGCATAGACCTGAGATATATTCTGGTATCAATGCGCACGAATCTAGCGAAATAATTGAAAGTTTCTTTGGCAAATTAAGAAAAAATAAGTTATAATCACGATGTTGTTGGGCTATGGTGTATAGCTTCTACAGAAATTATTTAATTTAAGAGATGCATAATTAAATGTTTTATATAATTGGTATTGTTGTTGTATTTGGTTCCGTTGCTCTTGGGTATACTATGCACGGTGGGAGTTTAATAATTCTCTTTCAACCAAGTGAATTTATTATTATCCTAGGTGCTGCTATTGGTTCAGTAATTATTGGATATCCACCATCTTGTCTGAAAAAAGCTTTAGCGGGGCTGAAGCATTTCTTTAAAGGAAAACCATATACAAAAAAAGATTATATGGAATTGCTTTTGTTTAGCTTTAATACTTTTAAACTTATGAAGATTAAGGGTATGTTGGAGATTGAATCCCATATCGAAAATCCAAATGAGAGTGAGCTGTTTAAGCTTGCTCCAGCTCTTAAGAAAGATCCATTTGTTCATAATTTTATGGCGGATAATTTAAGATTGATGACTATGGGTATGGATAATCCACATCAGTTTGAAGATGTTATGGACCAAGAGACAGATTTATACAAAGGTAATTCTTCTATCCCAGGTGATATATATGCTAATTTGGGTGATTCTTTGCCAGCGCTTGGTATTGTTGCAGCAGTACTTGGTGTGATTATAACTATGAGAAGTATCATGGAGCCACCAGATGTTCTTGGGGCGCTTATTGGCGCGGCTCTTGTAGGAACTTTCTTTGGTGTTTTAATGGCATATGGCTTTTTTGGACCAATGGGCCATTTCTTACATAAATATGGTGATTATAAGGTGAAATTTGTTTATTGTGCAAAATCTGGATTTATATCTTATTTAAATGGCAATCCTCCGATTATTGTAGTTGAATTTATGCGAAAAAATATACCTGAAGATCTTAGACCTTCGTTTGAAGAGCTTGATACTTACATAAATGAAAACTCAATGAAAATCATGGGCTAATCATGGCTAAGAATCAGCAAATAGTTATCAAAAAAGTAAAGAAGATTGAAGGTGGCGGTCATCACGGTGGCGCTTGGAAAGTTGCTTATGCTGACTTTGTTACTGCGATGATGGCTTTCTTTTTATTGCTATGGCTAGTATCTGTATCTGATAAAGCTACTTTGCAGGGTGTTGCTCAATATTTTACACCTACAGAATCAATTAGTGATAAGGCTGGACTTGGTTTTGATGGTGGTGCTGATGCAAATTTAGAAGAAGGTGTTGGTGCTCCCAACGCTGCATCTAGTTCTTTAATTTATGGCTCACCTTCAAAGGGTCATAGAGTTGATTCTGCAAGATTACCTAGCAATATGAGTGATGTTGAAAAAGATCACTTTATTAGTATCATGAACAGCATACAGCAAAATTCAGAGCTTCAGAAATATTCTGATAATTTACATGTTGATATTACGAATGAAGGGCTGCGCATTCAGATTATGGATAGTGATAACAGGCCTATGTTTGAACCTAATACGTCGCAGTTGCAGCCTTATATGGAAAGAATAATCAATGTTATTGGCAAGATGGTAAGTAGTCAACCAAACTATATTTCAATCAGTGGGCATACTGCCAGTGTTAAATCACCAGAGGCATCAGGGATCGATTTCTGGAATATTTCTGCTGAGCGAGCAAACGAAGTTCGTAAGTATATGGGTAAAAAGCTGATTGATAAAAACCAAGTTGTTAAGATCCTAGGTAAAGCTGACAGAGAGCCTTTTGATGCAAAAGATCCTTATAGTATTAAAAATATCAGAGTTGGTATTACTCTTTTAAATAATGCATCTGTAAGTGAATTTCAAAAATCATCTCCAAATTAAACCTTATAGTTGAATTATCCTAAATTCCCTTTAAATTAGAAGTTAATAAGTATTTTAATAAAATAGAATATGATTGATATAGATAGTACAATTTTTATTGCATTTTTAATAATTAATTTAGTATTAGGTTTATTTGCAAGTAGAGGTGTAAACACTATAAGGGGTTTTGCTGTCGGAGATAAAACTTTTAGCACAGCGACTTTGGTTTCAACTATTGTTGCTACCTGGATTGGTGGTTCATTCTTCTTTACCATTATTTCTACTGCTTATACTAAAGGAATAAGCTTTATGAGTATCTTTATCTTTGGAAACTTTCTGAGTTTCTTGATAATGGGTTTGCTATTTGTGCCACGAATGTCAGAGTTTTTAGGAAATCTGTCTATTGCTGAAGCAATGGGTAATTTATACGGAAGGCGTGTGCGTTTTATAACATCAGTTGCTGGCTTTTTAGCGGTCAGTGGTATTGTTTCTATCCAACTCAAAATAGCAGGGTTACTTTTTGAGCATGCTCTTGGAGTTTCGATAGTTTATGGAATCGTTCTATCAGGAGCTATTATTACTTTATATTCATCTTTGGGTGGAATAAAATCAGTTACCTTTACTGATGTTATACAGTTTATATTTTTTAGTATAATGATTCCAGCCATTGCTTATTTTCTTTTTAAGAATGTAGAGAGCAAGCAAGTATTAGATACAATAACAACTAGCTCATTATTTGATTACAAGTCTATATTTACTTTTCAGAATCCAGAAATCTACTATTATATTTCCTTATTTTTGTGGGTTTTAATGCCTTCATTCAATCCAGCTATATTCCAGAGAATTGCTATGGCGCAAGATGTAAAACAAGCTAGTAAAGCTTTTATTATTACATCTGCAATGATTTTCCTTTTTGCCGTATTTTTGTGCTGGATTGGAGTATTAATACTATCTATAGCCCCAGATATTAAAGATAGTTATATTCTAAAATTGTTTCTTTTAGATTACAGATGGTTAATTGGCTTTAAAGGGATTATTTTAGCGGGGATTATGGCTATGGTTATGTCTACTGTTGATTCGTATATTAATTCAAGCTCTATTTTAGTAACTCATGATTTAAAAGAATCTTTAAATGTAAAGTTTATTAAGAATGAACTATTGGCTACACGTATTTGTTCAATAATAATTGGAGTAATATCAATATTGTTTGCTATGTACGAAGGGAGTTTTTTAGAATTGTTTCTATGGGCTAGTACATTTTATATTCCAATAGTAACAGTCCCATTTATAATGTCGGTTTTGGGGTTTCGTAGTAGTGGTAGATCGGTTTTGGCAGGGATGTTTGCTGGTTTTGTTATTGCGATGGGGTGGGAGTTATTACTAAAGAGCGAGATGGGGAATGTAGGTGGGTTGATACCAGGGATGCTAGCAAATCTTATGGTTCTATTGTCATATCATTATATCTTCAAGCAAGCAGGCGGATGGGTAGGAATCAAGGATCCATCTGAGATAGAGAGTCTCAAAGAAGAGCGTAAAAAAAAACTAGAGAAGCTAGTTTATGAGATAAAATCGTTTAGTTTATGGAACCTGTGTGCGAAAAACACGCCAAAAAGTGATGGGCTGATTGCATTTTTAGGGTTTTTCGTGATGATGTCGGTATTTTCAAGCGTAAATACTTTGCCAGATGACATATACGATCAGAATGTCTTTTTGATGGATAGCCTATATATTATTACGCTTTGTACATCGTCCCTTCTTATTAGTTACCCATTATGGCTACGTTCTTGGAAGAAATCGAATTTCGTATCAATATTATGGAATTTTGTTTTACTAGTAATATTGATTTGCTTTAGCTTTTTATTAATTCTGCTTAGTAATTTCTCAGAAATGCAATTGATGGCATTTATGGCGAATGTCATAGTGATATCATCACTATGCAAGTGGCGTTGGTCATTATTTTCGATAATCTTAGGAATAACGATCACGTTATTATATTATAAGAATTATGTAGAATTCCTAGAAATTAAGAATGATTTTAC
The DNA here is from genome assembly GCA_023301685.1 of Rickettsiaceae bacterium. Taxonomy (GTDB): domain Bacteria; phylum Pseudomonadota; class Alphaproteobacteria; order Rickettsiales; family Rickettsiaceae; genus Megaera_A. Next base: position 31,463 of record JALZUG010000011.1, read on the forward strand.
GTCATTAGAGTTTAAGGTTATATATCTCCTATTATTAATCAGCAGTACGTTAATTATCTTTTTTAAACCCAAGCAAGAGCATTTAGAAGAAACAGAAGCAAAGGTGGATACGCTTGAGACGGAAGTGACACATTTGCATGAGAAGGTAGTGCATTATAAT